>JBAVTZ010000062.1:0-5433 GCA_049696515.1 Candidatus Cybelea sp. | reverse complement strand
GGCCTGCGCTTGCTGCGCGCGCACTTGCCGGCGGACGCTGGAGACCATGCTCCCGACCACCCCGACGATGATCAGAACCACCCAAACGAGGGTTCCCACCTCGCGCATCGGGGCGTCTACTTCGGACTTGGTCCAGCGAGTGGCGGAAGCTGCTGAGAATCCGTCGAGCTCTCGGTCGATGCGCCGATTGCCCCCCGCATCTCCGTATCGGCCTGGACGTTCTTGAGCCGGTAATAATCCATCACACCGAGGTTCCCGCTGCGAAACGCCTGGGCGATCGCCTGGGGAATCGTCGCTTCGGCTTCAACGACCTTGGCACGCATTGCCTGGGTCTCCGCCTTCTGCTCCTGCTCCGCGGCGAGCGCCGCGTATTGCCGCTCGGCGGCCTTTGCTTGGGCGATGCGGCGGTCGGCTTCGGCCTGACTAGTCTGCAGCTCGGCACCGATATTCTTACCGACGTCCACGTCGGCGATATCGATTGAGACAATCTCGAAGGCGGTTCCCGCGTCGAGCCCCTTTGCAAGGACCGCCTTGCTGATACGATCGGGATACTCCAGGACTTCCTTGTGATCCACAGCGGCTCCGACGGCCGATACCACTCCTTCGCCGACACGGGCGACAATCGTGGGCTCACCCGCGCCTCCGACGTAGCGGTCTAAATCGCTTCGCACCGTGATGCGGGCCTTGACGTTGAGCTGAATGCCGTTTTGGGCGACGCCTTGGAAGATCGGCGTCTCAATAACCTTTGGGTTCACCGAGGTTTGCAGCGCCTCGAGCACGTTACGTCCAGCCAAGTCGATCGCAGCGGCCCGCTGCCATTCCAGCGGAATCTGCGCGCGCTGCGCGGCAATCATGGCGAGCGTTACGTTCTCGACGTTGCCGCCGGCAAGAAAGTGCGATTGCATTTGGTCGACCGTGAGATTCAGCCCCGCCTTGCGCGCGCGCACGTAGTTCGTGACGATCACGCCGGGCGGAATGCCGATGAGACGCATTCGCACCAGCGAGATAATGCTAAGCGGCACGCCCGCCGCGATGGTACGAATCCATAGGCCGATCGGGAAGTAGTAGAGGAATGCGAAAAAGGCAATGACGACGAGAAGGATGACGATCGCGCCGCTAACGGCAATCATGTGTACTCCTGTTGGCTAACTGGCACCACGAACACGCGAGCGCCCTCGACGCGCACGACTCGAATCTGGGTTCCTTGCGCGATAAACTCACCCTCGGTGAGCACATCAACACGGCGACCATCGATCGAGGCGATGCCGGCCGGCCGAAGATAGCTAACCGCCGTACCCGTGCGTCCGCGCAGGCTGCGATGGTCGGCGCTAGCCACATAATCGGGACCTTGCGCCGATGCTAGCGCCAACCGGTGCGCCCAGGCATTTTGCGGCGCGGCACGCACCACCAGCGTAAAAATGATAACGGTCAAGACAATCGCAGTAGCGATCGTCTCCATTCCGACGAAGAAAAACGGCGTGCCAAAGGCAAAGAGCACCGCCACCAAGAGCGCGACTGCACCCAGTATTCCCGGCAGACCGTGGCCCGGAACCACGTGCAGCTCCCAGAGAATGCCTAAGAGTCCCAAGATCGCCAGCACAACGACAAAACCATTCGAGAATCCGGCGTAAATATGACTTCCAAAAAAGAGTGCCAGCGCGCCGATTCCGATGAAACCGGCGATGCCGTGCAGGGTCTGCATTTCAATCAACAGCCCCAGCATGCCTAGCGTCAGGAGCAGTCCGCTCACGACCGGGTCGGTTGCAAAGCGCGCGATT
This sequence comes from Candidatus Cybelea sp., assembly GCA_049696515.1. GTDB lineage: Bacteria > Vulcanimicrobiota > Vulcanimicrobiia > Vulcanimicrobiales > Vulcanimicrobiaceae > Cybelea. Next base: position 3,655 of record JBAVTZ010000062.1, on the reverse strand, counting down.
CGCTCTCCCCAGCTAAGCGATTCCGTCGTCCTGGGGGCATCGGCTAAGTGAACTTGGGCAAGTGCGGCATCCAGCGTGGGGGCTGTTCCGTCGGCGATGCCGGAGCGAACGGCGTCGGCGGTATTGAGGGTCAGCACTACGCCGGAGCGTTTGTACTCGGGAAGATCGACGTTCTTATCAACCATCGCGCCCGCAAGCTTGGGATCGCGATGATTGCGCTGCGCGGTCGATTCGAACTCGCCGCGCAGTGCGGAGATGACCTTGGCGCTCGGAGGCACCGTCCCGCCGGCCTCAACTGGTTCGGCGGCGCCGATCGAGGCGCCGGGTCCCATGATAATGTGATTGGCCGAAAGTGAGATCAGCGCGGCTGCGGAGTAGGCGCGTTCCCCGACGTACGCGATGACGGGCTCCTGCGCGGAAAAGAGCGCATCGCGAATCGCGAAAGCGGCCGCGACCAGCCCCCCGGGACTATTGACGTCGAGGACGATCGCGCGCGCGTGCTCCTGATTGGCTTCATTCACCGAGCGCTCGACCAAGTGCGCCATGCCGTCATCCACCGTGCCCGAGATCGGAATGACCACGACCGGGGGCCCGGCTGCCGCATTGCTGGCGGCGCCCGCCAGACCGCCGATCAAGAACAATGCCCAAAACCAGGCGCGCAGGCGAAATCCCTTCATATCGGTAGCTACCTTCGCGGCCGACGGAAGTTGCGCGTTTTTAAGATGCCAGCTCTTCGGTGACGATCTGGCGGACGAGGTTACCGTCGGCCAGCCCTTTGAGTTGCGGCATCACGATCTTCATTACGGCACCCGCGTTGCGCGACTGCTCCGGAAGCTCGGCCAGCGCGCTTTGCACTATCTCCCGAACTTCGGCCGCCGATCGCTGCGGCGGGAGGTAGGCCAGCAGAATCTCGCGCTCGGCGCGCTCCTTCTCGGCTAAATCGGTGCGGCCGGCCTTCTCGAACTCGGCGACCGAATCGCCGCGCTGCTTTACCAAACGCCGAACCACCTCGAGTTCGTCGGCCTCCGACAGCTCGTTGCCGCCCTCCGAACGCTTATAAATGAAGCCCGACAGGGCCGAGCGCAGCGTGTCCAGGCGCAATTGGTCGCGAGCTCTCATCGCATCCTTCAGGTCGGAGGCGATACGATCTTTGAGTGCTCCCATATTCTGCGGCCGGTGACTACGCAGCCACGATCAAGCGCGGCGTTTGCGAGCCGCGGCAGATTTCTTCTTGCGGCGAACGCTGGGCTTCTCGTAGTGCTCGTGTTTGCGTGCCTCGGCAAGAATGCCCGCCTTTTGGGTGGCCTTCTTAAATCGGCGCAATGCGCTCTCAATCGTTTCGCCTGGAGCGATACGAACTTCCATTTCTTAACGACCCCCCTTTCAGCGTGCCTTCGTACGCGAAGATGCACGAAAAATTAGGCCCCGAAGGGCCCCGACAGGTAGCCTAACACAGGGGCGCCGGAGCGTCAAATGCTCGATCGTGCCCGCGTCTGGGCTATCCCGGCGGCCAGGTCAGCGAGCGACCGCCCAGGAGATGAACGTGAACGTGATCCACGGTTTGCCCGCCATCCCGGCCCGTATTGACGACCAAGCGGAACCCGTTTGCGCCGCCGCGTTCTTCTCCGAGCTTCGAAGCGACCTCGATCAACCGCCCTGCCAGGGCGGGGTTCGCCGCCAATACCTCCGCCATCGTGGCGTGATGCGTGACCGGCAGCACCAACAGATGCACGGGCGCCTGGGGGTTGACGTCTTCGATCGCCAGTAGGTCCCCGTCCCGATAAACGACCGTGGCCGGCAGTTCGCCGGCGGCGATTCTACAAAAAATGCAATCGCTCATCAACGGGTGCGGATCGTGAAATTCCACGACTTCGTGGTCGTATTACCCGCCCGATCGGAGACCCGTACCGTGACGTGGACGGGGCCGTCGGGATACGTGTACGTGGGAAGATACTGAATGAACTGCGAGGTCCGCACGCAGTCCGAGGTGACGTCGCGTCCGTTGAGCCAAAGAAGAATGCTCGACGGATTAACCGGCACCGCTGCGGCGGCAAAACTGACGTAGACGGCCGGGCGATTCGTGTTTACCGTAGCCCCCGCGTCGGGGGCGAAATCCGCGATGCCCGGCGGTACGCTCGAAGCCGAGATCGTCTCCGGCGCCGGTGCCTGCACGCTTGCAGCGCCGGCCGAGAGGCGACCAATTAAGGCCACGTCGTCAAAGCTCGCACCGCGTGGAATCGTGTAGCTGCCCGTGTACAAACCCGGCGACCGTTCCTGCATCGCCTGATCGGCAACGTCCGATCCAATGTCGAAAGTTGCCGAGGCGCTGGGCGTTCCTCGCAGCGTTACGTGAATCGCGTCTCCCTGCCGGAGCGGATGGTTTGCGTCGCTGTCGATGCTGGCGATTGCGAGTCCGCCGGCGGCGCGCGCGGATGTGCTCGCAACAATTCGGCTGGCGCGTATCTCACGAACCTCGTTCGTCTCCACGTTATATCGCACCGTGACCTCGTCGTCCGGCCTCAAGTCGCTAAACGCGGCAGCCTTGCCATTGAGCGAAATCTCGGTCGTCCGACCGCTGGTGATTACTTGCCCATCACCCAAAACGAACTGGCTACCGGCGATAGCGACGATATGACCGTTCCGAGAACCATACTCGTCAACGATGCGCTCGACGCGGCCGTCCTTGCGCATCTCGACGCGTGCAAAATCGCCCGGACGAAGGTCGCTGAGCTCCCCCGGCGTGGTCACGTTGACATTCACGTCCAAGATGTCAATGGCCGCATTCGGCGCAATCGGAATCGTCTTCACGCCGCCGTTAAAGCCCAGCGTGAGCGTTGGAGGATCGGAGAGCACGTCAACCGCGGCAACCGTGCCGAATCGCTGAAAACCGCTTCCGACTGGAACTAAACCGCCGGCGGACCGGCCAACCGACTGAGCGATGATGATTACCGCGTTGGTGCGCCGGTCGAAGTTCGCCTGGGCACCGAGAACATCGGTAAAGAACCGCAGCGGCACGTAGAGCACGTTGTTGATTTCGAGCGGAGGCGCGTCGAGCATCACCTGTTCGCCGGCAATTTGTGCGACACGGCTGCCGACGGTCAGGCTCACCGTCTTCGCGCCGATTTGGGTCGTGATATTCTTGCCCGAGCGATTGAAAGCCAGCCCCAACGCCTCGATCGTTCGCCGCACCGGCACTAAGAGCACGTTGTGCTCGAAGCGCGGCGGCGGATTTAGCGAGAGCGCATCGCCGTTAATGACGATCGCGATCGAGCGCGGGGTTTTCCCGGGGTTCGCGGACGATGCTGCCCGCAAATCCAGCGGCGACGCCACGATCCCCAGCAGGATCAGCATCGCCAGGCTTCCCCTGAGCGATGTGAAGGGGCTCCGTTTCACGTTTGCTCCAAGACTTCTCGATAGACGTCGGCCGTGGCGCGTGCGCAACGATCCCACGTCAGCCGGTGCGCGGCCTCTCGTCCCAGGTTAATCGCGCGCGTGCGCAGCCCCTCGTCGGAGAGGAGCTTTTCCAGCGTGGCGCGCAACGCGCGCGCATCGCGCGCGGGGAATGTCAGCGCCGCCTCGGCAAGCGGACTCGGCACCGCGACCTCGCAGGCCACAACCGGAGAGCCCGCCGCCATCGCCTCCAGCATGGGCAGCC
>JBAVTZ010000061.1:0-25437 GCA_049696515.1 Candidatus Cybelea sp. | reverse complement strand
CCGCCGCCGAGCCGAGAACGCGAACGATCACGCTCGGCGAGCGACCGTAACGGCCTCCTCGGAAACTTCGCGCAAGGCCACAACGAGACCGTGATCGCTGCTCAGCGAGCAGGCGGGATCGGTAGCGCCCGCGTCGCCGGTGAGCAGATAGGCCTGGCAACGACACCCACCCCAATCGACCTCGCGTCGTTCGCACGAACGGCACGGGTCCGGCATCCAACTGGTGCCGCGATAACGTTCAAACGAGTCAGAGTCTCGCCAGATCTCGCCGAGCGCGCGATCGCCGACGTTCTCAAACTTCAGCGAAGCGATTGCGGCCGCCGCCGGGCAGGGCAAGACGTACCCGTTGGGCGTGACGGTCATGAACTGACTGCCCCAGCCGTTCATGCACGGTTTGGGGAAATCGCCAAAATAATCCGGGAGAACGTAGACGATCTCCATCGTTCCGCGCAGGCGTTCGCGAGCGGCGGCAACGATTTCTTCGCCGCGACGCACCTGATCGCGAGTCGGCATGAGCGCCGTACGATTACGATAGGCCCAGCCATAGAATTGAACGTTGGCCAGTTCCAGCCGCCGAATCCCGATGCGCTCCGCGAAGGCGATTACCTGGTCGATTCCCTCGTGGTTCAATCGATGCAGTACGCAGTTCAAGGTAAGCGCGACGTCGCGTTCGCGTACGCGCAGCATGGCGTCGAGCTTCTTCTCGTGAACGACGGCGCCGGCAATGCGATCGGCCAGTGCAGTCTCCGATGCCTGGATGCTAATCTGGATATGATCGAGCCCGCTCTCGAGTAATCGGTCGATCAGCGGATCGTCGAGGAACGTTCCCTGAGTGATTAAGTTCGTGTACAAACCCAGTCGAGACGCGGTGCCGACGATGGTTACCAGGTCGCGGCGCAGCGTCGGCTCGCCGCCGGAGAAGTGCGCTTGGACGACCCCCAGATCGGCCGCCTGTTCCAGGACGCCGCACCACGCGCCGGTCGAGAGCTCGTCGCGGTACTCTGCCAGCGCCAGCGGATTGTAGCAGTACGGACACTGCAGATTGCAGCGATAGGTCAGCTCGCAGAGAAGCGACAGCGGGCGTGCTTCGGTCATGACAAGAATCCGCGTTGCGTTAAGCGGTCGAAGAGATTGTCGAGATCTTCCGATGCGCGCTCGGGAGTCACCTCGAACCGCTCGACCAGCATATCGACAATTTCGGCCACGGTACGCTTGCCGTCAACCAGCTCGAGCGCCGCGGCGGCCTGGCGATTGAGGAAAAGTGCCCCTTCTGGCACCAGCAGCATATCGCTCCCTTCGCTTTCGCGGCGGAGTTTGACGCCTTTGCCAAATTTCGGTTGCGCATCTCGGTTCATTTCAAAACGCCCGAGGCAAGTGCGGTCGCGTCGAGGATGCACCAAAGTACGTCGCACTTGAAGCTGACGGCGTTGAAGCAACGTTGCTCGACATCGGGGGTCGTGGCCTCTTCCAGCACCCACGATAAGGCAGATTCGGCGTCTCGCTTTGCCAGCGGGATGCGCTCTTCGAAATATGCCAAACCTGCCCGATCGATCCACGCGTACTTTTCGGCAATCGCCGCGATGCGGCGTTCCATAACGGGGGGACCGAAGAGCTCGGTCAGCGAGGAGGCCACGGCTTCGATCCAGGGCCTGGTGCGGGCGAACGTCACGTAGGCGTCAACCGCAAAGCGCGTGCCCGGTGCGACTGCGCGTTCGGACAGGACGTCATCCTCATCGAGGCCGACGGCGCGCGCCAGCGCGAGCCATCGCGCCGTTCCTCCATATTCGTCACCGGTCTTGCCATCGTGATCGACGATTCGCGAAATCCACGCCCGGCGGTGCGAGGCGGAAGGCAAGTTGGCGAGGATCGCCGCGTCCTTTACCGGGATCTGCTTTTGGTAGTAGTAGCGGTTCGCGACCCAGGCTTGCACCTGAGCACGATCAAGTCCACCGGCTACAAGGCGCCGGTGGAAGGGGTGCTTGTCGTGGTAGCGCTCTGCGCCTAGGGCGCGGAGGCGCTCAACGAGACCGGGACCAGCCGTTTCAGTCGGCGCTTAGGGTTTTGGAGTTCGGACGGGAGCCGTAAGGTACGCGGTTACCTCCGCGCCAAGCGGACGTTCTAGAAAATCCGGGCGCTCCCAATGTAGCCGTGACGAGTTCATGGAGTACTCCTTGGAAAAACGCGTGTCCCACTACTATACAGTATCCGCCCCATTCGCGGCACCCTCAGGCACTGCGCCTTGAGTAGTCGGCCGGGTTGGTAAACGAACGTACGTTTGCATAGGCCAGTTTGCGGCGCATCACCTCGGTCGGTATCTTGATCCGATCCGCGAGTCGCAGAAAGGCCAGCAGTTTGACGTGCCACCAGGTCAGGTCGATCTCAAACCAGCGTAGCCCGTGACGAGCCGAGAACGGAAAGGCGTGATGGTTGTTGTGCCACCCTTCGCCGAAGGAAACCAGGGCTACCCACCAGCAGTTCGTCGACTTATCGTTGGTCCGGTAGGTGCGGTATCCGAGCATGTGGGCCGCGCTATTTACCAGCCAGGTTGAGTGATAGCTGACGACGAGACGGACAAACACTCCCCAAACGACCCACGACCAGCCGCCCAGCAAGAAAAGAGCGACGCCGAGAGCGATTTGCAGCGGCGCGCCCAGGTACTGCAACGCGCGGTAAAAAGGATCGGCGTAAAGATCCGGCGCGTAGCGCATGATCTCTTCCTGGGACGGTAAGGCGACGTTGTGCCGGTAAAGCCAATCGGCGTGGGCCCACTTGAATCCGAGCTGAATGCTGTGGGGGTCTCCCTCGTGATCGGCGTGCGCGTGGTGCTTGCGATGCACCGCGACCCAGCGAATCGGATCGCCCTGAAGTGCCAGCGTGCCGAAGAGCGCAAAGAGATATTCGACCGGCTTGCGCAGGCGTAGGCTTCGGTGAGTAAGCACGCGATGGTAGCATAGCGTGATACCCAGCGCCCCGGTTAGGTAAGCGATGACTGCGAAGACGATGAGACCGGATGGGTGAAAAAGCGCGGGCACGAAGGCTGCCAGAGCTCCAATGTGAATCGCAGCGATCCCAACGCCCGTACTACGCCTAATTACTCGATCCATTGCCGCTCCGCTCCTACACAATAATACCAGGGGACGCTGCCGATTTTTTCGCCTGAAGAAAAGAGCCTGCCGGAAGCAGGCTCTTTGATCTTAGCCTCTCCGCCGACCGAGGTCAGCGGTATGAGTGGCGAGTCGCGAAGCAATCGCGACAATAAACCGGTTTGTCTCCGCGTGGCTGGAACGGAACTTCCGCGACGCCGCCGCATTGGCTGCAAGTCGCCTTGAACATTTCACGGTTGCCGCCGCCGCCACCGCTGCGGCCGCCTCCGTTCGATTGCCGTCCAGCTTTGCGCGCGGTACGGCAGTCCCCACAGCGGCTCGGCTTGTTCGTGAAGCCCTTCATTGCGAAGAACTCTTGTTCGCCGGACGTGAAGGGGAACTGCTGTCCGCAGTCCACGCAGGTGAGCATTTCGTCTGAATACATGAGGTGAGCGAATCTCCTAATACTTTGAGTTGGTTTGTTCTCCGGATCCGATTCGCTCAGTTGGAACCTTGCGGACTTCGAAACCTGGTAACCAAACCACTATACACCATTCGAGGCCTAGCGTCACTTTCTGCTAGGGCGAGGCTCGTACCGCCCAGGTCGCGAAAGGGCGGGACGGGCCAGGACTCGACCGAACATCGCCCGAACATACGTTCCGAAATCCGCCCCTCCGATCCGCGAGCTATGTCATCCTGAGCGAAGTCGAAGGGCGGTGGTGAAGCAATCTGCGCATCACCTGGCTAGGGTTTCCCCGTCCGCTGGGCGGCGAAACCGCCAACCACCTAGTCGAAAGGATATCATGCCAACCAAGCCCAAGCGCGCCGTGAAAGAACGGCGCACCAAGCGTAAGCCGTGCAGTTTTTGCACCGAGCGCGCCATCGCCGTTAGCTATCGCGACATCGGCCGGCTCCGGAAGTTCGTCTCCGAGCGAGGAAAAATCGTTCCGCGGCGGATCTCCGGCAACTGCGCCAAGCACCAGCGGATGTTGACGACCGCAGTCAAGCGCGCCCGCCTGATCGCTTTTCTGCCCTTCGGCGCCGAGTAAACGCACGTGAAGCTCGTTCTTTTTACTGACGTCAAAGCGCTCGGCAAGCGGGGCGACGTGGTTGACGTCGCCGACGGCTACGCGCGTAATTTTCTTCTTCCGCGAAAGCTGGCGGGGGAGGCCGACAGGGGCGCCTTGGCGCGCCTCGACGCTCAGGCGCGAGCCCAAGAGCGGCGCCAGGCGCAGGAGCTAGCCGAGGCTCAAGCGCTCGCCTCGCGCCTCGAGTCGGCCAAGCTCGCCGTCAAAGCGAAGGCCGGCGGCAATGGCAAACTCTTCGGCGCCGTCACCAACGCCGACGTCGCCTCGGCGATCGCCGGTGCGCTTTCAGTCGAGATCGACAAGCACAAGATCGAGCTTTTAAGCCAGATCAAAGCGCTCGGTTCCTATCCGGTCGAGATCAAGCTGCATAAGAACGTGGTGGCCAAAGCCGTCGTGGACGTTCAACCGGCGTAAGAAGGCGACACTCCCCGGTGCAACAGACGTATGTGACTCGCTTCCGGCGCAAGTTCGGTGTCGAGGATGAGCTAAGCCGCTATGTCAGCGCGCTCTACGAAATGTTGGCGTCCGTGCTCGGCCAAGACAAGGTCGTCTTGCGAGCGGGGAAGGTCAACGCGCTCAAGATGATGCGTTCGCAAAACCTGCCCGACCGGCTCTGCGCCCTGCAGCGCCTCGTGCTGGAGGATCCGACACGGGAGCGCACGACGACGCGGGCTCAGCAGCGCAAGGCGCTCGCCGAGATTGAAGAGGCGATGGCCGACGTCCTGGCGCAGCAGCGCGCCGAAGAGTCGATCGAGCGGCGCGCAAACGAGAAGATGGCCGAGCGCCAACAGGAGTATTTCAAGGATCTCAAGCTCGAAGCGCTGCGAGAGAGCAGCGGTCCCGAGACCCCTTCTTCGCAAGCGAAGCTTGAGGAGCTGGAAGCGCTTTCGCAGCGGAGCCTGGCCGCCTCGGCCCTGCAGCAGCTGCGCCCACAGACGTTGCGCGACGTGGTTGGACAGGAAGCCGCGATCCGGGCTTTGCTAGCCAAGATGAGCTCGCCTTATCCCCAGCACGCGATCCTCTACGGTCCGCCGGGGGTGGGGAAGACTACCGTTGCTCGCCTGGTGTTGGAGGTTGCCAAGTCGCGGCCGTACACGCCATTTGCAAAGGACGCGCCGTTCGTCGAAGCGAGCGGAACGACGCTGCGGTGGGATCCGCGCGAAACGGTCGATCCGCTGCTCGGCAGCGTCCATGACCCGATCTATCAGGGCAGCCGTCGGGAGTTTGCCGATGGCGGCGTTCCCGAGCCGAAGCTTGGCTTGGTCACGCGCGCGCACGGCGGCGTGCTGTTCATTGATGAGATCGGCGAGATGGACCCCGCGCTCCAGTCGCGGTTGCTGAAGGTACTCGAAGACAAACGCGTGACGTTCGAGTCCTCCTATTACGACGAGAACGCACCCAACGTGCCGGAGTACGTCAAGCGCCTCTTTCGGGAGGGAGCTCCGGCCGACTTCATTCTGATCGGCGCCACGACGCGCGAGCCCGAAGAGATCGATCCGGCCGTACGCTCGCGCTGCGCCGAGATCTTCTTTTCTCCGCTCACCCAGCATCAAATACTTTCGATCGTGCAGGGTGCGATCAAGCGGCTTGGAGCCAAGGCGGCGCGTGGCGTGCCGCAGTTGATCGCCTCGTACACGATCGAGGGGCGCAAGGCCGTGCAGATCGTCGCCGACGCCTATGGCCAGGCACTCTATCGCCTCCATCCCGGCCGGCGAGCGGGAAACGCCAAGAATCCGTCGATCGTTGAAGACGACGTACAAGCGGTTGTCCAGACCAGCCGTCTGGTGCGTCACACGCTGGTGAAGGGGAGAGCGACACGCGAGATCGGCAAGAGCTTTGGCCTCGGGGTGTTACATCATCTGGGCAGCATCATCGAAATCGAAGCGGTCGCATTTCCGGCATCGCAAAGCGGCAAAGGGACGATCCGCTTCAACGATACGGCCGGTTCGATGGCCAAGGATTCCGTCTTTAACGCGACCAGCGTGCTGCGTGCCGTGGCCGGCGTCGACATTGCGGATTTTGACCTGCACATTAACGTCGTCGGAGGCGGCAACATCGACGGGCCGTCGGCCGGACTGGCGATCTTTCTCGCACTCTATTCGGCCGTCACCCAGACACCGCTCCCGCAGGACGTCGCCATTACGGGTGAGCTGTCGATTCAGGGAAAGGTGCGCGCCGTCGGCGGTGTAGTTGAAAAACTCTACGCGGCGCGTCAGGCCGGCATGCGGAGCGTTCTCATTCCGAAGGAAAACGTACGCGAGGCAGACGCGACGCTCGCGGGACTGGAAGTCGTTCCAGTTGTCAGCGTCGAGCAAGTGTTGCGCGATTTACCGAAGTCTCGTCGCAAATCGTAGGGTGTGCCACCACGTGTGGCACACTCGTCGCGTAAATTTCTTAGCTATGCACAAGCGGCCCACAAGGCGTTCACCGCTGCGATGCAGGACAGCGGCCCGACGACCATGACCGCTCACCCGCTTCCGTCTTCGATCGAACGCATCCCACCGCACAATCTCGAGGCGGAAATGGCGGTTATCGGCTCGGTGCTCGTCGACCGCGAGATGCTTGCCGCAGTCGGCGAAATCGTCCGCCCGAGCGATTTCTATGCGCACGTCCACGAAACGATCTTCGCTGTGCTCTTCGACCTCTTCGAGCGCGGCGAACCGCTCGATAAGATTTCGGTAGGCGAGGAACTGCGGCGTCGCGGCGCGCTCGAACGTGTCGGCGGCCTTTCCTATATCAGCGCACTGATGGATACGGTGCAGACTGCCGGTTCGGCTCGTTACTACGCCACGATCGTGCGCGAAAAGTCGGTGTTGCGTTCGCTGATCCACGCCGGTACGGAAATCACCCAGCTCGGGTTCGAAGGAGAGGAAGACGTCCCCGCCGCGCTCGACCGCTCCGAGCAGATGGTCTATACGATCGGCGAACGCCGCGGCATCAGCGAGTTCATGCCGGTCAGCCGTTTGATGAAGGACGCTTTCGACCATATCGACCGGCTCTTTCACATGCGGGGTGACCGGACAGGGCTGACAGCGGGATTCCGCGACATCGATGCGATGACCACGGGCTTTCAGCCGGGCAACTTCGTGATCATCGCTGCGCGACCCGGCATGGGCAAAAGCTCGTTCGCACTCAACATGGCGGTCGCTGCCGCGCGCGAAGAAGGCCAGCCGGTCGCGTTTTTCTCGCTTGAAATGTCGAACAGCGAGTTGATCCAGCGGCTCATCTGCGCCGAAGCGCGCATCTCGATGAACGACATGCGCCGTGGAAACATCAAGACCCATCAGTGGGAAGATATCTCGCGTGCGATGGGCACCCTCAACGATCTGCCCATCTATCTCGACGACCTGGGGGCATTAACCATCACCGACGTGCGCAGCCGCTGTCGCAGGTTGAAATCAACGGTCGGGTTAGCCGCAATCTTCATCGACTACCTGCAGCTCTTGCGACCCGGGGTTCTCGCGCGAAACACTAATCGTAACGAAGAACTTTCGGAGATTTGCCGCTCGCTCAAGATAACCGCGAAGGATCTCGGAGTGCCGATCATCGCGCTTGCGCAGCTCAACCGCGGCGTCGAGATCCGCAGCGAGAAACGTCCCATGTTGGCAGATTTGAGAGATTCCGGCAGTTTGGAGCAGGAAGCCGACGTTGTCGCTTTCCTCTATCGCGACGGTTACTACAATGCCGAAGCTCCAGAGCCCGACCTTACCGAGTTCATCATCGCAAAACACCGCAACGGTCCAACGGGGTCGGTCAAGCTGCGCTTCCAGCGAGAATACACGCTGTTCTTGCCATATGGCGACGAAGCGCATTTCCCAGTAGGCTAGAGATCCCCAAGAAGGGGGCCGGCGAGGGCGGCGCGTAAGGCCGTTAACCATGGTTAGCGTTAATCATGGCTAACAGACGCGCACGCGGCCTGCTTACCATGGGCTCCGACCGGTCGCCGTCGCGCGCCCGGGAAGACTACGTCAAGGCAATCTATCAGCTGAGCGCTGCCGGGCCCGTGCGGGCCGCGGCTTTGGCGCGCTATCTGAAAGTGAGCCGCGTCTCCGTCAGTAAGGCGAAGCGCTTACTCGAAACCGAGGCATTGCTTGAACCGCAAGCCGCGCCGGCGGAACCGCTTCGACTGAGTCGCGACGGCCAGAAACTTGCGATCGCGATGGTTCGGCGCCATCGCTTGCTGGAGACGTTTCTGCACCGTTCGCTCCACGTTCCACTCGAACGCGTTCACGCGCAGGCCGAGCAGATCGAGCACGTCATCTCGGACGATCTCGCGTTGCGCATCGCCGCATTACTACGACACCCGCGGTACGATCCGCACGGTCATCCGATTCCCTATGGCGATAGCGTGATTGATGCCAAGCCGCTCCCGACGCTGACAAGCCTTTCGGCCGGAACGCGGGCCCGGGTCGTGAGTCTTGACGATCGCGACGACGAGGGCGTTGCGACGCTGGCCCAGGCCGGCGTGCTGCCAGGGTCGCGACTGCGCGTGGTCAGCAATGAACGAAACCGGATGCTAGTGCGCATTGGTGAGCGCACCGTCGCCTTGCGACGCCATCACGCGGCAATGGTGCGCATTGCATCGTAGCTACGGCGTCGGAAAGAGCAGCGCTCAGGTGGTCGAGGCGGCGCAGGATGTCCTGGCCGGGAATCGCCGCGGCTTGCGAGCACTGCTACCGTTCGCCGGGCCGGCCTTCGTCGCATCCGTTGCCTACATAGACCCAGGCAACTTCGCGACCAACATTCAGGGCGGCGCGAGATTCGGCTACCGGCTGCTGTGGGTGGTTGTGCTAGCGAATTTGACGGCGATGCTCTTCCAAGGCCTTTCGGCTAAGCTCGGTATCGTCACCGGAAAGAACTTGGCCGAGCTCACCCGCGAAAATGTGTCCAAACCGGTGGCGCTGGCGATGTGGGTGGTTAGCGAATTCGGCGCGATGGCAACCGACCTCGCGGAATTTCTCGGGGCGATCGTCGCGCTCTATCTGCTTTTCCATATTCCGATGCTGATCGGCGCCATCATCACGGGGATCGTCACTTACGCGATCCTCGCGCTTCATCGCTTCGGCTTCCGGGCGATGGAGACGCTGATCGGCTCGCTCGTCGGCGTGATTGCCATCTGTTACATTGCCGAGACGCTGCTGGCCAAACCGAATTGGAGTCTCGTTCTCTACCACTCGGTCGTACCGTGGCTGGGAGGAAAAGAGAGCGTGCTGCTCGCCGTGGGCATCGTTGGCGCAACCGTTATGCCGCACGCGATTTATTTGCATTCTGCGCTCACCCAAGATCGAATTGTCCCGCGGCAAGAACGGCACGTCGCGCGCATCGTCCGCTTTTCGTATATCGACGTGATCATCGCGTTGACGATCGCAGGTTTGGTTAACCTTGCGATGATGTACATGGCCGGGGCAGTCTTTCACACACCCGGCTACGCGCACGTGGCCGATATTACCACCGCCTACCGGACCCTGGTTCCGCTGCTCGGAAACCTCGCAGCGGTGGTCTTTTTGATTTCGCTTTTGGCATCCGGGATTTCGAGTTCGGTCGTCGGAACTATGGCCGGTCAGGTCATCATGCAAAGCTTTGTGGGCTTCGCCGTACCGCTTTGGGTGCGCCGATTGGTAACGATGATACCGGCGGTCGTCGTCGTCGCGCTGGGTTTCGACGTCACGCAAACGCTGATCGTCAGCCAGGTGGCCCTGAGCTTCGTACTGCCGATACCGGTGATCGCGCTCGTGGTGCTCACGGGGCGCCGCGAGATCATGGGTACGATGGTCAACGGCCGGTGGACGAGGCTTTTAGCGATCGGTGCGGCCGCGGCGATCCTGGCGCTCAATGGGACCTTGATCTGGAGTGCAGTGCATCCGGCCTAGAGTTATTTGTTGGTCACTTCCTGATCTTCGACCGTCCCGATGCTCTGCGCGAGATACACGCGCGAGAGCTTGACGTATTCTTCGGCCGATATCTCGATCCAAGTGGCCGCTTCACCCTCCAGCGCTTTCTTGACTTTGGCAGGCGCGCCGGCGGCGACGACGCGGGCCGGGATTGCGGCTTTCTGCCCGACCACGCTGCCGGCCGCGATCAGAGATGCTTCCCCGATCGAGCAGCCGTTGAGGAGCGTCGCATTACTTCCGATCAGCGAGTAGCGCTCGATCCTGCAGTCTTCCATCACTGCGCAATGGCCAACCGTGACGTCGTCGCCTATGAAGGTGCCGCCGCCTTCGCTTACGTGAACGACCGCATTGTCCTGAACCGACGTGCGAGCGCCGATTCGGATGGGTCCGTTATCGCCGCGTATGACCGCGCCGAACCAGATGCTCGAACTCGGACCTACTTCGACGTCACCGATCAAGACGGCGGTCGGAGCGATGAAGGCCGATGCGTCGATTTTTGGACGCTTGCCTCGATACTCGATAATCATGAGCGATGCTTCGCAGGCGGCGGCGTCGAACCTGGCCACCATGCACCGACACCAGACTCCCCTGCGCGGTGTGACGGCGACGCCGCATCCCAGGCCGGACGACCCCAACTACACGGCCATTAACTATACGTACGCGGGGCGCACCGGCCACATCCACGAGGTTGTCGAGATTGGTGGACGCTCGCTCGCCAAAGTCGGCTTCGACGACCGCAAGATCGTCTATTACTTTCTCGACGACCTGGAGCTCGACCAGCGCGCGCAACGCGGGACGTTTCACGACGCCGAGCAACACGAATCCGGCCAGGGCACAGAAGGGGCGTAAGGCGCGCCGTGGAAGGAGCGCCGCCGCGGGCGCTCAGAAAATCGCCTGGCTCCAGTGCCGACGTAGCTCAGTTGGTAGAGCAATTGTTTCGTAAACAATAGGTCGCCGGTTCGAGTCCGGCCGTCGGCTGATGAAAAATAGCCTGCAAAAACAGGCTCTTTTTGTTTGAGCGGTCTGCGATTGCCCGCTTTCTATGTCCGGCCATGTCCGGCCATTGTGATTTACCGGCCCTTCCCGAACACGTCGTCGAGAATCGCCGTGTGACGCCCTTGCGACCGTTTTCCCGCGTGATGGTAGCGCGACAACGTGAGGCCAACATCGCTGTGACCCAAGCGTTCGGAAACGCTCTTCACGTCGGAACCCGCCTCGATCAAGGTGCTGGTCATGTAATGCCGCAGGCTATGCAGCGTGCACTCGACGCCAGCCTCTTCGCGAATCGGCGTCCAGGTGCGACGCGCGAAGTTGGTCGCCCGAAGTGGCAGGCCGCGCTCGCTGGGGAATACCAACGCCGAGCCGTGACCCTCGCGCTCAGCGGTGCGCTGCCTCTTGCGAAGTGCTACGATGGCGGCTTTCGGCATTTCGATAGTGCGGCCGGTGCTCTCGCGCGTCTTTGCAGAACGTGTGATCTCTGTCTCATAGTGTACCTTGTCGTCATCCCCGAGGTACGCGACCTCGCGCACGGTCTGACGAATCGTGAGCGTTCGTTGATCCCAGTCGATGTCCGTCCAGCGCAACCCGTAGCACTCCCCTGCACGCAGGCCGCAGGTCGCGAGGATCGTCAGCATCGCGTGCGCGATCCGGTCGCCCTTCGCAGCTTCGAGAAGGGCCTTTACCTGATCAGTGCTCGGCGCTTTCACGGCGTCTCGCGATGCGCCGCTTAACGCGCGCACCTTGCGCGATCGGCGAATGCGCTTGCGGACTGCGGGGTTGCTGGCGATCTTACCTTCGCTACGAGCCTCTTCGAGAAGAGTGTGAAGCACGGTCCGGCACCTCGAAGCCATCGACGGCGACACATCCTTCGCAATGGCTGTCAGCGCGTTGTTGACGTGATCAGATGACAGGGTGCGAAGTTCCATGCTCCCGATCTTCTTCGCAACCTTAGCCAGCGAGTTACGGTAACCGTTCCACGTTGTCGGCTCGCACGCTTCGTACGTAGCTTCAAGGAACGCCTCGATCTGTTCGCGCAGCGTGGTATGCGCCGCATCGGCTGCGATCTTCGCTGACGCTTCCGGTTTACCGGAGCCTGCAAGATGCTGCCGCCACCACGCCTTAGCGTCGCGTTGCTTCTTGAAGTACTTCGTGGTGCGCTTGCGCTTGCCGCTCGCAGTGCCCTCACTGAAGCTGACGACGTATTGCTTCGCGGTCCTGGTCGTTCCGTCGGCGGCTTTCCATTTGCGAGTGCGCTCCCATATCGTGCCGTCGCCGCGCTCGCGGGCGCGCTCCTTGCGCGGTTCTGAAGGTGTCCTAGGCATCGTGGGTCCCTCTCTGGTGCGAAATGTCTTAGACCCTGTGCTTCGATGGCCGGTCACGATGCTCCTCTGTCGATCGGGCAATACCGAACGCCGGGGAGCAGGGGAGCCGGTAGAAGGGGCCGGAGGCACCGTGCCATCCTTTGGCACCCAAGCCCAGGCCATTAAGGAGAAGGGAGAGAGGCGAGCGTGCACTGGACGAACATACGTTCGCATGATAGAGTCGGTATCGTAAGGGAACTAAACAGGAGGTCACTTCTTTGAATAGCAGACAAGCAGGTCAGGGCCGAAACTCGATCGGCGACCGCGCGGGACCGGACGGCGGAGTAAAACTCGTAACAATAGGATTCCTGAAGAAACGCTGGAGCATCAGCAATGCTCACAGCTACCGAATCGCATCGGAGCAGTTACACGCCGTTAAGATCGGCGCAGCGCTGCGTATCCCGCTTGCAAACATCCTTGCGTTCGAGCAGGCGCACGGAGTGCCTCAAGAATGAAGGCGCGAGCAACACCGGAAACGCTGGCGCTTTCCAAGTTACTCGCCGGCCACCGCAGACGGCGTCTCGCCGAGAAGGACGCCGACTCGGCCATCATCGACGACGAACTTCGACGAATCCGCGCCGTATCTAGCGCCGACGGGCTCGACGCGGCGAAGGCCGAGAGCAACGGCATTCTCGATCACCGTCCGATGGGCGGACCAGGGGCGAAGCGTAAGATCGATCCGGCCCTCGGCGCTCCGGTTGAGGCGCTCATGAAAAGCAAGCGCATTCCCCGCAAAGGCGGGCCGTCTGGCGGAGGCGGAACGCCCAAGAAACTCATCGAGTGTACGTCGCGCCTTTGTGTCGCCTGCAAGATGGAGTGCAAGTCGTGCGAGTGCAAGGGCGTTGGGACAGAGTGCGGGTGTTGGTCGTGCATCGCATGGCGCAAATCGCGCGAAGGGCAGTTGCCGAAGGGCGCCCGTAAGAAGCACGGTAAGCGTGGTCGCCGGCGCAACCACGTTGAGTTGTCGAACGAGTGGATTTCCTTCCGCATACCAAACGGCACGAAGAATCGCTTCATGAAGAAATACGGCGAGGAGCCGACGCAACGGGCGAAACGTCGCTTCGAAGAGGACCTCAAACGCCTCGACGACGTCGGGTGACGTTGCCATCACGGCCGCGGCGCAGTATAATATAGGCACGCTAGGGCGGGAGTCAGAATGTCCTGATTTTCGTGCACATAAATCACCAAGACGGCCATCGCCGTCTTTTTCATTTTCCGGCCGTGGCCGGTAGATCACACACTGGCCTTGGCATTCGCCGGGCCGTTCTCATTTTGGAGAGACAAATGCCAAATCCAACTTACAGTCGCGAGCAGCGTGAGGCACTCGCGTCCGCCGAGAAAGAACTCGCGGACAACCTCGCTGCTATGGATGAGATTCGCGTGAAACTGATCGGCGCCGAGGATGACGACGCCGACGCGCTTCGAAAAGATTTCGACGACCGCGACTTCCGGACGTTCGTTCTTCGCCAGCGCATTGACGGGATTGCCGCGCGCAACGTCAAGGGACTCCACCACAAGGCACTCGATGAAGAGTTCGCCGAGATCAACGCCAACATCACGCAAGCTTACGGCGATCAGCAGGGTTACATCGCAGTCATCAAAGACGCTGAAGGACGCATGAAAGCGGCCGAAGCTGCCTACGCTCAGGCCACAAAAGACCTAGCTCGCACCAAGCGTGAGGCTCCCGGTGCCTTCCAAGTTACCGCACGGCGCGCGCGTTTCATCATCGAACACCCAGAATACTCCAATACGGAGAGTGCATAACAATGAATAGTGATTTAGAGAAACGCTTTAAAGCAGAAGTCGAGCGACGGATTGGCGAGGGTTCTCTCGCGAGGCCCGTAACCGAGAAGGCCACCGCTCCATCCTCCGCTTTTCGCATGATCGCCGACGTCCAGGCCAACTCGGTCGGCGAGGACGTAACGGGCCCGTTCAATCGTCCCGGCGATCGGAACCCCGGTGCTGTCGATGGATTGGGTGCCGGACGGCGCGAACAACGTGACGTTGGCGGCGCCGATCCCAAGCGAACCCCGCTCGATTACGGTCCAAGTCTCTCCTCGTCAAAAGGCGACTTAAATATCGCAACAGTTGTGAGTTCGATGAAGGCAGAGCGCGCGACGAACAAAGCCTCGGATCAAACCGTCGCGGCAAACTTGATCGCCAACGGAGCCACCAGCCCCGCCCTCGAGGCCGCGAGGTTGGTGAACTCAACGCCACACTCCATGCCGACCCAAGCTGAGATTCGCGCGGAAGTTGGGCCGGGAGCGATCGACTCAGTGACGGCAGCCTGCGCGATCGCCCGCATTCAAAGACGCAGAGTGAAATCTTGGAGGGTTAAATAACCATTCCGCCGCGCTTCTTCACGCGGAGGGATAGATCGGCGAACTCTGACTCGTCGATCAATCGCGATGAGGGGCGAGAAAACATGGCGTAGTCATATCCGCCTCTCCTACTCGCTCTTCTCGCATCACTCTTTCCGGCGCTAAGGTTTCTCGCCGGGAACCGGCGCCTGCGAGCGTTACCTCTCGTTTGCGGGCGCCACCATCGGTATCATCAACGACAAGTCGCGCCGACCGATCGGCGCATTCGTATAAAGGACTTCAAGGAAATGTCACTTCCCCCAATCACGGCGACGGACGTTGTCGCACTCACTCACGCAGCGCAGACGACCACGTACACCTGGCGCGGTCGGTGCCCCTGTCACGACGACCAGACCGGTAAAGATTTACGCATCGGTTTCGGGCGCGGAGACACCCTTCTGCTACGCTGCACGGCGAAGTGCGACTTCGAGGACCTCATTTTCGAGTTGCGAGCCATGCGCGAGGCGGCATCATGAGTGCGCGCTATCCGACCTTAAGCTACGACGAGTTAGATCGGACGGTTCAGACCTTCGATAACGGCAGAATACTGATCGCCGGCAAGGAAGTCCAGGCTTCACATACCTCCGCGTCACCTCCCAAGCCCCCGACTAAGGGCAACGCTACGTCACGCAAGCCGCGCACTGAACAACGCGCTGCCGAAAGCACCGCGGCTTCGAAGGCCACACTCAATCACGACTTCACGGTCATCTGGGTCGATAAGAAGCTTCCAGAGAATTTCGCGCGCTACTTCATCGCGTGCAGCTATCGCGGCGAGTCCGGCAAAAGCTGCTCTTTCTCATGGGCTGAACACGGAAAGCCTGCGGTTCGGTTCTGGACTTGGCACCGGCTTCCAGACTTGGAAAAGCAGATGGCAATCGACCGCAAGACGGAGCTCGCTTGGGGCAAGTGGCGCGCCTGGTGGACAGTGCGACTCAGGCGGATCGACGCAAACGCCACAGCGCGTGATGCGCTCGCCGTGATCGCGAGCTACGCCGACAAGAACGGCTATGCGTGGCCGTCAGAGGAGACACTTGCCTACATCCTCGGCGTCCACAAGCGGACGGTCATTCGGGCAATCAATCAACTCGTGGCTGCCGGAATCCTAACCATTATCCCGCCAAAGAACCGCAGGAAGGGCGACTGCAACACGTATCGGCTGAACTTCACGAAAACGCCGATCCCAATCGATTAGGTAACATCTCGTGGGGCATCAACTTGGCTCAGCGGATAGCGAGGCGCCGTGAGAGAAGCTACAGAGCCCATGTCCAGATTCGCACGGCCGGACGCTGTAGCCGCGGCGCTGGCAGTCGGGGCGCTGGCAGTCGGGGCACCCGGCGTGCTGGCTTTGATTCTCGCAAACGCGACCGCCTCACAGCCACTTTCGGCGCACAGCTGGTGGTGGGTGCTGATTTGGATTTTTAGCGGTATAACACTGTTAAGTATCTTAGCCTTGCTTTGGGCACTATTCGCTCCCCGAGCACGAGAGCAGAGTCTTACGGTTGCGTCGCCAACAATGCTGGCGAGTGAGCAATCCGCCGCGGCTGACCAGCAGCCTTCTGCCAGGCCAAATAGCGATATCAAAGAGGAAGCAATGGAAAACGAGAATCCTAAACCCATCGTCCATATCGGTCACGACGGTGATCAGAGTGCCGACGACGCAACGATTCACGTTGACGGAGGCGAAGATAACACATTTGAAGGCGGAACAGTGTACGGAAAGCCCACTGCACTAAAGATTACGCGCGGACGCGGGTATAAGTTTATTGGCCAAACTTTCATCGGCGGAGGACCCGCGCCCGAAGAAAAAGACAAGGAATAAGTGAGTGACCATGGCCGTTTTAGGTGACAGAAGTTGTCCTGATTAGGTGACATACGCTGTCCACATTAGGTGACACGACTCGCGCTCAATCTGGCCCTGAACAGACTATGGAACAGACCAGGGAACATCCGGTTACTCCGTAACCGCGAGATTCGCTCCGCTCACTCGCGTTTTTCTACGAGGACGCGGACGAAGAACGTATCGAGGGGGTGGCGATAGCCAAGGTCTCTGCCCCTCGTGGCCTCTCCTCGTCGTAGCTATTAATACAGTCCGCCCTTTCGGCGCACGACCGGCTCAAAGGAAGGCCGGAATTCCCATGTCACGGTCTCGAGACGACTTCAGCATCGGCGCGCTTACCATCGTCGCCGAGATTCTCAGTGCACCCGTCGTCGATCGCCCGAACCTCTCGCTGCCAAGACTCACGCCCCTCAGAGCACTCCCTCGTATGCCGGTAACACCGGTGCCAATCCAAAGCCGTGCAGAAGCGGCGGCGGAAAAACGGCGCGTCGAGGGGAGGCTGGTTCGCTCAAAGATGACGTGTTCAGGTTCTTCGTAGACGGAGACACCGCGATGTGACCATTCGCGAGATCACAAAGACAGCAGCACTCTAACGACTCATCGATCGACTGATCCTCAAGATGACCGCGGAGTCAGCTAAACAGGGAGACGGAAATGCCAAAGTGTAGCGTGTGTACTCACCCGCAGTCCTCCGAGATCACCAAAGCCATTGCAAACGGCGTTTCGCTCGGGAACGTCTCGTCTCAGTATGGGGTCTCCAAACCGGCAGCGCACCGGCATTCACAGAAGTGTCTGGGACGAGGCGTAGCCGCGCAGAATCGGGCGAACCCTCCCGGGCGCACCAAGGCTCGGGGAACGTCTCGTATCGGCTCTACACCTGGAGCGACGACCCGATGCCTTAGCTGCGGCATCGACGCTTCAGCGGCAGACGCTAAAGCGCTGATACAGCGTGCCGAGCGACTATTGTTCCACGCTGAGACGATCGTTCAGCGCGCAAGCGAGGATGAGAACTACCGGCTGTTACTAAGCGCGCTCGATCGCGCAACGAAGGCAAGTGAAACAATGCTACGCGCGGCCTCTGTCGGCGGATTCGGACCGGCTGAGGGGGTCAACGTAAACATCGGCATCAACGGCGCACCACCGGCGAACTCGATCGCGCAGTTGTCGATCGAGGAGCTGCGTTCGCTTAGCAGACTGGCATCGACCGATCTGTCGCTCGACGAGCTGCGGACGCTGGCGTCGGCTCCGATCGCGCTGCCGGCAGCAGCCGTAATCGAGTCGGAACTCGCGGAGAATGGCGGGTCAAATGGCGGTACATCCTGACCCAGTGACGCGCAAAGCCTTGTCCTGTCGCGCGCGACCCTGTGATTCAGAATCAGATGTCAAGCCGAAACTGCGGCAATAAGGCTTCGTCCACGGCGGCTCCGGTGACCGCGTTGCCAGGCGCCTCTGGGTACGGTTCTGGTTTGATTTATGGCCTGAGCGGTTGTCCGCCAATGTGGAGCGACATCCATGAGGAGACGGCGAATATGCAAATACCAAAGGCGACAGCGGCGACTGCCGCCGCGACAAGCGAAAATCCCATGTCGCGGGCCTTCTTGCCGGGGGGATCGGGAATGCGCACCCACCATGCCCAGTAAATCACAACGACACCAACAACCAGGTATAAGACAAGGTACCAGTCCATGCCGTTCGATGATTCGGCGGGCAGCCGCCGCCGTCCGCCTTGCTTGTTTCGAGCGGATGGCTCGTCGTCCGATCGTAGGGAACGGCCTACTCGCGGCCTTAGCGTCTGCAGCAGGAACCTGCTGAACCCAGCGATCGGCGTCAGTGTCGATCCTGCGGCGTTCCTTGGCTCAGGCTGCGACGTAGTTCGGTCCCGCGGTAAAGATGCCGAACCGGCTATCCCGAGCGCCCTGGAGTCCGTAAACCGGCGCTACCGCTCCACAGGTTAGTGGAGAAGCTGCGGAAAGCTAGGACTTCGGCCGCTTCTTGAAGTGCTTCCGGACCGACTCGATCTTGGCGTCGGCGAGCAAGGCTTCGACGATCGCGCCTTCGGTCACGCCGAGAAACCCCTCCAGCCGCAGATCGCTCCGCATGTTCTCCAGTTTGTGCTTGCTCGACGGGGTGATCGTGAAGCTGGTCTTGGCCGTCCGTTCCATCCCGGCGACTACCGTCCGGCGAGCAATCGCTCCTCTTGCCGGTATCGACCGCTCGACGGCGAGCAGGCTGACGGTCAATACCGAACGCGGTGCAAAAGGGGCGCTCGTCCTAAGCACTCGGCGTTAGAAGCGCAGCCTCTAGACCGGCGGGGGACTTGGTGTCGGCGATTCCTCGGCGTGAGGATGTGATTCGGCCGGTTCCGCGATGGCAGGAGGTGTTGTAGCGGCGGGCGCGACCTGTGGTACAGTCGGTGACTGACTCGTCGGGACGGACGGAGCCATGGATGGCATCGTGGTGGTAGTGGTCGGGGTTGTCGTCGTTGTCGTGGTTGTCGTCGTCGGCATTCCCGGAGTCCCAGCTCCACTCGTAACTGGCCCGGGATCGACTACTTGAGCGGCGGCTAGTCCGACGGTCATACCAAAAGCGCCCGCGACGTACAGGCTAAAGGCGATGAACCGTTTGCACATTGTTGCTTTCCTTGTAAAACGTGATAGTGTGGGCCACTCTAATAAGTGGCCTACTCAGATTCCCGAGACATCGATTATTGCCAGCGCGGGTCGGTACCTGCCCCTCAGGGCAACCGACCTCGACAACGTAGAGGCTGGGGTCGAGACTAGGCGAACACCTGTTCGCCCATGGCAAGGCCGCCTCAGTTCAGCCGCTCCGACGACGACCTTCCGGCGACCGTCGCCGACGCGAAGGCGATCGTCAAGCGCCTCGATGAGAAGGGGCGGGCGCACCTGCTCGCGTGGCTCTGCATGTATTACCAGGACACTGGCGCCATGTTCTCGCCGCAGATCAGCCGCCGACGGCAACGAATCGCGATTGACCGGGTCGAGTATTGGCTAGTGCGCGTGCCGAAACGATGAGGTTATCGCGCTAAGTAAGTGAGATGAAAAGTGAGTACTGAGCAGGGCGTCTCCGAACTGTTGGCGGCAGCAGCCCAACGCGTTCGGAGCAATTTTGAGTTCCATCGTTCTTCGTCGCTGCACGAAGCCGAGAAAGGCGCCGAAGTTGAGGGTATTCTTCGCGCGTTTCTGAATGAACACTTGCCCCGTCGTTTTGCCTCCTCTTCAGCTCACCTAATAGACGTTGAAAATGCGCATAGCAAGCAATGTGATGTGGTGGTGTACGACGCCCTAACCAGTCCAGTTTACCGAGCGTCTTCCGAATCACTTGTGCTTCCGGTTGATAACGTTGCGGCAGTAATCGAGGTAAAGACTAGTTTAGACAAGCGAGAGCTAACCGATGCTTACGAGAAAATAGCGTCGTGCAAGCGGCTCAAGAAGCGGCCTGCGTCTACCATCGACAGAGCCTCAACGGGAAGTGACCTTTCTACCATCGCAACGATGGGCATCGTCTTCGGCTTTTCATCTGGCACGACCTTAGGCACACTGGCTGAAAATGCTAAGGACCTAAACGAGCGCCATGAATCGAGGCTATGGCCCGGCGTAATCGTTGTGCTTGATAAAGGCGTCATAACCTACGTGGCGCAGTTCCCCGGCCAACCCGTTGTCGGTATGGTTATGCCCGCCACCTCAGAGGACTTCATTATCCCGCCCGCCTATCAAATCCTAAGCACGTTTGAGGATGGGCTTCTTTCGCTCAATCGCTTTTTCGTCATGCTTCTTTCACAACTAATGTTTTTCGCGCACCGCCCAAGCACTCCGACATTCACGCAGGCTCTTGTTGGTGCGAGCCAAACGTTGACAATGATACAGGGCTACCAATATGACACAAGTCGGAAATTGCAAAGGGTCTCGGTTGATGATCGGTTGCGCCCATCGGCCGAGTTGCGCGTGCTAGACCCGCAAAATAAGGTCGTTGGCCAACTTGTATACTTTGCTTGGCAGGATGGCGCAATCGTTGGCGGTCGTGCGTCTTTTCCATTAGGGCCACTACTTGGCGCCCTGCTTAAACTAAGTCAGCCAGCCATGCTGATTCCGGCAGGGGATTTGTCGTTTACCTCTGTTGTAAAGTTGACAGAAGCCGAATTCATGGCGTGGACAAGCGATGTATCACAAAAGTCAAATCTTCGACTTGAACTTTTTACCAGTGGAAGCTAGGCTTCACGGCCTTACACGCTCAGTCATCCTCTTCAAGATTCAATCAGCGCGTGCGGGGGAGGGGGGGTCCGGCTCCATTGCGACTTCGACGGTCCTAATCTCTCAGAGCCTTTTCCTGTCGTCTAACATAGCTAGGGTCTCTTAGCCCGGTAATAATCAACATACCGCTTGAGGGACGACTGCAATGCTTCTACGCAGCATTCGTTCCACATTTCCCTCGGGGGGTTGGTTACCCATAACGGCGCCCCGAACCGTGAGCCCCCGTATATGGCTTCGGACGGATAGTATTGCTCCGGGCCACTCGGAGTCGTTGAATACGCGACGATAATCAAAAAATCCGTGATGTAGGCGTGGTCGTCGCGACTCCCTCGATATGTTTCCTCGTTCACTACTCGATTGTAATCCAGCATATAACATTCCAAAGCGAGATGCGATAGCTCGCCTCCCTCGCTCACGGTAGCTAACGTGCCCGGAGTCTGGGTCGTCAACAATT
This sequence comes from Candidatus Cybelea sp., assembly GCA_049696515.1. Lineage (GTDB taxonomy): Bacteria > Vulcanimicrobiota > Vulcanimicrobiia > Vulcanimicrobiales > Vulcanimicrobiaceae > Cybelea. The sequence goes on along the minus strand of JBAVTZ010000061.1, from coordinate 4,096 downwards.
TCAGCGTGTTGGGGAAGGAAGACTCATCAAGAGGCCGGGTGGGTTCGTGCTCTCCAACCAAACCGAGGCAGTTCATCGACGAATTAAATATGATTTGACCGGGTCGGCTTCTTACCACAAATTCGTCGCGCAGCCGATTCGGATATGTCCTCATTTCAAGTCCGAATAGCTGTTCAGGTGCCAGCATAGGGCTAGGTGACGACGAGGGCGCCTCACTTGCGGCAGCCGAACCAGCGGGTTTAAAGGCGTCGTGAATATGGGCGAACACTACAACAACAATCGGCGTGCCGAGAATTAGGCATGTCGCCACCGCAAAAACCATGGCAACGGTTGAACCCTGTTGATCGTGCCTATGTTCCCGAAGATAGATAGCCCTCCAATGCAGCGGGAAGGCGATCAACCAAAGCAAGGTCGTGAATATTGCGACGGGCAGCAGCCACGGTTGGTATGTAACACTAATCCACGCCCCCACAACACCGAAGAAGAACGTTGAAATTCCCTCCAGGAACGGAAGGGTGTTGGCCGCGCCGTGTACCCAGTCTGGAAGGCCCCATCGCACGGCGCGGCGGTAAAGTGACGATCGTACCGAGTCCTGAAGGCCGCGCGGCCAGTAAAAATATGCTGCCGCCTGCGGCTGATCTGACGAAGGACCCGGCTTAATAATGTCCGCGTACATCCCCTCAGGGGCAACCCAATGCTCATCAGCCCGCGCCTGGTGTTCCGGTCGTAGGTCCTCGGCGGAGTAGGTCTGCTTCGTCTTTCTGCCTGTCGGTTTATTGAGGTCTGAAGGCCCCTCGTCACGGGGCTTGTTATCCATCCCCACCTATTGCCCCGACCCGAGGGGGCGTCCCCCGTACCCGTCCGAGAGTGTCAGCTAATGGCGCTCTTTTCATCTTCGGAGAATCACGCATGTCGAAACTTCAATCCGCCGATTGGTCGATACTCAACGACGAGCTACGTCGAGCAGCCGCGCGCACCAATTTGCTCGACTTCATGACACTTATGGTCGGCGACGACTACTCGACACCGCCGCATATCGTTCGCATCGCTGAACTCCTAAAGCGCGTCGAGCGCGGCGAGATCAAGCGTCTTTGCGTATCCGTCGCGCCGGGTGCGGGGAAGAGCACGCTTCTGGCCGCGTACGCAGCCTGGGTACTCGGACGCAATCCGAAACGCCGTCTGATCGCGTGCTCGGCCGGGCAAGAGCTGGCAGATCGCGACTCTCGATGGGCGCGAGGTTATTTTGAGGACCCTACGTGGCCATTTGATGCAAAGCTGTCTGCGACGACCTTCGCTCAAAACAGGTGGGACACGTCGCAGGGCGGCGGACTCTTCGCAGTCGGCGTCGACGGCAAGATCACCGGATGGCGCGGAAGTATTCTGTGCGACGACATGCAGAACGACGCTGGCACCGCGAACGAGCAGGCTGCATTGTGGCGTTGGTGGACGGAGGTGTTGATGCCTCGACTTTCCCCTTCGGGGAGTGTCGTGCTCGTTCAGCAGCGATGGGGCGTGAACGATCTGATCGCTATGATCGAGAACAGCGACGAATCGGCGCTCTGGCACCACGTCAAGATACCAGCGATCACCGACGAGGGGCAGAGTTATTGGCCGGAAGTCTGGCCGTTGGAAGTCCTCGAACAGCAGCGCACGGCAATGGGACCTCGCGCCTTCGAAACATCCTTCCTGGGGCGACCTGTACCTCACGACGGGGCACTTTTCAAGGCATCCTGGTTTCCGCGGTGGATGGTCGGGACGTTGCCGAAAGAGTTCAGTAGAGTCGTCGTCGGCATCGACGCAGCAACCTCGGCAAACCCGAAAGCAGATCGCTCCGCCATTGTGACGATCGGGAAGTCTGGTAGCAACGTGTTCGTGCTCGACTGCTGGCAAGACCGCGTCGATTTTCCATCACTCTTGCAACGAGTGCGCCTGATCGACGACCACATACCGCGCCCCGATACCTGTTACGTGGAGGACGCCTCGGCCGGGAGACAGGTTCTGCAATCACTCGAACAATCGAGCGTCGTGCCTCTTGTTCGGGTGTCGGCAGCAAAGAGCAAATACGATCGTGCGGAAAGCATAACAGGGCACTGTTCGGCGCAAAGAATCTACCTGCCGCAATCCGCTCCGTGGCTGTTGGACTTCGAGCGTTCGCTGTTCTCCTTCAGCTTCGGCGGTTGTCCCAAGGCGATCGGCGACGATTGCGTCGATGCTTTTGTAATCGCCGTCTCCCAGCTCGTACTACCGGAACCCGCAAGTAGGGGCTTCTTTTTCGACATGCGGGGCAACGTGTACGAGCCGGGAGTCGATCCCGATGATCCGCATGAAGAAGAGATCGCATTGGAGCGCGAGCATGCGGAGAAAATGGCGCAGTGTAAGCCGAACGAACGAAATGCCCTCATTATGACTTTCGAGGAGGCGAAAGAGAAGCGCAGGGTCTCCAGAATCGCTCAGAGGCGCCCCGGGATTATTGATTTGAAAGACTTTGGCATCGGAGGAAATCCATGAAGAGCAAAAACCAGAAGCGGCGGAGAGTCGGAGGGCAGAAGGTCCTCAGCGGGGATCACCTGGCGCGAGCAATGCGAGTGGCCGGGCTAACTGGCGGTGGGGACATTGAGACGAGGCCCGACTGGATTCTGCGTCACAGGCCAGGGGCGGTGGTCTACAACATTCCAGGCGGGGGCAGTGAATGACGACGCTAGGCGATCGCTGTCAGCCCATCGCGCAACGCACGCGCGAAGCGACCATGATGGCAACCTCTCGAAAGCAGCGGAATCCCGGGCCTTCCGCATGAGCCAGGGGGTCCGCAAGGCGGTAATGCTGCCCACGCGCGAAGCAATGCCCAGATATCGGCACCGCGACGCTCATGCTCATCTACGAGCCTAGATAGAATACCGTAAACGTACGTGCTGGGTCCGTCGTCAAACGCGACCCATTCGCAGAACTCCTCGCCGGTTTCATAGCGCCTGAAAACTCGATGCATCGTGGCGAGGTGCATCACACCGTCGTCGTTGCACCTCCTACGAACCTGTAGGTCCTCTCGACCTCGATCGCTCACCGCGGGGAGCGTACCGCATCGACGGCCAGAGCGCAAGTTACCCGGTGCGAGGGCAGAGAGCCGAGGCTTCGGCGACGAAGGTCGGCCCGGTGCTGAGTCTCGACGTTAAAGACCTCGCCTCACGGTCGCTGGAGGCTGAACTCCCTGAACGGCGGGCTGCCTTTCCCATCGGCGTAAGGCGAATACTCGAAGAGTTGGCGACGAGAAACATAGGACGGAGTGGTGCGTCAGTGACGGCGGTGACCGATGCGGCGGTCGCCGAGTGTCGGACTCGCATCGATATTGCAACTGCCGAGTTGCAACGCGCCGCGGATTCAAAAGGAGTACGCTATTACGTGACGCTCGGCGCCGACCTGGGAACGGCGCTGGTGGAGCTGTCGCAAAATCTCTACGGAGACGTAGACACCGCAGGCCGCACAACCCTGCCCGCCGTCGCTCCCAACGCCAGCTCTGCTGCCGGAATGTTCCAATCGTCGATTCAGGAGGCAGTTGGTCAGCGGCTGAACAAAGGCAAAACTGACTTGGAGCACTACGCAGAGACCCTGCGTACGCGAGAACGTCAACGGTCGGAGGAGGCGAAGCTACAGTTCCGAGAGAGGGTTGTCTCGGGCGTAATCGGTGGCGTGATCGGCGCAGCGGCCACGTTTTTGGTTCAGTGGATTGCGCATCTACTCCACGTTGGTTAAGCGTCGCCGCCGCGAGAGTGGGCGCCGGTGTGGAGCGATCGCCCTGATAACGCATGGATGCCCGATTCATTGGTGGAAATAAGATAGGTCATCATGATCTTAGCGGTGAGTCACGTCGTTGTTGATCAGGTTGCGCGGGCTCTCGCCGTTAAGGACTCCTGGTGGGCGAAGTTCGCAGCCGCAGCCGCCGCTGCGGCCGCAGTCGCAACGTTTGTCTTGGCGTACTTCACTTGGAAATCTGTCAGAAGCACCAAGGACATTATTGCGAATGAGAATACGAACCAACGTATCAGCAATACGCTTGCTTTGATCAACCAATACACGCAAACTCGGTTTCAAGCGACCAAGGATG
>JBAVTZ010000060.1:0-2960 GCA_049696515.1 Candidatus Cybelea sp. | reverse complement strand
GGGATGACTTCGCGCGCGACCTCATGTGCCGCTTGGGTTCCGCGCACCGAGCGCAGCGGACGGCGAAAGTCGGTCGCGGCGACCGCGCCTAGCAGCTCGCACGCGAGCGCGCCTTCGACATTGTCGAGCACGCGCCCGAGGTTATTGGCCGAAGTCATTCCCATGCTGACGTGATCTTCTTGGCCGGCCGAGGTCGGAATCGAATCGACGCTCGACGGCCAGGCGAGGCCTTTGTTGTCGTTGACGAGCGCAGCCGCGGTATACTGCACGATCATGAGACCGGATTGCAGGCCTCGGCGCTCGGTAAGAAAGAGCGGCAAGCCGCGGTCCTCGGCGTTGAGCAATAAATAGAGGCGCCGCTCGGCAATCGAGGCGAGTTCGGCAACGGCCAGCTTCAAGAAATCAATAACCAGCGCTATCGGCTCGCCATGGAAGTTGCCGCCCGAGAGAAACTCGCCGTCCTCGGGAAAGACCAATGGGTTGTCGGTGACCGAGTTCGCTTCGATTTCGGTCACGCGCCGCACGTGCGCGTTGGAGTCACGCACGGCGCCGTGGACGACCGGAATGCAGCGGAACGAGTACGGATCTTGGACTCGTTCGCACTCCGCGTGCGATTGCACGATCTCCGATCCCGCCAGCAGCGCACGGAGATTTGCGGCCACGCGTTCCTGGCCGGGGTGCGGTCGAAGGTCGTTGATGCGGCGATCGAAGACCCGCTCGGTACCGAGATACCCCTCGAGGGACATCGCGCCGATCACGTCGGCGGCGGCGGCGAGGCTCTCCGCGCGCAAGACTCCAAGCGCGGCAATGCTGGTCATGACTTGCGTGCCGTTGATGAGCGCGAGCCCCTCTTTTGCTCCCAGCGCTATCGGCTTGAGCCCCGCGCGCTCGAGCGCAACCGCGCTGGCAAGCCGCTCGTCCCGATAAAACGCCTCGCCTTCACCGATCAGCGCGAGCGTCATGTGTGCCAGCGGCGCAAGATCACCACTCGCGCCGACCGAGCCCTGACAGGGCACGACGGGGGTGACGCCACGATCGAGCATGGCCACGATTAAATCGAGTGTCTCCGGCTTCACGCCCGAATGCCCGGCGGAGAGCGAGTTGGCGCGCAACACGCCGGCGGCCCGCACCAGCGGAATCGCGAGCGGTTCGCCGGTCCCGGCGGCGTGGCTGCGGACGAGATTTAGCTGCAATTTGACGGCGTCTTGCGGAGCGACCGCAATATTAGCAAGCCGCCCGAAGCCCGTCGTCACGCCGTAGATCGCTTTGCCGCTGGCGAACTCGCGCTCGACGAAAGCGCGAGCCCGCGCGACACGTTCGCGTGCCGCCGGAGCGATGCGCAGGGAGGAGCCCGACGCGACCGCTTCGATCGCTTCGAGTGTCAGATGGTGACCGTCAATTTCGACGAGCTGCGGAGCGGCGGTCGTCACGTCCTAAAACTTCGACCAGTCGGGGCGCGCCGGCTTCGCGAAGGGCGGCCCGTTTTGGATCACGATCGTCTGGTGGTCCGCGAGGACGATGGCGCGCGGATCGCGCCCGTGCCAAGGGTTGCCGTTGAGCCAAATGGTCAGGCGCCGCCCGTGCGGCGCGGTCATTCCGCCGGCTTGCGTCCAGCTCAAATCCGGTCCCCAAATATCGAAAAACGTTCCCAGCGTAAAGGCGCGCTTCACCGGCGACTCGATGTGGATAAAGCCATCGCCGCTGTGGGTGTGAAGCCAGTAGAGGCAATCCGATCCTTGCGGAATGCCGACCCCGGCGGGCACGGCAACCGCTCGCCCGCGGTCGAATAGTTGCAAGTCGGCGTGAATGTGCTCGGCTGCGCCCTCTTGCCGATCGCACCGAACACCGTCGATCGGTAAGACTCCGAAAAAGCTTTGCGCGACCTGGGCCGGCGTTTGGGTCGGCACGACGAGCGTAACGAGCAACATCAGAAGCTGCATAATAATTTATCTTCGCTGCGGCGCGCAGGCCTACCCTCAGCGGAAAACGGCGCTGATTTTGTGCATAACGAAAAATAGTTGTGGACAGGTTGTGAATTCCTCAAGTAGGCGCTTGTCGATATTGTAGTGAGGTGCTACGATGCTCAAGCTTCGAATCTCATTTGAAGTGCGACGCACGTATCGCTCGCGACCAATGCAACGCGTGACATTGCGATGAGCAAGATCCGCGACGCGGTCAAACCGCCGGTCGGCGTCGGTGGGGTTCTCCGACCAGGGAGCCAAACAGGCGAGGTAGGTGAGTGAATACGTCGGAACCCGTCGAGGCATCGCCTCGGCGGGTTTCGTTATGGTCACTCTTCCTCAGGTTGAGACTTTCGGTAATTTTGCGCGACCTCGCGCGCGAGCGATGCGATGCGGGTGCGGGCCGAAGCCGGGGCGAGGATCTCAGCTTGTGCGCCCCAGCCGAGCACCCAACGCACGAGCTCGTCAACATCGGCAACGTGATAGACGATCTCCGCCGAACCGTCTTCGCGCCGCTCCACCTCGCGCTCGGCGACGATGCGAGCCGCAACCGCTGCTTTAGCGACGCGTGGCGCAAACCGCACGCGAACTGCGGTGGTCTCGTCGCCGTGCAAAACGCCGCTAATTGAGGCAGCGGCATAGGCTTCGACGTTAAAGCCATTGGGACGAACGAACGTTCGCGCCAGCATGACCGGACCGCTAATGCTGTCGACGGCGAAGGTACGCTTATCGCGCCGCGAATGGTCGTACGCGACGCAGTAGACGCGTCCGGCGTTGACGATGAAACCGTATGGGTCGACGGTGCGCGTGCTGCGGTTACCTTCCTTGTCGAGATATGCGAAGCGTACCCCTCGCGAACTGCGCTCCGCGGCTGAGAGCAGCGCAAACGCCCGCTCTCCCTGCTTGTCCAGACGGATCTCGGAAAGCCGGAAAGCGACCGGCGAAACGGCATCGACGCGCGCGCGCGCCGCACGCCCCGCGCTGCCGACGAGCTTCTCC
>JBAVTZ010000059.1:0-11244 GCA_049696515.1 Candidatus Cybelea sp. | reverse complement strand
CAATCGGCGAGCTCGGCCGCGCTTCGACGGTTGGTGTGCGCCATTTCCGCGTGGCATACGGGCGCGACTGCGAGGACGCGCGAGGCGTTGCGAGCAGCGCTGACTTCTCGGGCGCGGGTTTCGCGCGCCGTGGATTGCGTGCATTGGCGGATCCGATGCGTGGCGCTGCGCCGCCATTGGCCAGCGCCTCGCGGAACTGCTGCGCCAAGCTCGCGGCAATCGGCCGCAGGCATTCGCGCCAATGCGGTAGTGTAAGTGCGAGCTCATGTGTCAGCGGCGCGGCGATCCGGCAAATGCCGTTTGGAAGCTCGCCGAAATCGCGCGCGGTGAACGTACGGTCTTGCAAGAGATCGAGCAGAAAGGCGTCCACGTCCGCTCGCACCGGCTCCATCGCATCGAGCGCCCGATAGATTTCCAATTCGTGATAAATGATCGCAACCGACAGCGGCTCGTTGCGGCTACGTCCGAACGTCGATCCCCCTTTGGCGAAGGGTGGGGCGCAGCTCGAACGGGCTGATGAGGGACGCGACCCTGGGTCAAGCGAATGCTAGCCGAGGAGGTAGGGATGATGTACGTTCCTCATCACGCGATCGCTGCCGTGATCGCTGCCATTGTTTTAGCGACCTTAGTGCCGGCTTCGGCCGCTCCGAATGTCGTCGCATCCGGTTCTTTCGCAGGCTGTCCCGTGCACGGCTCCGGCGGGGATCCCCAAGTAAACACGCTCAAGAACCGCAGCACCGCGCCGGCATCTGCCAATCCGATCACCGTTGCCGGTATGAAACAGCTGCCGGGCCTACCCGACGGCACGCCCGCAATGCGCGCGAACTGGCCCCCGTCCGCACGCGCGACGATTGAACCGCATGAGGCCCAGGGCGCTGTATTCACCGGTTACATTCTGCAGGTCGCGCGCGAAACGGGTGAGCCGAGCAATTGCGGATCGACGCTGCCACGCGACGAAGACGTTGAACTCTTTCTGGCTCAGCGACCCGGCGTAACAAACGGCCAGCAAATTATTCTTGGCGAAATAACACCTCGATGGCGCGCCGCCTATACATCCTGGCGACCAGCGAATCTGCGCGGCGTGGCAGGGGGCAATCGCATCCGCATTACCGGCTGGCTAATATACGATCAAGAGTCATTTGGCGAAACCCACGGCGGGACCGCGACGCCGTGGGAAATCGAGCCGATTACAAAGGTTGAGGTGTTGCGAAACGGTAGCTGGGTGAACCTCTAGCTGAGGCGCTTGCGCGAGGAGGCTGCGAGCGATGCGCTCGTACTGACAGGTCGCGCGCCCAGGGGCGATTGTGGCGACGCCCTTCGCTGGTCGCCTCGTTTCGCGCGGTTCACGGCTGTGCAGGACGCGGACGGTTCACTCGATGGCTTCGACCGCAGCACGTGTCACATTTTCTCACGGACGGAGCGGAAACGGTCGGTATTGGGAGGGACGGCCGGGAACCTGCGCGGGCGGAAAGGCGATACGGGACAACACTTCTCGGTAATGGACGGGACCGGCTGGAATCCCCGAGCTTCGGTTCGACTCCCGGCCATCCCAAAATTTAGCCCTGTCCTACAATGATTTCCGCCATACGGTTTTCAATGTTTTCACAAACAGGTTAGGAAGGCACCAGTAAATAGGAAGCAACTCGACGTGTGCTCCTCGTAGAGCTCTTTGCCTCATTTTTTAGATCCGACGTTCGCCAAGTTTCATCGCCGCGCCGGAATCGGACGCGCCGGTGGCTCGAGGAGGCAGTGTAGGGTTATGGGCCTCACTCCCGCCCGCTCGGCCAACTCGATCATCATGGTTCCATTCGAGGGGGTGCGAGTATCGGACGGCCAAGGCGTGGACGACTAACTTAAACACGCCAGGAGAGGACCATGAACACGCCCGCAAATATAACCGAGCAGGACGCGCACGACATAGGTGTCGACGCTTACGTCTACTTCTACCCGCTGGTCCTGATGGACCTAACGCGGAAGCAGCTTACGAACGTCGATCAGAGAGAAGCCGGCAAAGGTCCAATCAATCTATTCGTAAGCGTTCCCGCCTATCCGCCCGCGGACTTCAAAGGCGTCGTGCGCTCAAACTTCGACACGCTCTATTCCCTCGCGTGGCTCGATCTTACAGAGGAACCGCTAGTCGTTTCCGTTCCAGACACCGAAGGTCGCTACTACCTACTTCCGATGCTTGACATGTGGTCCGACGTATTCGCTTCCCCCGGCTGGCGGACGACCGGCACGAAGCTCGGCAACTTTCTCGTCACCCCGCCCGGTTGGAGCGGGAGCCTTCCCGCGGGATTCACGCGGATCGCCGCGACAACTCCCTACGTCTGGATCATCGGCCGTACGAAAACGGACGGTCCGGCAGACTACGATGCCGTGCATAAAATTCAAGACGGCTACCGCGTTACGTCGCTCTCCCGTTGGGGTAGCGCGCCTGAGCGGCTATCGGTAAAGAACGACCCGACCGTGGACATGAAGACGCCTCCAATGGTACAGGTAGACTGCATGCCTGCGGGTGCGTTCTTTTCGTATGCCGCCGAACTGCTCAAACTTCATCCGCCGCACGCAACCGATCAGCCGATCATCGCGCAAATGGAGCGCATCGGCATTGAACCCGGCAAGAGCTTTGATATTTCGAAACTTGATCCAGCGGTGCAGACGGTGCTCGCGGAAGTGCCTGCGGCGGCTCAGCAGCTTATGAAATGGAAAGTACCTACTGTTGCGAGAGTTGCGAATAACTGGTCGATGAACACCGACACGATGGGCGTATACGGGAACTACTACCTGAAACGCGCAATCGTGGCGCAACTCGGATTAGGCGCGAACGTCCCCGAGGATGCGATCTACCCCTTGAATCTCGGAGACGAAGACGGGAAGCCACTCGACGGATCAAACCGCTACACGATCCACTTCGAGAAAGGCGCCACTCCACCGGTTGATGCGTTCTGGTCGATCACATTGTACGACGCGGACGGCTTCCAGGTCGCGAACGCGCTCAATCGCTTTGCCGTTAGTAGCTGGATGCCGTTGAAGTACAACGCAGACGGCTCGCTCGACATATACTTCCAGAGCGATAGCCCCGGCACGGAAAACGAAGCCAACTGGCTTCCCGCCCCGAAAGCTCCATTCAACTTGACCATGCGGCTCTACTCACCCAAGGATGACGCCCTTACCGGGAAGTGGAACCCTCCGCCGGTTAAGCGAGCCTAAAGCTACCAAGCGAAGCATGAGGTGATACGACCGCCCCTTCCCACGATGCTCTCGGAAGTGCTCGATTCGATTACCAGGAATGCTGCTTGGGGATCGATGCTCTGCCAAGCGAGCGATGCATGATATGCCTGGTGCAGTATATATTCCACCAGGTGGCGGAGTTCATAAAGGATGGCCGCTACAGGAGCGTTCTTGGAAACCTCAGGCTCGTCGAAGGTTGCGATCTTTTTTTCCGAGTGTCTGCAGTGCCTACGGTGGGCGTTGCATCCACTGCAGCAGCTGCGTCATTGGAGTCAAACCGACCCTAACGAAGCCGGTATCCGGGCGATCATAGTCGACCATCATACTGATGACCAGGACATACGCAACTACATAGATTGCACTCAAGATCACTGGCCGCGACTCTTCAAAGGCAAAACGAAAACCGAGCGACAATGTTCCAAGCGCCACTAGGACGAGCGTAAGCACGACTACGACCGTTGGCAGATGACTTGTCCGCGCCTGGAGCTGCTCCAATGATACCGCGATCATATCGCTCGTGCTCTGCAGCAGCGGCAAAGCCCCCGGATTGGTTTGGTGTGTATGCAACGCAGCGGACGCAATCGCCCAAAGCTCGGACTGGTCTTTGTCGCTTTGATCGATCGTCTCTCTAAAGAGCGCGGATTGCGAGGATCCGTCGTAGGCTCGTACCCTTGCTGCAGTGTAATCGGTCAATATCTGACGAAACCGCTTAGATGCCGTTGGGTCGAGCTGATTCGCTCGAAGCCAGGTCGTGCCGATCGCAATGGCTTCTCTGGTGACGAGCGACCGCCGGGCATCGAAACGCGCTGACGTCTGATTAAAAGACAAGGCCAACACGAAGGCCGACAGCGAAAGAAGCCCCGCTTGGACGGCATTAAAGGGATCGGTCTTGAGTTTGTAGCGCGCAAGCAGTGGTCCGAAACGATAAGGAACTTCGATCGATAGGCCCAGCACAACCAACATCAGCGTTAGCAGCGACCAGGGGTTCGATTGAAAAATTAGTTGCGTCATAGGTCGCGCGAGGGCGCAGTCACCCCTTCACGCAAACGCGCAACGCCTCGTAAGTTCGTAGTGGGCTTTGAGCAGTCACGTGCCGTTCGTAGTCAGCCCCTGGAACTGCAACAGCGGCGCTACATCCGGATCCTTGCCGTAAAATGCGCGGAACAGCGGTCCGTAGTCCTCGGAGTCGCCACGTGAGAGAATCATATCGCGAAAGCGTTGTCCGTTTGCACGGGTGAGACCGCCGTGGTCGAGGAACCACTGGTAGGCGTCGTCATCGAGCATCTCGCTCCAAGCGTATGCATAGTAGCCGGCAGCGTACCCGCTCGCCCAAATGTGCGCGAAGTACGTTGAACGATAGCGCGGCGGGACGCCGGGGAAATCCGTGCCCGATGCGTGGAGCGCGTGTGCTTCAAACGCGTCGACGTCCTGCAGCGGTGCGCTTGACGGCAACGAATGCCAAGCCATGTCGAGCTCGTCGGCCGCCAACGTCTCGCCCATAGAATAGCCTTCGTCGAACTTTGCGGCGCTCTCCATCTTGCTTATCAGTTCCGGAGGCATCGGTTGATGCGTTTTGTAGTTGAAGGCGTAGTGCTTGAGCACGGACGGATAGAGCGCCCAATGCTCGTTGAACTGCGATGGAAACTCTACAAAGTCGCGCGGGCGGGCAGTGCCGGAGAGCGACGGGTATTTCTCGTCGGCGAAAAACGCATTGAGCGCGTGACCGAACTCGTGAAACATGCCCGTAACGCTATCGATCGTCAGCAGCGTCGGCTGACCTGGCGGCCCTTTCGGGATGTTCTCGACGTTATAGACGACGGGCTTTGTTCCCAGCAGCGTGGAGTAATCCGTAAATGAGTTCATCCACGCGCCGCCCTGCTTATTGTCCCGTTTGAAAAAATCGAAATACATAAGCGCGAGCGGCGCCCCGTTTTTATCAAACACTTCGAAAACGCGCACATCGGGCTGCCAGACCGGAATGTCGTGGCGCTCTTTGAACGTGATGCCGTAGAGCTGATTGGCCGCATAGAAGAGACCGTTCTGCAGCACGTTGTTCAGTTCGAAATACGGCCTAATTTCGTTGTCGTCGACGTTGTACTTCGCCTTGCGAACCTGCTGCGCATAGTAGTCCCAATCATAGGCCTGCAGCTGAAAATGTTGACTGTCCTGGTCAATTTGTGCTTGAATCTCCGCAGCTTCTTGTGCAGCCTTAGCGCGGGTCGGGCCGATCAGTCCCTGCAGGAAGGTCTGGACGGCCGCCGGCGTCTGCGCCATTTCCTGCGTTAGCTGGTACGCTGCGAAGTCCGGATAGCCGAGCACTTGTGCCTTCTCGGCACGCAGCTTGGCCATCTGCGCAATCGTCGAACGGGTATCGTTGTCGTCGTTCTTCTCGGTGCGCGTCCAGGAGCTCTCAAAGAGTCCTTTTCGCGTAGGGCGGTCGGTTAGCAGTGTTAGTCCGGGTTGTTGCGTCGTATTCTGCAGCGGTATCAGATAGCCGCCGGGATCGCTCTTGGCTATCGCCGCCTGCTCGGCGACCGCAATCGCACTATCGCTGAAACCCGCGAGTTGACTCTTGTCTTTCACAATCAGTGCGCCCGCAGTCGTGCCGTCAAGCAGTTTGCGCTCGAAGGCGGCTTGCAGCGTCGCCAGTTGCTGGTTGATCTGCCTCAACTGCGCCTGCTTTGCCGGCGAAAGCTCCGCGCCGGCGTGGAGGAAGCGCCGGTAGTAGGTTATAACGAGGTGGCGCGACTCGGGATCGAGCTTGAGGCGATCCAAACTCTTGTAAATCGCCTGCACACGTGCGAAGAGTCTCGAATTGAGGTAAATCGCGTCCTGATGCGCGGCAAGCGCCGGCGCGATGATTTGCCGTATGTGGAGCAGCTGCGGATTGCTGTTCGTAGCGACCTCAACGCCGAACGCCCCCGTCGCGCGAGCCAGCAGCTGACCAGATTTCTCCATCGCAACTATGGTGTTATCGAACGTGGGAGGAGCGGGATCGTTCGCTATGGCGTGTATCTCTTTGAGCTGCTGCGTCATCCCCGCTTCGATTGCCGGTTGATAGTCGCTATCGCTGATGCGGTCGAACGGTAGCGCCCCGAAGGGCAATGTGCTCGGCTGCATCAGGGGATTTTCGGGCGCGCTTGTCGCAGGGCCGGCCATCAATGAGGCGAGCGCGATAGTGGCGGAGATCGCGAGATTACGCATGCGTCCGCGCGTTCGCCGCCTAGGTTGAGCTAACCATTTTAACGCTCCCTAGGACGGTCTTCCCTGTTTCACATTTTGTCGTGCAATCACAGGAGGTCTGGCACTATGGGGCGCTGGGATTGTTCACAAAATGCGGATTCAAGCACTGCGTTCCGCCATCATCTCTCGTCACGAAGCTGCCGAGCTGGGACGCGACCGAGCTTGGCGCGTCGGACGGGAGCGTTGCGCCGATATAGCGCCATTGGCCGCAATCCTTCAGGTAGTATTCGGTGCGCCGCCCTTTCGACTGAATGTCGACACGGGCGTAATTTTCCACCACTACGATGTCCATGATCCTCGTGCTATCTGAGGGGCCGCGCGCAACGGACAGGTTTTCGAGCTCGCTAGTGTCGGCCGAAGAACCACAGTATGCCGCGGCTGCCGGCAACGGTCGTTGGAACGTGAAACCGGCGACGGCAACGATCGTCGCGACGACCACGCGCCATGAATTCGTATTCATAGTTGCCTCCAAGACTTAAAAGGGTTAGCCATTCGGCAACAAGCTCCCGCCAAATCGCCAGGTCGCCCCTAGTTCATCACCGAACGCCGCATCTGAACGTGCCTTGTTGCTGCGAGTTTCTCTGATGTCCCTAAGCTATTTTACCAGGCTCGTTCTTAGACGGCTCCTAGCGGCTGTCGTCATCTCGCTTGCAGCTTGCACGCGTGTTACCACGCCGGCGTCTTCGGTGCCGGCGTCTTACACCACCGGCACCGTCGTCGATCGAAGCGCCACTCCATGCACGGTAAGCTACGACGGAGTGATCTGGTACCGAATCCCGGCGGGCGATTTTCCGCCTATCGATGTGCGCTTGACAAAGTGCGGCTTCAGCGTCTTAGGTAGAAATCTGTCTCCGGATCGCCCGCATTGGTCTATACCGTCCACAGCGACGCAGACGCGGTTCGTCTTTACCTCCCTGGATGAGGTGATCTCGGTAAAGGGCATGCGTAACATCGAGCGGACGGCCGCGGCGCATCACGTCCCCGTATCGTGGATGGTGGGCGATATTCGTCACATGGCCTATGCCGCTGATTACAACGCATTTCACCGTACCAACGGCGACGATGCCCAGGCTCAGTTCTGGGGCAACCTGCACGCCGCGATGTTGACGAAGCTTCCATGGTACGTTCCGAGCGTAAGCATTCTAACCGCGGGCGTAGAACGCGACGTGCGGCGCGCGCTCTCATTTGGCGAGCATGCGTTCTGGGGGATTACCTGGAACAGTCGCGGTACCGACGGGACGTCCGACTTCGGCGCGCCATGGGGCACCTATTGTGCCGACATTCATTCTTACAAGCGACCGCAGCCGGATGGTGGTTGCTCCTTCCTAGCCTTTGAATGGACGGCGCGCGATCTGACGCGCGCCTATCTTAGCGGGCGAGAAGCCGCCTTTTCCACCGATCCTGACGACCTGCTGCTGCGAGGTGGATTTTCTCCGAAGAGCGCGGCCGCGTACGAGCGAAAAATTGTCGACGCATATGCTGCGGCAGGCCAGACTCAGCCGATTGTCATGATCGTACAGGAGGAGTCAATTGGCGGCAAAATCTCGGCTAACACGTTCGTAATGAATGCTCTATTCGATCAGGCCGTACGTGACGGAATGAAGCTGGAAACATTAAGCCGGGCGGCTCGTGACGCTCGCACGTTCTCTGCTGCGCCGCGAGCGGTTGCTTTCCCCTATATACCTGGGGGTGCGGAAGTTGGGTCACCGGTGCTCCACGGCGACACGCTCTATCCGGCGACGATCGACTATCACGACTCGCGGGTCGGCATGACGTTTCTTTCGGGGCGGACGCTGCCTAGCCGGGTGTTCCGATACGCGGATTATCCGGTCTCGCGTTTCAATCGCCCGTTACATCAAGTGCCCGATCGCGAGCTGCCGCGGCTTCTGCGCCGGAGCGTTAAGGACGGCTGGCTTGAGCTCGCGTTCTCAGCGCCGCGAGCACTGCGTTTCGGAGTGGCAATCTGGAGCGATCCGTCGCGACTCAAGATTAGCGGTCCAGGGGAGATCCCCGCCGGGCGCGCGGCTACAGTCTTGGTCTTTGACCTCAAGGCCGGTACCAACAACGTGCGCTACCGCTGCAGCGGCTGCCAGGGCTCAACCTTTACCTATTCGCTATAAGCAAAAGGTCTCCGATCGCTTAGCGCTCGGACTCGATCGCGGCGCGAAACGTCTGCCTGTAGGCGCGGTATAAATCATCGTGGGAAATATCGAGGTGTTTCTTAACGTAATCGGCGACTTCATTTCGCGCGGCGTTCTGTGGTTCATCGCGTATTTGCTCGGCCGCGCTGCCTCGCAAATAGAAGCGCACATGCGCACACATCCTCGATAGCGTCTCCAGCTTGGCGCTGGGCGGGCCCTCGGGCGCTTGTAAACGTCCGATAGTCGGTTCTCGTCTGCACACTATTAGTGGCCAGACAGCGGACGCGGTTTGTGCTAGCCTCGATCAATGTCGTCCGAATGGGGAATAGCTAGCAACCGGGGCCCGAAATGAAAAGAAGCTTATTTATCGCGGCAGCTGTAAGCGGCGTTGCCATTAGTGGGCCTTTACTCGCTCGAGCCGAGAATGGAACGAACCCCGCACGGATTGAAACGAATGGGGAAGCGACTGGATGGGGCAACGCCATGTGGAATTGCGGAAGTGCGATCGTATGGCTCAACGTCGCGAGCGGAATTTACTATTACAAGGGCGATCGCCGGTACGGGCGCACGAAACAAGGCGCCTACACTTGCGAAAGGGAAGCGATTAGCGCTGAGAACCGTGCGAGTCTGGATGGTCAGAAATGATTGATGACATGCTGCCGGAGTCCTTATTCTGCGGTGTCTCATCGCGAAGGAGAAGTTAATCTTATGTCCCACCACTACTCGGGTCCTAATTTCGCGTTTCCCAACGGGGACGCTCGGTTAAACTGCACGGACCTGTATGTGTTCCCGAAGCCTGGGGATGGCAGCAAAACTATTTTGATTATGAATACTCACCCGTCTTTTGGCGTGAATCCGCCAGGCCCCACGACCACGGATCCGTTCGCGACCACCGCATTGTATGAGGTGATGATCGATACGAATGGTGACACAACCGCGGATCTCGCCTACAGCGTGCGCTTCACGGCCGCACCGGGTGGCGGCCTGACCGCAACCGTCCGGCGCATTGAGGGTGCGCGATCTGAGCGAACGGGTAATGAAGGCGCAGTTATTGTCGAAGGGGCGCTAGTCACGATGGGGGGCGAGCCAAAGGTGACGCCCGCCGGCGATTACCGCTTCTTTGCCGGTTCGCGCAGCGATCCGTTTTTCTTCGACGCACAGGGCGCTTTAAACGGTTTGAAGTTCACCGGGCAAGACTTCTTCGCCGACAAAAATGTCGCTTCCATCGTGTTGGAAGTGCCCAACTCAAAACTGGGGTCTCAGAATCTGAAGCTGTGGGGGCGAACGATGGATGGGGCGCCCGGAAGCTACACTCAAGCGGACCGCAACGCTCGATCCTCGCAGGAACCCTTCCTCGCCGGCGACGAGAAAAGCGCCTATATTACCGGGGAGCCGGCGCAGGACGCGCGGTTTATCCCCGTTTTCGCGCACTCACTGCAGCACTCGGGTGGGTACACGCCCGAGGAAGCTACACGAGTTGCGGCAACCCAGTTGCCTGACGTGCTGCCGTATCAGCCAGGACGCCCAGCATCGTACCCGACCAACGGCCGCGCGCTCACCGACGATGTTGAGGAGTATTTCCTTCCGGTGCTCACAAATGGCAAGGTAACGGGAGATGGACTTAAGCCTCATGCCGATCTGCTCGCCGAGTTCCCGTACGTAGGCCCGCCGCACAAAGCAACCTAATAGCGGACCGGTTACTTGCGCCTCGGTTCGCGCAAATTAATAGCAGCCTGGCTGTCCAACGTCGGCAGAATGGGCGGAGAGTTATCCGTCGCGCGAATGTCATCAAAACGGATGCTTGCGGTCGAAAACGTTCTGTCACGCCGGAATATCAGCGGCTCGAGTGCGACCTCGTCCTTGATGTAGCTGCTGCCGTCCACGTTTTGGAAAGTCACAAGCCAGGGAACGGTTGACATGGGCGCGTTCGTAAAGTTACCCTGCGTTTGGAGCTGTACAATCTGATAGGTGTAAACATCAATCCACAGTTCTCTAAGCCTGTAGCGACTGGGATGGCTGATCGGCTGCAGGTGCAAATGGTACGTGTAGAATCCACCTATTGTCTCCGTCCCAAGTAAGGAGACGCTATACGCCTGATCGATCGCCATGACCGTAGCGATCGTAGGTAAATGCGACGTGTCGACCGGACTTGGCTTTGGGTTGCCGGTGTGCTGCGAAGTCAGGCCGAATAAGTAACTTGGACTGATGAGCGGTACGCCCAAGTAATCCGGAGACGCTTCCTTGCGGTGAGCGTCCTCGGTGGCAGTCTCGGTCTGGCCTCCAGCGCCCGTGTTCCAGCCAATTGAAAACGAGAGCTTGAAGTTCACACCGCTGCTTTGGCGCGGCGCCGCTTGCTCTTCGTCGCTTATTCCCTCGACTCGAACGTCCCCGCCGGAAAATGCTTCAGCGTGAAAGTGTTCGAGTTCGTCCTTCGCACCCTCGCTGACATGAATGGTGGTGCGATAGAAAATGGGATTCGGGTATGACTGCGCCTGAAGAACGCGTCTAGCGTGCTCGAAGATTTCATGGGCACTGGGATCTGCCGACGCATTTGGCACCAGCACGAGGCTAAGCGCCAGCGGCACGGCCGTTGCTGCGATTGATCTCACGGTAAGCTTCCCATCGGCCT
>JBAVTZ010000058.1:0-24694 GCA_049696515.1 Candidatus Cybelea sp. | reverse complement strand
ACGCAGGGCGCCGCGTCAAAACGCCCGTGGAATTCCGGTGGTCTTCATCACAGGGGAGACCGTCGCAGAGACTCTTCGCCTCGGGGTGGAGACGAAAGTCTGTCAGTGCGACCTCGTAGGTCTGAATGAGTGCAAGACTCGGATCGTAGACGCGTCGCTGCCGATCGGTCGTCGCCCGGTAGATGGTTTTACTGTGAACGTCCGTCCAGCGCAGCTTAGGCCATAGGCGCGGGTCGCGTTGGTACCCCGCGACGAGCAGAAGCCGCGACTTATCGGCACCGAGCGGAAAGCCGCCTGGCGCGATGTGCGCTGCAAGCAGGAAGTTAAACGGCTTGATGCACTCGCGGTATGCTAGGCGATCGTCATCGGTCTCAAAGGGCCGACGAATGTAGGGCGTCGAGATCGAGAGTTGGGTGAGCGCCGGTCGCGCGAGCCATGGTGGCAGATCGGTTGGCAGGCCGAGGTGCTCGCGTGCGATCGTCTCCCACGACTGAACGATCCATTGCCGATCCTCGCTGTCGATGTTCGTGGGATTGAGCAAGTGGCCCAAGCCGTGCTCCGAGCAGTGCGCTTCTCCTTTGCTGTTGCGCGCGGCGTGCGGCTCACCATGCTGGTCGAGCGTATAAAGGGCGTACCGCTTGGACGAAATCGCGTAGCACCACAGCTGGCGCGACCGGCCATCGGCAAAGTTGATGCCCTCGATCTTGAGAATCGAGTCCTCGACTGCAGCCCGAGCGTACGGGTTGAGCGATTGGAACCGGGCGGCAATCTCGTCAACGTCAGCAAACGAGAGCGCCTGCACGGCCTCTCGCGCAGTGTGAGCGCTTGGTCCGTCGTAGCGGGCAGCGTCCTCGCCCGCCCAGGGGTGCGGCCCGCCCGGGCATGGGATGAGTCTGCGCTCGGGCATGGCCACGATCGCCATTGAGTCCGTGTCTTCCATCGCATAGGTGCCGCCTGCGTCTGTCACGCAACGCTCCAACATCGCCAGCATGCACCGCGCGCCCGCCGTGATGAGCGCCGCGATCGGCGGAAAGAAATACTGGCCTGGCCGTTCCGGTTTGGCAGTCGTAGTCGGGTATGTGCCGAGCGCGCCGTAGACCTCAACGGCGGCCGTCTCGCGGCTGGGCAAATCGGAGGGATCCATCTGCGCGAGAATGCCATAACTGCTGGAGTTAGCAATAACTTTGAGGCCAAGATCGCGCCGATCGCGCTCCGCATCGCTCAGCTCTTTGTCTTTCTTCGCGAGTTGCCGCGCTTCGATGACCCGCGTGAAGAAGTTCTCGCGCCGCGGATCAATCTCAATTGCGTCGAGCAGCTTCACGGGCCGCAACCCCCTGCTGCGGAGGATGCGTCCCGACTTGCCACGTTTGGGCACGATCGCAAAGGCCTCTTCGATCTGCGGAACCTTACCACTTAAGAGGGCTGACGCTGCCAGGTCGGGTCCCGCATACCAGATCGCGTCCTCGGTCGTCAGCGGGTTGATACCGATCTGTCGCGCGTCGCCCGGATTCCACTTCGTGCGTACGGGAAGGATATCGCCGTTCGGAATTAGCTTCGCAAAGAAGCTCAGGTCGGGCCATGTCGCGGCATCGAAGAGACGATTGAGCGAAAGCGACGTCAGAAGCTCTCGCGCGCGATCGGTCACGTCGTCGATCTGGTAATCGGCCGCGGTCAGAAGATCCCACGTCCGCAACAAGGCGTTGCACGTCGGATACATCGACGTGAAGTCACAATAGCGAACCGGAACGAGGAACCGGCGAATGCGTGCGCTGGTTCTCCCACCGTAGAACGTACTCATCGTAATACCGAGTTCTGGCTTGGGAAAGCGGGGCCAGCGTTTCAGCGGCGCCTTGACATTCATCGCGCTCAAATACCCGCGCCCGATCGTTGCCGGGGAGAACACTTCAACGGCATGAACGCCGACCGGATGGCGCGCATACTCGCGCAGTGTTGCGGCCATGAGTTCACCCGTGATACGCACGTCGCGCCGGTTATAGTCGATGTATTCGGGCGTGAATTCCCAGCCGGGATGGGTGCCGGAATCGCCTTTTCGCTCGACGCCAAATGCCTCGCAGGCAGAGTCGAGCGTATGTCCGCGATCGGTGAGCGCAAATGCGAGGGTTCGAAGGTCCAGGAAATTGCCCGGGGGATAGAACCCTTTAACGGGTTTGCGTCGTTCATCCGGCGTGCGATCGGCCGGATCGGGGTTATTGGGATGAGTCAGGCCTTTGAGGGAGCGCTTAGAATCGATGCTTTTGATCGTGATGCGCGGCCGGTAGCGGTTCTCACGAAAGACACTATTCTCATCCCGGTACGTCGAAAGAATGAATGAGAATCCGCCGCGTGCACCCTTCTTTGCCTCCTTTGCATCGAAAGCGAGGCGCGACAGATCAAAAGGCAGATTAAACCCCACAATGAGTGCCCGGATCCGTACCGACGCAATGAAGAGTTCCTCAACTACCTCCGAAAGTGGTAGTACGCGTAGCGGCCGTGACCCCAAAGCCGTCGTTTCTGCTTCGTGCGTGCGTGCATAGGTGGCAAGCCGCCCGATGGCGTCCGCGGGTGCGTCGTCGGCGTGGAAAAGCACCTCTTCAACGCAGTCATACGTGAACGGCTCGGCATCCGGATTACGTGCCAGGAAACGGTATGACCCGAACGTCAATTCCTGCCCGGCATCGGGCACAGTCTCCGTATCGAGGATGAAGGCGTAATCCGGTGGCTCGAGCGATCGTTTGTAGCGCTTCCGACGCCTCTTTTGTTTGACGAGGGCCGGATAGCATCGCAACCCGAGTGCGAAGCGCGTCCGATCATCGGGGCTGCTTGCAGGCGCATCCCTTCGCGCAGGTTGCCCGGAAGTTGGCTTTGAGTGCTTCATTCCTCTCCCGGAATCGCTCGGCGCATGCGGCATTGGCATCAAGCAACAGCTGGCTCTCGATGACCTCCGCTAGGATGGGACAGTTATCCGGATTGCTCCGCAGATCCTCAGGCCAGGCCGCACGCAGTTCGGAGACGCGCTCCCGCAACTCGTCGCGCGCCGTGCGATCGTTAGGCGGCATGGCGGCAGCCCGTACGCAGCGCAAAATAGGCGGTGAGGTCCGTTAGCGCATAACGCAAGGCGACAGGCCGCACGGTCTCCGCACCGGCGGGGTTATCGACCACGCCCGGAGGCCAATCATATTGCCGATCGCTGAAGGACCTATGCGTCGAGAGGCGCAGCGGGATCGTCAACGGATCGTTGGCTGCACCGAGCGGATGATGGTCCTCGAATGTCGGCAGGCCCGATCGGCGCGCTGCGCAATCGCAGCAGATCGGCGGCGCCAAGGTTTGCATCATCGCGATGCGGTCCATCGTCTTGCACACGGTACAGGCCGCGTCGGCCGCAAAACGGCGTTGCCGAATGGCATCGCGCGCGACGGAACGGATGGCGCCTCTCACTTTAACCCCTTGGCATAGAGGCTTTCAAACGACAAGCGCCCCTCTTTAAACAAGCGGGTTAAGACGTGGGGATCGGTGATTAACGGAATCTCGACGCCCTCGACGTTGATAGTTTCCCCTTCAAATGGTGCAAGAAGTTCCGGAATGCCTAAGTCGCGAAAGTCGCGAGCGAGCGCGCCCCTTGCTGGCACGGCGAAGGTACCTTCCTCCGCCTTCGAAGGCGCGTCCAGGCGAGCATTTGCGGAAGCGAATGTGGGAAGAGCACATCCTTTGCTACGAGGCCTCCTAGCAGCCGCAGGCGCTTCACCGACGAGCGTCAACTTGACCCGCGTCGTGTCTCCTAAGAGTTGGCGACGGCAACTTTACTGCGTCTTTTTTTTTTCTTTTCCACGCCGATCGCGCCCGGCTGCGGGGGGGGTCAGAATCGCGCACGATATCCCCTATCCCCCCACCATCATCTGTGCTCGAATCGCGGCGCGAAACGACGCGACTGATCGCGGCGGCCTGAATCGTTCGAGCGCAAACGCGGGAAGCACGACTGTCCTGCGACTGGACGCGGTTCTAGGCTGCTTAAAGTGAACTTCGATGCGCTTCTTCTGCAAGTCGCCGGCGCCGGTAACGGTGACGCGCTCGATCGCGCGCACGACCCGAATCGTGCCCTCCTCGAGATTAGCACTGCCCCAGGCCAACTCGAGCAACGTGGAGGCGCCGCAGCCCGCTGGCGACCGCGATCACCACAGCCGCACTATATCGGGGCTTTTCGCGAACGCCCGCAGATAAGCGTCGACGGTACGAACGTCAAGCGCGCCCGCATTTTCGTGCGCTCGAAGCGGGGGGCATGCTTCAGGAGATACAGAAGATGAGGCCCTTGGTTCTTGCGCGCCTAGCTTTCGGCATCACTGTGCACCGGTGTCGGGCGAGTGATCGGGGTCGAGGAAGTGCTGGGCACTGATCCTGGCGGCGTCAGCGCGGCCCTTTTCTCGGCCGACTGAATACGAAAAACGCGCCGCTTCGCAGTTTGGAGAGCGGCGACCGCTGGCTGTGGGTCGGGCTAGCATTACTCCTGGCCGGCGTGGCGATCCCGATTGCCCTCTACTTCCCACTCGCCATGTATCAGTTCGACTCCGACGCGGTTCTTTCTGGGCTGTGCGCGTTTCGCATCCTGGAAGGCCACTTGCCGGCGTTCTTTCCGGGCGGCAGCCGTCTGAGCGCGGCGAGCTGCTACGTTGCCGCGGCCTACTTTCATCTCTTGGGGCCGGGCCGAGTTGGTTTGGCGCTGACCGGACTGACGTGGAGCACGCTCTATCTAATTTTCTCGCTGCTCTTTCTGCGCGCGACGCTTGGCCCGCGACTCGCGTGCGTGGCGTATCTCTTCGCCGTCGTTCCGCCCGAGCAGTTCATGACCGTGACCTACGCGCCATGGGGATACGGCGAAATCATGGCTTCCTGCGCGGCAACGCTCTGGCTGGCGGCGCGCTGGCGTAATGATGGCGCACTGTGGCAACGTCTGGGCTTCGGATTCAGTATAGGCGCCGGCCTTTGGTTTTCACTGCAGACGCTAATGGTCGCGCTGCCCGCGGTCGCGTGGATCGCGCTCAAGCGCCGGAACCGCATGGTCAGCGAAGCCGTCGAGGCGGTGCCGGCCGCGATCGTCGGTGCTCTGCCGTTTCTCATCGGCAACGCAACGTCCGGATCTCCGACGTTTACGCAAAACTGGGCCGCGCGGCCGGTGACCAATGGGGCGCAGTTTTTCGACAACTTTGCTTGGCTGCTATCCTATGAGCTTCCTAACCTGCTCTTTCGTTCCTCGGGCTGGTGGTCCGAGACGACGCTGCTTATGGCGGCCTATGCGATTGCGGCGATCGGATTTGCTATCGCGCTACGTCGCAACTCTGACGATCGATCGAGCCCGAACGACGTACGCGAAGTAGCTAAGCTACTAGGGCTTGCCTTCGCGGCAACCGTTCTGCTCTTTAGCCTTTCGGCGGCCGGCTCAGTTCGCGGCTGGACGGACCGCTACGTCGCGCCATTCTACGTCCTCGTTCCACTCTTTCTCGGCGCGGGCATCGCGGGGTTGTGGGCCTGGAACCGCATGATCGCCGTCGTTTTTTTGCGCCGCGGCGCTGCTCATTCCCAACCTGCTGCTGTACGGGCTCCCCGGTACCGCACTACGTAGCCAGCTTACGACCGAACTCCGCAACGACGAACGCTTACGCATATTGCTGGCGCAGCGCGAGGTTCGCCTGGTATACGGGAATTACGTCTGGGCCTACCATTTGAATTTCGACACGCATACCCGCATCGCCGCGGTGTCAAGATTCACAAGCGACGACTACCTTAACTATGGTGTTGCGCTGGGAACAACGCCAGTGCGCTGGGCGGGAATCGGAAATCTCGATGAGGTACGCACCTGGGCGCGCGTCGCACACGCACACGGCTCGATCACGATGGACGGGCCCTTATACGTGTTTATCGCAGATCGTCCGGCACCAAATGCGGCTCGCCTGTTAACACAGCTGCGAAGTGCAGAGCAATAAGGTTTTTTGTGATTCTGGCAAGACAAGTTGCCTTTGCATCGGTGAGAATTCAGAGCCTCGCTCCTTCCGGGATCGAGCGATGTAGTGGCGAACGAACACCCGAGCGCCGTGGCGTTCACCTAGCAAGGAGCAGAGCACATGAGACGTTGGAACCTCATTCGTTACGTGCTAACAAGCTGCATGGCTGGCGTATTACTCGCCAGGTGCGGCGGATCGCAGCCGCCGATCAGCGCGCCAGGCGCGATGCCGCAAACCTCGGCGATCACGACAGGCAGCAGCACGAACTACAAAGTCGTGTATAGCTTTGGCGGAGGAAGCGATGGCAGTAACCCCGACGCCGGCTTAGTCGACGTGGGTGGCACGCTTTACGGCACGACTTTCGCGGGTGGCTCGTATTCCTGCACTTTTTACCACACCTCCGGCTGCGGAACGGTCTTTAGCGTCACGCTGAGCGGCACGGAGAAAGTGCTGCACGCCTTCGGCGCATATGGCGATGGCAGTAACCCCGAAGCCGGCTTAATCGATGTGCGCGGCACGCTCTACGGAACGACGCAGTTCGGCGGATATGCGTGCTACAATCCCAGCTGCGGGACAGTCTTTAGTATCACGCCGAGCGGCGCGGAAAAAGTGCTCCACAGCTTCGGCGGAGCCCCCGATGGCGCGTACCCTTTTGCAGGTCTGATTGACGTAAAGGGCAAGCTCTACGGCACGACGGCAAACGGCGGCACGGGAACTTGTTACTCACCGTACTCAGTCTGCGGAATGATCTTTACCATCACGACACGCGGTACCGAGCGATACCTGTACAGCTTCAACGCTCATCACGATGGCGCGTACCCTCGTGCAGGCCTGACGGATGTTGGCCGTATGCTCTACGGCACCACAACTTACGGCGGCAGGCGTCATTATGGTACGGTCTTTAGGATTACGCTAGGCGGCAAGGAGAAAGTGCTCCACACCTTCGGTGCCGCAAGCGATGGCGCGAGCCCTTATGCTGGGCTGATCGAGCTAAATGGCATGCTCTATGGCACAACGGGCTCCGGCGGCGCGTATCTCTGCCCTGTCTCCAATGAGGGCTGCGGGACGGTCTTTAGCATCACGCCGGGCGGCATTGAAAAAGTAATCCACAGCTTCGGTAAGGGAACCGATGGTAAGAACCCCTTCGCATCCGTGGTCGAGCAAAATGGCAAGCTCTATGGCACCACACTCTTTGGTGGCACGCATGGCTGGGGCACGGTCTTCAGCATCACGCCGGGCGGCAGAGAGAAAGTGCTGCACAGCTTCGATGGCCCCGATGGCCCTGATGGCGCAGAGCCTTTTGCGGGCCTGATCGACGTAAACGGCACCCTCTACGGGACCACCGATGAAGGCGGCACGTATGGTTACGGAACGGTCTTCGCGTTGACCCCATAAACAAGCCGTCACCGAAGTCGTCGCTGAATGTCGTGCCCACCCGCTGCGAGGCCGGCGTCTTAGACCGTGCGGCCTTCATTGAAAAATACAGACGGAAGACTTTTCGAGTGGCAAATGTCAGAGAATTGAGTCGCGCGAGGCGACGATCTGCCGTGAAAACGCGTCACAGCCCCCTCGGCTGCGCTGCTGAGCCGGCGCGTCGGGTCGGCGCCGGACTGCACACCTGCGAGCCTACGCTAAGCCACTAGCGCGATGCGGCCTCGCGGGGGGTTCAAAACGAGGCACCCTCTTCGGTAGTGCGGGTGGGCAATAGCTGCGCGGCGATTGCAGCGCGAGGCTGCGCTATGGCGTCAGGGAAAAAATGGTGCCGACGCCATAATCGCCACCGAGATAGGTTGTGCCTACGAGACTTCCGCCCTCATAGTTCATGGTTGCTAGGGGCTGGAAGCCGTCTGCGCCCGTGCCGAAGCGGTGCAGCACGTTCTCGATGCCGCCCGTCGTGATGCTGAAAACCGTGCCACCGTTTTGGGTACCGCCGCCTGCCGCTGTCGTACCGTAGAGCCTGCCTTTTACGTTGGTCAAGCCGCCAGGCGACGCTCCGTCGGAGCCGCCGCCGAAGCTATACAGCACCTTCTCCGTGCCATTGGTCGTGATGCTGAAGACGGTTCCGCAACCGTACCCGTTGGCGCATTCGCTGCCGCCGCCGGCAATCGTCGTGCCATACAGCGTGCCGCTCACATCGGTCAGGCCTGCCTCAGGACTCTCGCCGTCGGTTCCATTCGCGCGAAAGCTGTGAAGAACTCTCTCGCGCCCTCGCGTGGTGATGCTGAAAACCGTGCCATGGTTGTGGGCGCCGCCAATAAACGTTGTACCGTAGAGCTTGCCGCCGACGTCGATCAGGCCTGTCTGGGGAATATCGCCATCGGCTCCCCCGGCAAAGCTGTAGAGCACTTTTTCCGTGCCGCTGGTGGTGATGCTGAAGACGGTGCCTGCATTGTACGCACCGCCTGCGCCCGTTGTGCCGTAGAGCGTGCCCTTTACGTTGATCAGGTTCGCCGTAGGACCACTACCATCGGTGCCGCTGCCGAAGCTGTGCAGTACCTTTTCCGTGCCTCCCGTCGTGATGCTGAAGACCGTGCCGCCGGTGCCCGCGTTATACACGCCGCCATTGCCCGTCGTGCCGTAGAGGGTGCCGTTTACCCTAGTCAGGCCGGCGAAAGGGAAAAAGCCGTCGGTGCCATTGCCGAAGCTGTGCAGCACCTTTTCCGCGCCGCCCGTGGTGACGCTGAAGACGGTCCCGCACCTACTTGAACCGCAATTGTATGCGCCGCCTGCGAACGTCGTACCATAGAATGTCCCGCCCACCCCGATCACGTCCGAGTGGGAGTAGTTGCCATCGGGGACCGCGCCAAAGCTATACAGGACTTTGTAGTTCTTACTATTGGTGCGTGCCGCGCGCGCCGAGACTTGCGGCATTGCACCCGGCGCGCCGGTCGGCGACTGCGACCCTTCACAAGCGGCAAGCAATGCAGCAACTGCGCCGATGGTAAGCGTGTACCTGAGCTCGGAAATCCTCATGGGCGTTACTCCTCCAGCTGCACTGGCGCTGCAGCAATCAAGCTCTTTTCGGCACGGGCGGCGCTAATCCTATCCATTTATCTCGGACCAAGGCGACCAAGGCTTCCCAATTCCGCGAATGCGGCACTCGCGCTCTCGAGTCCTCAACATTTGAATCAATCTTAACCCGATGGGGCAACGGACACGGTTACCGAGGTACTACCCGAAGAGCCAGAATTAATTTTGTGGATGACCTTGAGCCGCTTACCTCCCGGATACTTCCAAATGGTGGCCGTATAGTTTCCGGTTGCGCCGACGATGTTGCCATCTTGTATCCAGAATGACCCGACGCTGGGGCCGATCAGCCCGCGCAGCTGGGTCGTTCCCGCAACTGTGGCTTTTCTTGCGCGTATTGCTAGCCGATAGATCTTGTTGCCGGCACCCACCGCCAAATATGTGCCATCCCACCTGATGAAGCCGCCGATCACGCCGAGGCTTGATGGCAACGCTATGCTAACGAAGTGCCGCTGCCTTTTGGCAATTCGAGCAGCGTGGCTTGTGAATGCGTCTTCCCATCGATGAACAAATTGCCGCTGTCATCGTAGCTACAGGTGTCGGCGCTAAAGTACTGCGGATACGTGTACTTTTTAGGCGGATACTCTGCGTTCGGAAAAACCTCTAAAATATTAGACCCGGTGGCCGCGAGGTTACCGCCGTTTGGGTCGGATGAACACTGGGTCAGGGCCACGTTACCCTTCGCAGGCAGTCCCCCTTCAGGTTCGGTTTGCCCGTGGGGATATATGAGGAGCTCCGACCCACCGCTTATTGTCTGGTAGCCAACGTAAACATTTCCGCTCGTGTCAGCGCACTCACCGTACAAGATGTAACCGGGACCCGTGGCTTGCCGCTGCCCCTGTGGGAAAGTGTATACATAAAGCGCGTAGTAATTATCGGTGTAGAGTAAGTCCTGGCCACTGGTGCCTCCTGGCAGCGACATCGCGGTCTGCGGCGTCGCGCTCAACACGCTTTGCGACCTCCCGCAGCCAGCAAAGAGCGCAGCTGCGCCAATGATAAACGCTAAGTGAACCAAGCTCTTCATCTGCGATACCTCCCGGAGGCTAAACGGAATGGCTACTAAGGACGTTCGCTGCGCCCGGCCCTATCCCAGCGGAGCGGGCGTTTAAGAATCCGCGAGCTAGCCCACACAACCTGCCTCTTAGAGTTCGAACGTTTCCCAATGGTATGGCGTGAAGCCCCGGCCTACGTCCTCCCAACCGACTCGGTAGGCTTTGTCGATGCCGAGCGAATCGTTAAATCCGCCGACGCTCACTGGAAGCTCCTTTTCGGGCCTGATATATCTCAAATCGGTTTCGGGAATTGTTTGCATGAGCTTCGCGAGCTCCGGATCACTCTGGGTCGCGTTGGCAGCGTCCTGAGGCGCAAGGCGCGCGAACGCGCGCTCGCCGGCGGATTCAAAGTAAGCCGTGCGCATCTCGCTTTCCATGATTTTTCGCTGCATCGTGCCGTATACGCCGAAGGCGATGTCCACCGCGTCCGCGTACTCGGTGTCTGGTTCGAACTGCGGGTCCAACAAAACGATATCGGCCTTTTTAGAGATCGCATGAGCGATGCCGACCGGCGAATTGCTCGCGACTCCACCATCGCAATACTCGTTGACCGTACCATTGGGATTTGGCAGCAGAACTGGATCGAAGACGAGCGGGATCGCCGCGGAAGCAAAGATAGCCCGATGCAATAGATCCGGCGTCGCCTCGCGGATAACGGTGTGTGGCCCTAGAGTACGCCGCAGCGCCTGCACCACTTCTTCAGGAATGTCTTCGCCTCGGTTCGGCCTTATGAAGAAATATTCTGGACGCTGTAAAGTGAGATTCGTTACAGCCCACACTAGGGGCATCAGCAGCGGCGTCGTAGCATCGAGGTTGCGAGAGATCCAATCGATCACCGGCTCGCTCTGCAAAAGTGCGCGCTGGTTTCTTGCGAGGCCGGTCAAATCTACTACCGCGGCGACGCGATTGAAAACCCCGCTTTCGGGATCCTGCAAGGCAGCATATTGCGGCTTCGCACGCGCGAGGTGCTGGCCGCTGATACCGTACCACAGTTCGCGAAGCCTCGTATATTGGCCGGTCGCAACGAACCAACCGTTGAGGGCCCCGATCGACGTACCACAAACGATTTCGTAAGGCACCAACGGCGAGCCGTCATGCACGCCGGCGACGGCCGCGAGTGCACCGACGACCCCTGCTTCATACGCGCCACGTGCACCGCCGCCGCTCAGCACCAGGGCGCGGTCCAGCGGCTCGTCCGTCGTATTGTCGGCGGATAAGCCAAACAATGCCGGCGCCAGGGCAACCGCTCCAAGGGAAAAAAAGAAACTCCGCCGGTCGATCATATCCAATCTCCTCCGGAAAGCAGCACCGTTACGAGAGCGTTTACATGTCAGCACGACGCTCTTACTAGCGCTGTTCGCCATTGAGGCCGTCGTCTCCATGACTTGTTGGGCACTTTGCAAAGGCGTTCTGACCTAACGCGGGCCCGGAGCTTTGCCGGTCTCTGATTCGCTTAGCCTCGGCTGACGAAACGCTTCGGAGGGAGCGGACGGGTAGGGGACCGCTTACTCGATGCCGAACGCCTGGCCGCTTGAGAGGGTGCTTACCGGCCCTCCGGACCGAAGGGAGCGAACCGTTTATGTATCGTGGTCTTCATTTTTGTTTTGCCGCAGCGGTCGTGCTAGCCATCGCGGGATGCTCCCACGCTGGGGGTTTTTCGCCGCTTCCATACGCGCAACAAAACAGCGGCGCCGTCCCGCCCGCCCACGAAAACGTGCAACCGGGCGGCATTCCAGATGGCTGGCGATGCTTTCCGTTCCAGAAGCCGGGCGGCCGGCCCACCGATAGCCCGGCTATCGCCTACGGCGGCCACTGCGCCGTTTCCAACGCCCCCGCGAAAGCGAAACTCCAGAAGCTGGCCGTAGCTCTGCTTGGCGCTACCGCCGACGGCACCTATTTGAGCTATTGCACGGGGACGCCGATACGCTTCAATCCGGCCACCGGTGTCGGTTTCGTCGCGACCGCGGCGCACTGCCTCGTCGGTTACACGCGTAAGCCGGCCGGCAAGTCCATTACTCCCGCAGATATCTTTACATTCCGCCTCCGCGACGCCTCGATCTATCAGGGCCCGATCGGCAAGGTCTCCAATAATGCCCTGCTCACGGGTCGGGTCAGCGCCGTATACGTGCCGTCGCGCTACTGCAAGGGAGCGGTCATGGATGAAGGTTGCCTCGACCTCTCCAAGCAAAACGGCGACCTTGGCGTGCTGAAGATCGTTGTCGAAAAAAGTAAGACTCTGGGCGTTTTGCCCAACTTCCGAGTGGCTCCAAAGTCGCTCGTCATCGGCTCCGCGCAAAACATCATGGCCCTTGGGTACGGATTAAACACGACCCCGACTCCAGGGAGCAAAAAGCTCTACTACATCGACTACCAATTTTTTGCGAAGGATGCCTATCGTGGCGTTAGCTCCCAAGCGTCGATCATGAACGGATACTACCGGCAATCAAACGCAATGTTTTACAGTATCATCTGCAAAGGTGATTCGGGCGGGGGCGACTTCTACTGGGACGGTTCGCGCTGGAATCTAATCGGAACGCATTCCTGGGGAACCAGTCAGTGCGGCGGGTACAACGCGCGCTACGATGCAGCCTTTGACGTGTCCGCCGACGTACGCCCATTCACACCTTGGATCAACAAAATCTTGAGCACCGACAAGGCGCGAACGGGTTGCGCGTCGCTCGGGGCGGCGTACGTCTGCGCGGCGCGCTGACAGCCTAAAAATACTCTTTGGTGGCCAAGCGTCAACCTTACGTAATGTCGGTGGTCTGTCCAACCTCGATGATATATCCGTCGGGATCGCGGATGTAGCAGCGAATCTCGCCGTACTTAGGGATCGGCTCTGTGATGAACTCCGCGCCTCGACTTTTCCATAACTTATAGCACGCTTGAATATCCGCAACGCGAATATTCATAAAGCTGTTGACTTTATCCGGGTCGGAGGGAACGCTCAGCGTCACCGTCGGCTTGTCCGGGGTTGGCCCGCCCCCGACGTTCACAATGAGCCACGTATTCGCGATCTGAATGTGCCCGGAGGCACCCTTGCTGTCGCCTCTGCTCAGAACGCGGCCGCCGAAGACCTTTTCATAGAAATCAGCCGATCGATTGATGTCGGCTACGGTGATAAAAAGTGTGATGGTGAACCCATCCCGGGGCGGCATCTCATAGCTCTTTTCTTCGATTTGAACGCTCATTGATAACCCCAATTCCGATGAGCAGTGCTCATCAAGCGCGAGGAAACGTGCTCATCAGCCGTTGGCATGACTTATATCCCCAGGAACCCAAAGATCAACCACGCCTCATTGGCTACCAATCTGGTGTAGCCGGCATTGGCAATGCCTACATGCTCTTCGTCACGCCCCCGACACAATCCGCGGCTGGGGCAGCCTCTTGCCCTCGCTTCCTGCCCCGAGTATAAGTAATACGCTCGCTTTTCCCTCCGCTCGCATGCGCAGCGGTGCTATGATGTGTGCAAACTCTTGCTCTCGTTCGGAGGAGGGACTATGCCCGCATATCAGGTCGTACCCGCAGTTCTTGCTCTCGTTGGCATTCTTGCGGGTTGTGCAGGCAGCGGCTCGGGGTTGCAGCCGTCGGTCGCCGTGCCCAACACCAACAGGGTCTCGCACGCATCGGGGAACGGCTCCTGGATTCTTCCAGAGGCAAAAAACGACGATCTGCTCTATATCTCCGATCTGATCGCCCAAGTTGTCGACATCTACACCTATCGCGGCCATAAGCTCGTCGGAACGTTGACCGGCTTTTTTAATCCGGAGGGCTTGTGCGTGGATAATGCGGGCAACGTGTACGTCACCAACGACACGAGCGAAGGCGTCCACCAGATCAGCGAGTACGGTCACGGCAGCACGACGCTTCTCCGCACGCTCAATGACCCCGACGGCAGGGTGAACGGCTGTTCAGTCAATCCCAAGACGGGTGACCTTGCGGTCACGAACTTTTGGGGCGCTAGCGACCGCGAGGGCAACGTTGCGGTCTACGCCCACGCGAGCGGTTCCCCAACAACCTACTCCAATTCGAACATTTATTATTACTATTACTGCAGCTACGACAATCGCGGGAACCTCTTCGTCGACGGCGAGACCTACGGCAGCGTCTTTGGGCTTGGCGAGCTCCAAAAGGGCGGCAAGAAGCTCAAGTTTATCCCCATCGATCAGACGATTTACTTACCCGGCGGCGTCCAATGGGACGGAAAGTACCTCGCGGTCGGCGATCAGGTGGCCGTCAAGCATAGCTTCACGAGTACGATCTACGATTTTGCCATCAGCGGAAATCAGGCCACGACGGTTAACACGATGATCCTCACGGGTTCGAATCAGGTCGCGCAGTTTTGGATCCCGTTCGTCGACACCGGGCGCAAGCACGGTCAGGGAAAACTGCTCATCGGTCCCAATCAAGACGGTGCCGATACGTTAATCTGGGACTATCCAAGCGGCGGAAATCCGATCCAGACGATCTCCGGCGAAACGGACCCGATCGGCGCGACGGTGAGCCTGGCCAAGAAATAGTCGCGCGCGGCCGGCCCCGGGCCGCGTGCACGCTCGTGCGACGAACTCGATTTTTAACGCTAGCGCTCCAACATACCGAAGGAGCCTGGAAGATAACCAGCGCGAGCTGGTTAACCCAAATCCAGAAACCTAAATAGCGGAGGCCAGCAGCACCATGATGGATCGGCGCAGGTTTTCGATGACCGTCGCCGCCGGAGTTGCGGACTCGTTGCTCGGGGCCCAGACGTCTCGAGCCGCCGCGCGCGTGAACAACGTCGTGCTGGTTCACGGCCTCTACGCCGATGGCTCGAGCTGGTCTGAGTATATCGTGCGCCTGCAAGCGGCGGGCATGACGGTGACGGCGGTTCAAAACCCGCTAACTTCCTTTGCCGACGACGTCGCTGCCACGCGCCGGGCGCTCGCGATGCAGAACGGGCCAACGGTGCTCGCGGCGCATTCGTACGGAGGTATGGTCGCTACCCAGGCCGGTGTCGCCGCCAACGTTACCGCGCTCGTCTACATCGCAGCTCGCGCGCCGGACGCGGGTGAAGATTACACAGCGCTCGCCAAACGATTCCCGACGCCGCCGGCGAGTGCCGGCCTCGTTACGGTCGAGGGTTTTTC
Organism: Candidatus Cybelea sp.; assembly: GCA_049696515.1. Taxonomy (GTDB): domain Bacteria; phylum Vulcanimicrobiota; class Vulcanimicrobiia; order Vulcanimicrobiales; family Vulcanimicrobiaceae; genus Cybelea. The sequence continues at coordinate 9,502 of JBAVTZ010000058.1, read as the reverse complement.
CCGTTTGAACGAGGATGCATTTCCCAACGATTTCGCGAACGGCGTCGACCCCATCAAGGCTCACGAGCTTTACGCCGTTCAAGCGCCGAATGTCGCCACGCTCTCGCCTACTGCGAGGGCGACCGTCGCGGCCTGGCGGACCAAACCGTCCTGGTATGCCGTCTCGAAGCAAGATCGGACGATCAACCCGGACTTGGAACGCTTCATGGCGGCGCGCATGAAGGCCACCACCATTGAGATCGATGCCGGCCACCTGTCTCTAGTCAGCCACGCGCCCGAAGTCACGACGCTGATCCTGCAAGCAGCTGGCCAAGCATAACTTTCCGGTCACGCGTTGTGCGGCGGTCCTACGTACGGGAACTCGGCGAGGAGATCGGTATGGGGCGCAACTCCATCTCCCGTTATCTTCCCATTCGTGAGCACCGGAATGAAGTGAGCGACGACATCGTCGGTCAGCGCCCGGCCGTTGCTCGGGTACGAAGCTTGGCGCCCAGGCTCGTAAGGCAACATGTCAGGCAACAGCGTTGCTGCCACCCGGGTAGCTTCCTCCGGCGTGTACCGGCCCGTGTGCTCCAGCGAGTGCGCGAAGAGGGCGATAAACCGTGCATCGTTCGCCGGTTCTCCGGCAGTATAAGCACTTTTCTCATCCCCGGCAAGGAAGGGTTCCTGCGACGCGTGGGCGCCTCGGTCCGCCTGAACGTACGTTCCGGACGCGCCATCCAGCGTACGCGCCCAGAGGCGAATACTCTTAGCGCCTAATTTAGCGTTCGGCACTTCCAGTACGATGGAACAGACGTTTTGTCACCAAAAAAATCCTCGCCGGTGAAATTCAAACCGTTTAGAGCGCCTTGCGTGTCGAAAAAAAACGGATCGCTGCGCCAGCCCGCAAAGAAGCGATAGTCGCCGGTGTCCGTCACCATCGCCTCGCGCCCCGTCGAGACCGGCGCCCCTTCAACAATAACCACGCCTTCGCCACCCGCGCGCTCCGACCGTGTACCCTCAATGTAACGGACCGTTGCGGTCTGCTCCCCGTCTTTTGGGGCCGCGAAGCGCTCGCTATACGACAGATCCGCAACCGCGTCACCGTTGGTGTCGATCATGACCTCGTATAACGCATTGGTCGCGAACGGTTCCGTCGTCGTTGGGCCCGGTGGATTCACGCCGAAGGACGGGTGAACGTCCATGATCAGGATCGATTTGCTACCATCACCGGGCTTCGGGAAGACATACAGGTCGGTGAAGTCTAAGCGGGCGTCTCCATGCGGAAACCCAAAGTCGACGCCCGAGTAATGGTTGGACATAAATTATCTTTCCTTTTCGCTCACAGCTACTGGGCGCGAGATTTCGTGCACTATTCAAGAACCTTACCATTTGCGAACAAAACGCGTGCCGGCGTGCAGAGCTCTGGGTCCGCACCTTGCCAGACTTCTCCCACGAGCGCGTCCTTTCGAACGCGGCTTCTTCGGCGGCTACCTGCTCGCTTACATGCCGGACACTGAAAATGCGCGCCGAGCTCAGCCGTCGAGCGGCTGGGGCTACGGTAGAACCTGGTAGAATGTGCTCATGCCGGCATCCATGTGATCGGCCACGTGGCAGTGGAAGAGCCAGAGGCCGGGATCGTCGGGGACCATATCCACCGTTACCATCTGCGCCGGCATCAGGGCGAGGACATCCGTGCGCTGCTTGTTCCACAGGACGGTGTTCCCATGCCAATGCGGCGTGTGAAAATCGAAACCGTTGCCTATATCGATAACGTACCAACGCACGCGGTCGCCTTGCTTCATCACGATCCGGGGCGCGTTTCCATACACGTAGCCGTTGATCGAGAACTTGAAGTTTCCGTCCGCAAAGCCGCGGCCGTTGAGCGTGAAGGCGTTGTTTGAATCGATGCCGATCGTTTCAGCACGATCGGCGCGCTTCAGGGCGGGCGTGTAGGTCGTCACGTTCTTGGTGAAGTACCAGCTCTGGTTTTCGTTTACGATATGAAATACCGTGACGAACTCTTTATCCACGTCTTTCGGCGTTCCGTCAGGCCTTGCCATCCCGCGGGCGGTCACGACAATCGCGCCGACCAAACCGCTATCGACGTCTTTCTGCTCGTCCACGTGCGAATGGTAGAGCCACACGATCGAACTAGGATCCCCGGGGCCCGGGCCGGCCCGCTCCGGAACGTCCCAAACATAGGTGTACGTCGCCCCGGGTGGAACCGCCCCGTTCGTTTTCCCGGCAGTCGCGCTGCCGTCATTGTAGGACATTCCCTCGGAGTTCTTAGCGTAAAACACGCCATGGGGATGGATGCTGTACGGGCGGGAAGCATTATTTTTGAATACCACCCGAATCGTGTCACCCACTTCCGCATGAATGATGGGCCCGATAAAGCCGAGGTAGGCCTGGTCGGCCGGACGCGGTTTGAGGGTACGAAACGTGGCATCGGTGTATTCGCGATAGATCGCCTTGAGATACGCGCTCCCGATGTGATGCGCGTCGCGCGTCGTGTAGGGGCGTTCCATCGCGTCGAAGGGCAGACCGGTGACCTGATCGATGCCGCTCGGTGCGTAGTTCCAGATGACTTCGTCGGCCGCGATATAGTACGTCCGCACCTGTCCATCGGCTGAAGCGACGCCGGCGCTGCCGACCAGCGCCAACATCAAAAGAAGAACGCTAGCGCTGAAAGTGCGCATCGTGGGCTCCCTCCAATTCACGGGACAGCATCCGCGAGCGATTCCGCGCTTCCTTCCTTAAAAATCAAAATGAATAAAATGCACTAGCGCTTCTGAGAAAGACTCGGCTAATTTCTTAGGCCAAGAGCCCTACGCGATGGAGCCTTAGCCTCATTTTTTCCCGTTCGACTCTGAGGACGAGCCGGCGCGGATGCGTTTTGCAGTAAACTAGCCCTACTACTTAACGAAGGGAACCGCGCTGTGAACAGATGGGGCTATTTTACACTGCTTGGGCTGTTAGGAGCCGGTCTAACCGCCTGCAGCGGGGGGGCCGGCTCGTCCCCCGCCTCGTTCCTGCCGGCTGGGATGCGCCCGGCCTCCTCGAGCAGCCAGCCCATCAAACACATCATCATCATGGTGCAGGAGAATCGCAGCTTCGACAATCTTTTTGCGAGGTTTCCCGGAGCCGATGGGGCGACCCAAGGTGAAACGTCTAAGGGCAAGCTCGTGCCGTTGACCGCGCACAAACTTACCAGTTCGCTCATACTCGACAATAGCCACGTTGCCTTCAACGTCGATTACGATAACGGGAAGATGGATGGCTTTAATCTCGTTTATGTCAACGAGCATCGCTGCACGTGCGCGTACCAGTACGTCAAGCAGGCCGACATTCAACCGTACTGGACCATCGCGAAACAATATGTGCTGGGCGACCACATGTTCACAACCCAAAGCAGCGGCAGTTTTACGGGCCACCAGGACTTGATTCGCGGCGGCGCGGAGATCAGCTCCACCGAGAGTCTCATCGACTTCCCCACCAGCGAGCCCTGGGGTTGCGACTCGCCAACCGGCACGACCACGACGCTCCTTACCAGCCAGGGGCAATATCTACAAGACGAAGGCCCGTTTCCGTGCACCAACCAGTTCCCGTCATCGTCGTACTACAAGACGCTTCGGGATCTCCTCGATGCCAAAAACGTCTCGTGGAAATACTACACCCCCAGCCTCCAGACCCACGGTGGCAACATTTGGAATGCGTTCGACGTGATCAGCCCGGTGCGCTATGGCCCGGAGTGGACGACGAACATCTCATCGCCCGAGACGAATATTTTTCAAGACATTAGCAATAACGCGCTCCCGGCGGTTTCTTGGGTGATACCGGATGGCCAGAACTCGGACCATCCAGCCCAGGGATATTGGGGCATCAAGACCGACACCGGCCCGGCGTGGGTGGCGCAAGTCGTCAACGCCATCGGCGAAAGCCCGTATTGGGACTCGACCGCGATCGTTGTGGTGTGGGATGACTGGGGCGGATGGTACGACCACGTCGCCCCGCCGCAGTTAGATTACACGGGTCTTGGCTTTCGCGTGCCGATGCTGGTAGTTTCGTCCTACGCTAAGAAAGGCTACGTATCGCACACCGAGTACGAGTCTGGAAGCATCGTTCGATTCGTCGAGGACACCTTTAACCTGGGGCAGCTGGGAACGAGCGACGTACGCGCGACCAGTGTCGGTAACGTCCTCAATTTTAACAAGGCGCCCCGGACGTTCAAGCCGATATCAGCGAAACAGTCTAAGGCATATTTCCTGCACGAGCATCCGTCCAACATGCCGGTAGATACGGAATAGCGCTGCCGCTTACAGGCTCAGGTAAGCAGCGTTGGCCATCGCGCCGAGGATCTGCCCTGCGACCGATCCCGTCTCTTCCTCCTCTGGGCCTTTGAACGGCCCTAGATAAAAAGCGAAGGCAAGATGATGGCCGCTACGCGTTGTGATGTAGCCGGCCAGCCCTTTCGTGACGACGTTGTCGTTATTTAGCAGATCGTCGCCACCACCCGTCCCGGTCTTTGCGAACACCTGCCCGCGCGCGGGCGCATGCTTTTGGATGTCGGCTAGCGTGCCGTCCACTCCCATTACCGGCAAGCCCCGGAAGAGAAACGGATACCAGGATTGCGACCGCATCCACGCCAGGTAATGCACTATAAAGTCGGGGGTGAAGTAGGCGAAGTCACCCGCACCATCGGCTTGCACCGATCCGTGCAAGGGAAGTCCGGCGCCCAGTAGGAGCCCGCGTTCGCGCGCAAAACCGGCTTTGGCAACATTGGTCTGGGCTTTCGCAAGGTAAGCGCCCCAGACGAAGGGCATCAGCATCGCGTGCAGATTCTGGCTCACCTTGAGTGTGATGCGCACGTCAGCCGAGAGGGGCGGCGAGACGTGGCGCGCCATCAGGTTCGACCGCACGAACGAGCTCGATGCGGCTTGCCGATCGTAGGCTGCCGACGTTTGCGGAACATGAACGGCGACGCCGGCGTCCTGTAACGCGAGCGTAAAGGCGTCTTGCGCAAAAAGCTTTGGATCGGGAACGCCGTAAGCGTAGAGGGCGCTCGATCCCGCCGGCTGGGATCCGGTCATGGTGACCGTGCGTTGCCCAGAGCCATCGGCCACGTCCTTCGTAAAATCTACCGTTGCATCGCTCTTAGCAGCGCCCGTCGTCACTTGATCGACAAACCGCGCATAGCTTGTCTGCGGCGAAACCGCGATCGTGGCAGGATCGCCGGGCTTGGCGCCAGGCGTCACGGTAACGTCGATCGCGTTGTCGTTGACCGTGATCGGCGAAATGACGAACCCTAAGCCATATTGCGCACTTTGGTCGGGGAAGAGCGTGGTATCCACGATGATCCGTCCATCCACCGCGCGAACGCCGGCGTTCGCTACCTGTTTTGCCAGCTCTCGCAGCACCGCGAGCGGGTCGCCCGGGACGGCGGCGCCATTGTACGAGTGGTCCTCGTTTTCAAAAGCGAGCGTGTTGTCCGGGCGAATCCGCTGAGAAAGATTTGGATCTCCGCTCGCAACCAAGATCAAATCGCCGTGCAGCGTACCGGACGAATCGATTGGGCCGGTTCGATAAACCGGCGTGATCCAAGTAAACGATGGGCCCAGCAGCGCCAGCGACGTGCCCTCGGTGAGAAGTTTCGTGGTCGAATCGGCCACCATCAACTCTTGCGCGTTGAGCTGGTAGAGCGGACGACGCGCGTCCAGGTCGTAAACCTCGGCGCCGACCACCGAATCGTGCAAGCGCGGATTGGCCAAAATCGCGTGCATCAACGCCGCGAAGGCTACTGCGGCAATCATCCGCTTGGCTTCCGTCGGACCGAGACTCCTACCTTCCGCGAAACTGCCGGGCCTGCTAGTTGGGCAACTGCAAAAAGAGAAGCACGACGTACAAGATCGTCAGCGCCATCGCTTGGACCGTGATCCATTCCTGCGCTCTTCGCGACTTAAGAAAATATGCGACGATTATTACGCCGTCGAAGGCCAGCAAGAACGCTAGGTTCAGCCACGACGACATGTGCCCAGTTCTGGCGATCTCCTCGGCGATGCTCAGCGTGGGCAGGAAAAACATGATCGCAAAGAACCACGCGCGATTGTGAAAGTACCACTCGCCCAAATCGAGCTTGCCATTCTCTTCGCGCTCCGGCAAGACGAGCGCGCTGAGCAAGAAGAGGGTGACCGGCACGAGCAACTGGAGCCAAAACGTACCGAAGCTCCAGACCCGAGTGTGGCGAACGCTCCACTCGGCCCACCAGTGTTGCACCGATATAAAGAAAAGCCATACCGCCCAGGCGATCGGCGGCCAGTAGAAGTCGACGCGCTCGCGGGCGGCAATCACCGCTGCCAGGCGCGTAAGCACGTTTGCGATCGCGAGCCCCAGCACGATCGATATCAGAACGGTGAGATAGTCGAACGCGCTCATTTAGTCATCCTGAGCGAAGGCGCGCAGCGCCGGAGTCGAAGGACGAAAAATATGGGTAAGCCCTGAGCGAGCGCAGCGTCAGTGGTACGTGGTGGAGAGGAGCCATTTTCCGCGCGGTCATCGCCGTCAGTATCCTCTTGTTGCTACGGGAATCGCTTCGCGAGCACGTCTGGCGACATGTGCCGCACGCGGTGACGAATGTCAGCCCCATTGCGGCAAGTGTGGGCGTCGCACTATGCGCGCTCGGCATCGGCGTTGCAATCTGGGCACGAACGGTTCTAGGACGCAATTGGGGGATGCCGATGTCCTTACGCGAGGGACACGAACTCGTGACGACCGGTCCCTACGCGTTCGTGCGTCATCCAATCTATACGGGCATCCTCCTCGCCGTCGCTGGGACGACCCTCGTCGAGTGGTTTCCGTGGATGGTGCTGCTCGTGGGATTCTATTTTGTCTACGCCGCGAAGGTTGAAGAGCGAAGCATGACGAGGCAGTTTCCCGGCGAGTACCCCGACTACAAGAACCGCACGAAGATGCTGATTCCGCTTCTGTTTTGAGAGTCCGACCGTCGCTAGTTTACGGTAACGTTTGCCGGCGCCGACGCGATGCCGTTGGCGACCACCACAAGGGTACTGGCCCCCGTCTCAATGCCGCTTGGAACGTCGAACATCGTCGACACCATGTGGTTTGAGCCCACGCCCATGAAGCTGTGCCCGTGCGTGCGGCAGTAAAAGACGTGGCCGGTCTTGCCGTTGACGATTCTCACCAGCGGATAGTTCGTGGCTTGCTGGTCGTCGTCGCCGTACATGTTTGCCTGTGAAAGCCCGTTGAATCGCCGGCCGGCGATCTCGTAGGTCTTGCCGTGTGTCAGCGTCGTCGGCAACAAACTAATAACCGGGCCTATCCCGCCGACGGCCGAGCGGTTCGACGTATAGATCTCGATGTCGGGTGATCCGTCGTTCTCTAGCACCTGGCCGGTGGGCAGCATCAACAGGCGGATGTTGTAAGTTGAGTCGTTGACATAGTTGGGTGGAGCGGCAAGGCTCTTGAGCTTCTTGCCATTGTAAATGAAGAACGGGGCCGGGGTCTGATAAACGCCGGGACTAGCGGGAAGGATCACGCTGCCGTCCGTCAGCAACGTTGAGGGACCGTCGGCGACCTCCAGTTGCACGCCGTTAAGCAGTGGGAAAGTCGGACCTTGCGCCCACGAACCATGTTTGGCGTTGTAGACGACGGTATCACCGTTTGCCCCAGCTACAAAAACGGTGTCGTTCGGCAGCAGCGTCTGCGGCCCAATCTCCACGTCGTTGATGATATTCACTGGAAGCTGACCCGCGGCTTCCCACATGTTTGCCTTCGGAACGTAGACCTGCGCATCCGGAGGATCGAGTACGTTGACCGTCAGCACATTGCCGCCGCGAAGCAGGGTCCAGCCTTCCTCGCTGTTGTCGTCCTGCTTGCCGTTCCCGACTTGCGTCCACGTCATCTTGGACTCGTTTAAGAGCGCTTGCACGTTGGTACAGCAGTTCCCGAGCATATAGGTTCCGTTGTCGAGCACGGTGCTCTGAGCGTCGCCGATTCGGCCCCACCCGCTTGGTGGAGAGACGGGGGTCCAGGTGTTTGCAACGGGATCGTAGATCGCGCCCAACGTCGTTTCGACGGGGTTACAAAAATTGTATTCGCCGCCGTTAATGATGAGTTTGCCGTCGGCAAGGACGGCCGAGGCAAAATAGAGCGGGCCGTAGCTCGCCGACATCGAGGCCTTCTCCGTCCAGGTTCCATTGAGGTAGCTCCCGTTTTTGTCGGGCGCTAGACTGAACCAGTTTGGCGAGCAGCTGTCCTGAACCATGACGGTGCCGTCGGTCATCAGGAGTTCGGTTCCGGGACCGTTGCTATCGAACGGCGAGCCAGGTGTAAGCTCCTGCCATCCCGCCGCACGGGCGCGAGTGCGCGCGACGCCGGTTATCGGATTACGCCGCGGCGGCGGCAACGCCGGCGTCCGGCGATGATGGAGTAGATGCAACTCTGACTGAAGTCTCTCGCCCGGCGTCCCGGCCATCGGACCGCTCGACGCCATCGGTACGCCGGCGATCGGACCGGAACCACTGCCTCCGGCGCATGCGGCTACGATCACGGCCGAAACGGAGACGGTTAGGAAAACGTGTAAGCGTCGCATCCTCACTCCTGTTGCGTCGAACTCGGCGATTCTGCCCCGATTGCAGCAGACAACCCGCGTACCTCTTTGCGCGCAATCATGTCAGGAGACACGGCCGCAAAGCCGGCCGCATCGAAAACGTGGCGTGCTTGAGCGGCCCGTCAGCGCTTCTTGCGGGTGGTCGTCTTTCTGGCTGGGGCTTTGCGCGCGGGCGTCCTAGTTGCGGTCTTCTTCCGAGCGCCGCCGCGCGGGCCGCGTTTCGACATCACAGCTTCCTTGAGCGCCTTTGCGGCAAGGAACTTGAAAACGCGCTTCGCTGGTACCTTCACCTGCTCGCCCGTGGCGGGGTTGCGTGCCATGCGCGCCGCACGATCCCGCACCTTGAACTGACCGAAGCCGGGAATTTTGACCGCCTCACCCGCAATGACCGCCGCCTGAATGTCATCGAAGATACCGTCCACTAAGGCGACGGCGTCTTTGCGCGAGATCTCGACGCGTTCGACCGCGGAGCGCACTAAATCTAGTTTGTTCATCGGTTCCTTTCGAGTGAAAAAGCGCCTATAACCATACGAATTCGCTTCGCGCTGCTTGCTACGAAATGATGATGGACTCCTTGTCTGAAACCAACTTAGGATGCCCGGCAAGGTGGTGACCTTTTATCCCGGACCGCTGCGCGGAAGCGTTCGCGTTCCGGGTGACAAGTCGATCTCGCACCGGGCATTAATCGCCGGGGCCCGCGCCGCCGAGCCGCTGCGGATCACAAATCTCAACCCCGGAGAAGACGTCCGAGCCACGCGCGAAGCGTTGCTCGCGTTAGGCGTTGGAATCGAGGCACAGGGCGCCGAGCTGATCGTCGCCGGCGGCGGCCTGCGCCTCCCGAACGCTACCCTCGACTGCATGAACTCGGGCTCGACGGCTCGGATGCTCCTGGGC
>JBAVTZ010000057.1:0-7702 GCA_049696515.1 Candidatus Cybelea sp. | reverse complement strand
CGCTCCCACGACAGGCGCGAGCTCGCCATGCCATGGATCGCGAGCACGAGCGGACCTCGTTCGCCCCAGCGTACGAGCGTCGTCGCGGCGCCGTCGTCGAGCGCGACGCGGCTAGTTGCGGATGATCTGGGCGTAGATTTCGTCGAGGTCTTCCACCGTGTTGAGCGTCACCGCGTCTTTCACCGCGGTATTTTTGATCTTCGATGATTGGCGCATCGTGTGCGCAAGATCGTCGCCGTGGTTGTAGCCGCGGATGGCCGCGTTGTGCTGCTCGATCGTCGCCTTGTCGGTCTTGCCGTTGGCAACAACCCACTCCTCGAACTCGATGTACGTCGGCTTATTCCGGCGGACGAAATCGATCGTCTTCTCCCGGTCGAGGCCGAGCGCGCCGAGCGTCATCGCATCGAAGCCCGCGCCGCATTCGTCGTAGCCGTCGGGCAATACGCCGAGCGCTGCAAGCGAAAGCTTGAGCCAAAGGCGCGGTAAATGAATCGCTCCCAGCGGCCCCGCCGTACCGGAACTGATCAATGGGACGACGTGGGTTTTCGCTTCCGTGGCCATAGAAATTTCCTCCCCAGCTTAAGCGTTTGCCGTGGCCTTTTGGCCGTGGCGTGATTTAAAGGTAAGTTCCGATACGCCGGACTTGTCGAGCTCACCCAGCCCCAGCGCCTTCATTCGCTCGTACTGCTCGAAGGTCGCCTGCGCGAGCGGGAGGCTGAGGTCGGCTTCCTTAGCGAGGGCGAGTGCGATGCCCGAATCCTTGGCGGCGTGTGCCGCGGAAAAGTAGACGTCGTGTTCCCGAGCTTGCATGTCGGCGCCATCGGTTTCGAGCACGCGCGAGTTGGCACCGGTCTGCGAGAAGACTTCGCGCAACACGTCAAGATCGAGTCCGAGTGCGTCGCCCAGGCCCAGTCCCTCTGCCAAACCGGCCGTGTTCACGTTCATTACCATGTTTACCAGCGCTTTAACTTGCGCTGCTTTGCCGGCCTCACCGATGTATTTCAACGACGCGCTCATCGCTTCGAGCATCGGCTTCACGCGCTCGAAGGTCTCGCGGCGGCCGCCCACCATCAGATAGAGCGTCCCATCGCGCGCCTGGGTGATCGAACTTGCCATGCAGGCTTCAAGGGTTTCGGCACCCCGCGATCGCGCGAGGCGCTCGACGTCAACGTGCACGTGCGGCGAGATCGTCGCACAGTTGACGAAGACCTTTCCCTGCGCGTTATGCAGCAGCGACTGGTCGCCCGGAGCAAAGATCGCATACATCGCTGCGTCGTCGGTCACGACGGTCAAAATTACGTCGGCCAACTCGGTGACGCGCGCCAGCGATGAGGTCACTTCACCGCCCGTCTCGGCCGCCGTCTTCGCGGCCGATTGGGGATCGATGTCATAGAGCGCAACGATCGAATAACCGACATCGTGCAAGCGCCGGGCGATATTTGCGCCCATGCGTCCGGTACCGACGATGCCAACCTTCGGAAGGTCGCTCATATCGGCGAGCGCTTTCCATGCGCGAGCAAGGTTCCCCTTACGCCCCGCTGCGACCGGGACGCTTGAGGCTGGCAGGCGTGCGCGAGCATGCTGCGGAACCTCCCAAACCGCTACTCGAGAGCCCTCTATTGGGGCGCTCTTACCAATCTCAAGCAAGGAGTCACCCCATGCGTTTGTCACGTCTTCTTATCGCCGTTGCGGTCTTCACTGCGGTGGCGATCCCCGCATACGCTCTAGCCCAAGTCGAGGGTACGCCGGTCCCAGCGGCCGCAAAGCCCAACTTCTCGTCGCTCAACTTCATGGTTGGAACGTGGACCTGTCACACCAAGAGTGCGAGGCGCCCCGCCGCCTACGTGACCGTTTCCACGTATACGTTAGATCCCAGCGGTTACTGGATCAACGAGACTTCCACCACGAGCCCGAACTCTTGGATACCGGCGCGGCTGGTAGTGGCGGACAAGATCACCTACGATTCCGACGCGAAGCGCTGGGTCGACGTATCGTCCGGCGATCAGGGCGCCTATGGACTTTCCTTCGCGAAGGGATGGACCGGAAACCAGATTGTTTGGCACGACGTTTCCTTCGCGCCCTCACCCGACATCTCGAGCCAGACAAACATCACCACGACCAAGGTGAGCGATTCGAAGATCGTTTCGGCCTCGTCGTTCACCGAGGCCAAGACCGGGCGGCACGTCTCGGTCGTCTCGACCTGCACCAAGAGCTAGTCAGATAAGCGAGAAGCGCGAGAACTCAAGGTTCTCGCGCTTCTGACAGAGCCGGACTTCGACCTAGAACTCTTCTTCGGTGTTGTTTTCGACGAAGGGAGTTTCTTCTTCTTCGCCTTCGTAGGCAGGCTTCTCGTCCTCGTAGGTTGCGTCTTCGTCCTCTTCCTCGAGTTCGTAACCCTGCGCTCCCTCGATCTCCTCTTCGGGGCTCTCTGCCTCTTCCTCGAAGATCTCCTCGGCCTCGACCTCGGTCGCGCGCGGCGGTGGCGGCGCGGTCGGAATCACGGCCGTTGCATCGAGCGGCTTGGTGTCGTCGATCTCTTCCTCTTCTTCTTCCTCGACCTCGACCGGCGCTTCGGCAACGGCTTCGCGTGCGGCCACGACCGTCTGCGAGACCGCAGCTTGTTCGTCACCCATCAGCAAGCCGTACTCACGACGCTCGGTCTCGCCCATCTCATCTTCGGGCGTCTTGATATCGACCTCTTCGCGGTTTTCGGTGAGCACCTTGACGTCGAGCGCAAGCGATTGCAGCTCCTTGATCAAGACCTTGAACGACTCCGGAACGCCGGGCTCCATCACGTTCTCGCCTTTGACGATGGCTTCGTAGGTCTTGACGCGCCCGACGACGTCGTCGGATTTAACCGTCAGTAACTCCTGCAGCGTGTAGGCGGCGCCGTACGCTTCGAGCGCCCAGACTTCCATTTCGCCAAAGCGCTGTCCGCCGAACTGTGCCTTGCCGCCTAATGGCTGTTGCGTGATCATCGAGTACGGACCCGTCGAACGCGCGTGGATTTTATCGTCCACCAAGTGCGCGAGCTTGAGCATGTAGATCAGGCCGACCGTAATCGGTCGCGAAAAACGGTCCCCGGTGCGGCCGTCGCGCAGCCAAGTCTTGCCGTCAGCCGGAAGTCCGGCATCTTGCAACCACTCGGCGATGTCTTCGGCGTGCGCGCCATCGAAGACCGGCGTCGCCACGCTCAAGCCGAGCATGTTCGCCGCCCACCCGAGATGCGTCTCCATGATCTGTCCGAGATTCATGCGCGACGGTACGCCCAGCGGATTGAGCACGATATCTACCGGCGAGCCATCTTCGAGGTACGGCATGTCTTCTTCCGGCAGTACTTTGGCGATCACGCCCTTGTTACCGTGGCGTCCGGCCATCTTGTCGCCTTGCAGAATCTTACGTTTCTGCGCGACGTAGACGCGCACGAGATGGTTGACGCCGGGCGAAAGCTCGTCGCCATTCTCGCGCGAGAAGACCTTGACGTCGATGATCTTGCCCTTCTCGCCGTGCGGAACCTTGAGACTCGTGTCGCGAACCTCACGCGACTTCTCACCGAAGATTGCACGCAACAACCGCTCCTCGGCGGTAAGCTCGGTTTCACCCTTCGGGGTAACCTTGCCGACGAGGATATCCTCGGGACGCACTTCGGCGCCGATGCGGATGATGCCGCGCTCGTCCAGATCCTTGAGCGCGTCTTCACCGACGTTGGGAATGTCACGCGTGATCTCTTCCGGTCCCAGCTTGGTGTCGCGCGCTTCGCACTCGTACTCTTCGATGTGAATCGAGGTGAAGCGGTCTTCCTTGACCATGCGCTCGCTGATCAGAATCGCGTCTTCGTAGTTGTAGCCTTCCCATGGCATGAACGCGACGAGGACGTTCTGGCCAAGGGCCAGCTCGCCCTGATCGGATGAGGGCCCGTCCACCAGGACCTGACCGGCGACGACCTTGTCGCCGACGGCAACGATCGGCCGCTGGTTGATGCACGTACCGGCGTTGCTGCGCACGAACTTGAGCAGCTCGTAGGTTTTCGGAATTCCCTCGGCATTGAGGACGGTAACGCCCTTGGCGTCGACCGAGGTGACGGTGCCGGCCTCCTCGACCACGATCAAGCTTCCCGAATCCTTGGCGGCCCGATACTCCATGCCGGTTCCAACGATCGGCGCATCCGGGCGAAGCAGCGGCACGGCCTGGCGCTGCATGTTGGCGCCCATCAGCGCGCGGTTTGCGTCGTCGTGTTCCAAGAACGGAATCAGCGCCGTCGCGACCGAGACGATCTGCTTGGGCGAAACGTCCATCAACTGCACGCGGGCGGCCGGCTCTTCGATATACTCTTCGGCGTAGCGGCAGACAACCGAGTCGGCCGTGATTCTACCGCCCGCAGAGTCAACCGGCGTGTTGGCCTGCGCGATAATGTACTCGTCTTCGCGATCGGCGGTGAGGTAGACGATCTCATCGGTCACGATGCCTTCCCGCACCACGCGGTAGGGCGTCTCGATGAAACCGAACTTGTTCACCCGCGCGTAGGTCGCCAACGACCCGATCAGGCCGATGTTCGGACCTTCCGGCGTTTCAATCGGGCAGATGCGGCCGTAGTGCGAGTGGTGGACGTCGCGAACTTCGAATCCGGCGCGCTCGCGCGATAGACCGCCCGGGCCTAACGCGGAGAGCCGGCGCTTGTGCGTCAACTCCGCCAGCGAGTTCGTTTGGTCCATGAACTGCGAGAGCTGCGAGGAACCGAAGAACTCTTTGATCGCCGCGACGACCGGGCGAATGTTGATCAAGGCCTGCGGGGTCACCGTCTCGATGTCTTGCACCGTCATGCGTTCGCGGACGACGCGCTCGAGGCGGAGCAGACCCACCCGGAACTGATTCTGCAGGAGCTCTCCGACCGAACGCACCCGGCGATTGCCGAGATGATCGATATCGTCTTTTGGCACGATGCCGGTCGCTACTTTGATCAAACGGCGAATCACCGCAATCATATCGCCACGCGTCAGGCACTTGGCCGACATCGCCGGCATCTCGAGCCCCGCATCGGCGTACTCGTCGATCACCACGTAGGGGCGCTCGACGCGGGCGTCCACATCGGGGTTCTCGATCCGATAGTGGAACTTTCCGTTGAGCTTATAACGGCCGACGCCGGCCAGGTCGTAGCGCTTCTCGTCAAAGAAGAGCGACTCGAGGAGCTTCTCGGCGTTCTCGGCATTCTCGGGCTCGCCGGGACGCAGCTTCTTGTAAATCTCCTTGAGCGCGTCTTCGCGCGTTTTGATGTCCTTATCCTTGTCGATCGAGTTGCGGATCAGCGGGCTGTCGTCGAAGAGGCGCAAAATAGCCTCATCGCTCTCCCAATCGAGCCCAAGATCCGGGCGCGAGAGTGCGCGCACGAAGGTCGAGACGTAGATCTTGCGATTTTTGTCGATACGAACCCCGATCGTGCCCTCGGTCTCGTCGTTCTTGGTTCCGTTGTCGGTTTCGAACTCGATCCAGGCGCCTCGGTTTGGAATGATCGTGGCGTTGAAGGTCGGTCGCGAGTTGGTGTCAACGTCCTGGCTGTAGTAGACGCCGGGCGAGCGCACGAGCTGGCTGACGATCACGCGCTCGGCGCCGTTGATCATGAAGGTGCCCTTGTCCGTCATGAGCGGGAAGTCGCCCATGAAGATTTCCTGGTCCGGGATACCTTTGATTTCACCCGACTCGGCGGTGATCAAACGAACGCGCACGCGCAGCGGCGCGCTATAGGTCATGTCCCGCTCGCGGCACTCCTCGATCGAATACTTCGGTTCGCCCAGCGAGTGGTCACCGAACTCCAGGATCAGGTTCCCGGTAAAATCTTTGATCGGCGAGATCGAGGCGAAGGCTTCCGCCAACCCCTCGGTCTTGAACCAGTCGAAGCTGGCCTTTTGCAGCTCGATGAGGGTCGGCACCTCGAGAACGTGCGGGATCTTGGCAAACGAGTGACGATCCCGCTTGGGGCCAGGCTCGGGACGCTGCTCGACGGTAAATGCACCGGTCGGCATCGGAAAGGTCGAAGGCATTACCGTCGACGCTCCGTTCCCGTCGGTTCCCTTCAGCGGCGTAGCCGCCGATCGCTTCGATCTCCCCTTCGTGGATCTCCCCGAACTCGGGGCAAGCTCCGCGGAGCTCTTCGGTGGGGACTTCGGAGCTGTCGTCTTCGCCATTACTCTCTTTCTTTGCGGTTAATCTTCAGTTTGCGCGGTACGGGACGAGGCCAATTCGCGGGCACAGCAAAAAGACGAAACACGCGCTCCCGCTTGGTGGAGGTGTCTCGCCCTGCTCTGTGCGGCGGCTTTCATGCGCCCCGGGGCATAGGCCAAGAGTTTAGCACCCGTCGCCAAGAGCGTCAAGGAAACCTGCTTGGGACCCTTCACACTCGGTTGCCTTGCCGGTCGTGCCAACCGTCCTCGGCAGCAAGCGAGCTCTAGGCAGCCAACATGCCTTCGATATAGTCGAGGGTTTGGCGCAAACTGCTGCGGCCATCCGCCAGCCGCTTCTCGGGATCGAGCATTCCGCCCGGGACCTGATGGCCGACCGGCCCAAGCGAGATCTCCTTTAACAGACCCAGGCGTTTCGCCAGGTTCCAGTAAGAGCGCGCCATGATTTTCCAGCGTGACGGGAACATCACCGGGCCGACCCGTTCGATCATGTCTTTGTCGCCGACAAGGTGGTAGAGGCGTTGGAGCTGCAGCAGAGGATCGTCGCCGCTGATCACGCCACCCAACGAGATCACCTCGATCTGCGCGCCGATGGCTTCTTTGAGAAAAGGCGCCGCCCCGCAAGCCATCTGCGCGCCGCCGCTGTAACCGATCAAGGTGACCGGAACGCCGCCTTTAAGACGGTAGCCGTTTGCGAGCAGCGATTTATACATCACGTAAGCCACGCCAAAGTTGTACATCGGGCCGTAGCGCGGATCGGCCGAGACCGCCACGATCATCACGTTGCGCAGATTGATGATCATGCCCAGCAGATTACGCAGAAACGAGTTTCCGGCGCCTCGCGAGCCACCGGGACGCGCCGCATCCAAAAACGACCACATGCGCGACCAGATCGGATCGTCCTCGAGCGGACGGTTCATTACTGAATAGACCATCAAGCCGCGAATGAGCCGGACGCCGCTCGGAAGCTCAGGCGCTAGAGCGTCGAGGAACGTTTCGATGTCGGGCGTATAGCGCGAGCTCGACTGTGAGATGCCGTCGAGATAGATGGCGTAGCGGGCCACGCGACCGGCCGGCGCATGGTCGTCGGCGGCCACGCTATCGACGGGCTCGGCGTCGGTCGTTTCGATGCGGTCCCCGTACCACCCGGCCCACCATCCGAGCGTTTCGAGGGGCGCCATGATCGCCGAGACGATAAAGGCGATGAAACCTAGCCAAAGCAAGTCGACCGTCCAACGCAGGAAACTCGGCAGATGCACTCCCCAGCCAAAGAGCGCGCCTCGCACCGGATCGAGCGCGAGCGCCACGATAATGGCGAGCCCTGCGACCCCGAAGAGGCTCAGTACGACGCGCCAAATGCTGGGGCCGGGCACGCCGATCGGCGGCGCAGCCGCAGCGGGAAGGTCTGCGGCGGGCGTGGTGTTCGCCGGCTCTTCTGCCGACGAAACGGCCCGGCCGACGATTAGGCGCTCGTCGTCCACCAGGCTAACGCCGGCAACCGCATCGAGAATTCGCACGCCCAGCGCCGC
>JBAVTZ010000056.1:0-7975 GCA_049696515.1 Candidatus Cybelea sp. | reverse complement strand
CTGCGCCATCGCCCACACTACCGGGAAGGTCCACTTTCGGCGCGCGACGTCGCCACCGCTGGTCTTGCCCGTCTCATCCACCGTCGACCAAATGCCCGCAAGATCGTCTCGGATTTGGAAGGCCATGCCGTAGGCGCGCCCGACCTCGCCATAGGCGGCGATGGTCGGTTCGTCGCAGCCGGCAGCATACGCCCCCAGCCGGCACGACGCGTCGAAGAGTTGCGCGGTCTTGCATTCGATCATGCGATAGTAGCCCGGAAGATCGACCGACCGCTCCGATTCGAAGTGAAGGTCGAGCGACTGACCCTCGCACATCACCGCGTGGGCTTCATGCAAGAGCGCGAGCATCTGCAGCACGCGCCGAGGGTCGAGGTAAGCGGCGGCATGCTCGAGGCTGAGGAAGCTCAGGGCGCACATTGCATCGCCCGCATTGATTGCTTGCGCGATGCCATACGCGCTCCATAGCGTGGGGCGCCCATGGCGCAACTCGTCCCTGTCCTCGATGTCGTCGTGAACCAAGGAATAATTATGGAAAATCTCGACCGCTACGGCTGCGTCCAACGCGTGCTCGATCGGCGCTCCTTCGCTGGTTGCCACCCGCATGACCATCTGTGGGCGCAGACGCTTCCCCCGCCGTGCGGGTCCGTAGGGTGCATAACCGAAGTGCCGCAAAAGCATATCGGAGATCTCTCTCGATCCCCGATACCCGGCAATGCGTTCTTCGAGGGCGCCTTCGAAGCGCTCGGCAAGATTGACGAGGTTAAGCAGAAACTGCTAACTCCTCCATCCGCGCCTCGACTTGATCGACGAGCCATCCGGGGGTCGATGCACCCGACATCAAGCCCGCTACCTCGACGCCTTCAAACCACTGCGACCGCAGTTCGTCAGGACCTTCGATATGGTAGGCGCGTGCGCCGTGCGATTCCGAAAGGTCCGCGAGGTGCTTGGTATTTGCCGACGTTTTCCCGCCGACGACGATCATCACTTGCACGCCTTTGGCTAAGCGGAGCGCTTCGTTCTGACGGTTGTGCGTATCGGTGCAGATCGTGTTCACGGCTCGCACTTCGTAGTATTTGGCGGAAAGCGCGCGCACGATCTCGGTGAATCCTTCGCCCGACCAAGTCGACTGGACGACGACCCCGACGCGGCTCGAGCGCGGTAGCTTTTCGACGTCGCCGGAACTCTGAATGCACCACGCGCCGGGAACGTGGCTTAGCGTACCCCTGACCTCGGGATGGTTGGGATCGCCGATGACGATGATCTTATAACCGTCCGCCTTCAGCTTCTCCGCCTGCACGTGAATCTTGGTGACCATCGGACAGGTCGCGTCGATAACCTCGAGCTTCTTCTCTTTAGCCTGCTCGAAAACGTCGATCGGCAAGCCATGGGCGCGAACGAAGATCGCGCCGGCATCTACCTCGTCGACGCTCTGCGCGTTCTTCAGCCCGCGCGCCGCCAGCGATTCGACCATCTGCGGATTATGCACGACGTGCCCGAGGGTGGTCACGTTGCCGCGCGAGGCAATCGCTTCCTCGGCTTTCTTGACGGTGATGGCAACGCCGAAGCAAAAGCCTTGAACCGATGCCTTACGTATTTCCACCAGTGCTCCCCGCCAACTTTTCGATCGCGTTCATGATTTCAGCAGTGAACTTCGCCAACTCTTCGCGCGTTGCTTTCCGGCCGGCCGGAAGCGTCAATGGCGCCCCAAATGCGACGTCTACCCGAGCGAGGCGGAGCGCCCGGTCGGTGCCGAGTACGCACGCGGGCACCACCGGCGCCTGGGCTAACGATGCCAAGAGCGCCACGCCCGTCTGTGGCGCTACCGTTCGGTTCGGGTTGCGGGTGCCTTCCGGAAAGATCCCTATCGCCCCGCCTCGTTCCAAGACTTGAAGCGAGCGCTTGATCGCGGCGGCAGCGCTCCCCTGGCGGTCGACGGAATAGGCGCCTAACGCCCGGATCACCGCTCCGAGGACCGGGATCTCGAAGAGCTCCTTCTTCGCCATGTAGCTAATCCGGCGGGGGCAAAAGCTCCCTAGCGCCGGCGGATCGAGGTACGAAACGTGATTGCAAGCTATGATCAGCGGGCCCTCGAGTGGCACGTTCTGCGCGCCAAAGACGCGGGTGCGCCAGACTAGGCGGCAGAGGCCGCCCACTATCGCTTTCGCAAAATCGTAAAAGCGCCGATTCATCCTTGGTCAAAGCCTGTCCGCAGCGACCGCACCACGATCGCGCAGATTTCAGCGACCACGCCCTCGACGTCCATCTCGCTCGAATCGATAATGTGCGCGTCGGGCGCCGGCGCAAGCGGTGAAATTGTGCGCGTGCGGTCGAGCCGGTCGCGTTCCTCGATCTCGTCGGCGAGGCGATGCACGTCAACGTCCACACCGGCCTTTTCCAGCTGCATGCGGCGGCGCGCGATGCGATCCTCGAGCGATGCGGTTAGATAAATTTTGACCGGAGCATTCGGCAAGACCACGCTGCCGATATCCCGGCCGGCCATAACGACGGAACCCTTACCAGCGATTTGGCGTTGGGCCGCGACCATTACGGCGCGCACGTCGGCGTGGGCAGCAACCGCGGAGACCGTCGCGGTCACCTCGTTGGTCTGCAGTGCCGACTCGTCGAGCTCGCGCCCGCCGGCCGAGATGCGAAATCCAAGCGGAGCGGACTGATCGAGTACGACCTCGACCGGCGTAATCGTCGCCAAGCGCGCGAGCGCCGCCCCGTTGTCGGCATCGGTGCCGGTCCGCAAAGCGAGATAGGTCAGCGCCCGATACATTGCTCCCGTGTCGAGATAGAGCACGCGCAAGTGCTGCGCCGTCGCGCGCGCAACGGTCGTCTTTCCTGACGCGACCGGTCCGTCGATAGCGATCTGCAAGTGGGCTTGATCGACCACGCGCGACCGGATTCGCCCAGGCAAAGCAGCGGCCCCGCAGAACGAGCTTGTCGGGTGGCTAAAGCACATTCGGTCTACTTCTGCTCGGCCTGCGGCTTCGAATCCCCGCGATGGCTGGGACGCTGCCCGCAGTGCGAAGCATGGAACTCATTCGACGAGCGGCCGTTCAGCGTGGCCGCTCGCAGCGCCAGGATTGACCGGGCGCCGGCATCGCCATCCACTGCGCCGGTCTCGCTCCGCGAAGTTGGCTCTGCCGGCATCGCGCGTTTGCGAGTTGGGATGGCGGAGTTCGATGCGGTGGTCGGGGGCGGCATCGTGCGAGGAAGCCTCACGCTCGTGGGTGGCCCTCCAGGCGCGGGCAAGTCGACGCTGTTGCTGCAAATTACGGCCCGCCTAGCGCAGCATGGCGAAGTGGTTTACGTCTGCGGCGAAGAGTCAGCCGCGCAAGTGGCGCTGCGAGCAGAACGCACGCTGCCCGCCGGTGCAGCTTCGGAACTCTTCGTCTATCCGGAGACGAATCTGCGCGCCGTTCTCGATCGGCTCGAACGACGCCATCCGCTGGCATTGGTTGTCGATTCAATCCAAACCGTCTGGCTCCCCGAATCGGAGGCATATGCCGGAAGCGTAACGCAGATACGCGACTGCACGCAGGCGCTGATGGAGTACGCGAAGCGGACCGGATGCGCGACCTTCATCGTCGGTCATGTCACGAAGGACGGTGCGATCGCCGGGCCACGCCTGCTCGAACATCTCGTTGACACCGTGCTCTATTTCGAGGGCGAGACCAGCGGCGAATACCGCATCTTGCGCGCGTACAAAAACCGCTTTGGCTCGATCGACGAGATTTGCGTCTTCACGATGCACGATGCCGGGCTTCGCGAGGTCGCCAACCCATCAGAACTTTTCCTTGGCGCGCGGACGCAGCGACCAAGCGGCTCGTGCGTAGTGGCCTCGATCGTTGGCTCTCGGCCGGTTTTGATCGAAGTGCAGGCACTCGTCGGCGAGGCGAGTTACGGTACGCCGCGCCGGCTCGCCAATAATCTCGATCAGCAGCGCCTGGCGATGATTCTCGCCGTCTTGGAACGCCGCGCCGGCTTCTCGCTGGGCGCCCACGACGTGTACGCGTCGGTTGCCGGCGGATTACGCATTAGCGAGCCGGCGGCCGATCTCGGAATCGCCTTGGCAATTGCCTCGTCGTTTCGCAACGTCGCGCTTTCGCCGGAAGTCGCGGTCTTCGGTGAGCTTGGATTATCCGGCGAGGTGCGCGCGGTTGCCTCGGCGGAGCGTCGTGAGGCCGAGGCACGCAAACTTGGTTGCACGCGCGTAATTTCACCGGCCAACACATCCGACATCATTCAAGCGCTCCAAACGACGCTTGGGTAACGCGGGCGTGCCGCTCTTTGAGATCGTGCCGAATCTTTCGGAAGGCCGCGATCCGGCAACGATCGACGCGGCCGCCGCCGCTGTGGAATGCAGCGGTGCACGTTTGCTCGATCGGAGCAGCGACCTCGTTCATCATCGCAGCGTGCTGACGATCGTCGGCGACGCCGATCAAGTCGTCGAGGCCGGCGTTGCGCTGGCCGGGGTTGCGCTCGAACGGATTGACCTGCGCGGCCATGAAGGGGTCCACCCACGAATCGGCGCCCTCGACGTGCTCCCGTTCGTCCCGCTCGAGGAGGCGAGCTTGACCGAAGCCGCCGCCCTCGCGCATCGCGCCGGCGGTGAGATTTGGAAGCGCTATAGGGTTCCCTCCTTTTACTACGGGGCGGCGGCGAGGCATCCGGAGCGACGACTGCTGCCGGCAATTCGCCGGAATATCGATTGGCTTCCCGACGAAGGCGACGTAGCGCGCCACGCGACCGCCGGTGCCGTCGCGATCGGCGCGCGCAACGTCCTGATCGCCTTCAACGTTGAACTAGCGAGCAACGATCTTGAGGTGGCTAAGGAAATCGCACGGACCATACGCGAACGTGACGGCGGCTTGCGCTCGCTTCGAGCGCTTGCTTTGCCGCGCGGAGAAAACCGCGTGCAGGTTTCACTCAACGTGACGGACTATGCTGCAACGCCCCTTTATCGCGTCGTCGAACTCATTGCGCGGCTGGCGGCGGAACGCGGCACCCAACTCGCCGGCTGCGAGCTCGTCGGCTGCCTTCCCTGGGCGGCAGTCGAAGCGACCGCCGCATACTACCTAGGAGTCTCAACCCTGTGATACGCCCCATTCCCATTCGTGCTTCCAATTGGCTGAAGACGTCAGTACTGGCATTGGCGCTCGTGCTTTTGATCCCGCAGGCCGTTCGAGCGCAAGGCGGCCCCGGTGACGGCGCGATCTTTACCACCACCCTGCACAACGGGCTGAAGGTCGTCGTCGTCGAGGATCGCGCGGCACCAGTCGTGCAAACTTCGGTCTGGTACGGCTTTGGGTCGTTGCAGGAAACGCCGGGCAAGACCGGTCTCGCACATGCCCTCGAGCACATGATGTTCCGTGGAACCCCGGAGGTCTCGTCCGGCGGACTCGACGACGTCATAGCCCGCCTCGGCGCGCAGATGAACGGCGAGACTAATTACGACTACACGCAGTTCTACTTCGAGATGCCGTCCGACAAACTCGACGTCGCGCTTTACATTGACGCCGATCGGATGCAGCATGCAGCATTGCGCGCGGCCGACTGGGCGATCGAGCGTAACGCCGTCCTTAACGAGATCGACGGCGATGCAAGCTCGCCGTTCTTTAACTTGCTGGCGCGCGTCCGCGCCGCCGCCTTCCCCGATCAGCCGACGGGACGAACTCCGTTGGGTAACCGCGACGACGTCGCGCGAGCGACCGTCGCCGACATTGCGCGCTACTACCGCGAGTGGTACGCGCCGAACAATGCGACGCTGGTCGTAGCCGGCGACGTCGATCACGCGACCGTCTTTGCCAAGGCAAAGCGCTACTTCGGCGCGATTCCGGCCAAGACGTTGCCGCCCAAGCCGACTGCCAATCCAACCGCCTCGCACGGACAGACGGTCGAAGCACAGTT
The DNA here is from genome assembly GCA_049696515.1 of Candidatus Cybelea sp. GTDB lineage: Bacteria > Vulcanimicrobiota > Vulcanimicrobiia > Vulcanimicrobiales > Vulcanimicrobiaceae > Cybelea. The sequence continues at coordinate 2,059 of JBAVTZ010000056.1, read as the reverse complement.
TCCATTTCCGTTCGAGATTCTGGATCTCGCGTATGCGATTCCCGGAGACACTCAGCACGGCGAGCCGGCGGTAAGCACGCTGGCAACGCTGATCGAGAATCAACGCTCGCCCTTCTATCAAGCGCTGGTGCAGAGCAATATCGCGTTGGCAATCGAGGCCAATGCCGATACCCAACTGCGCGGCGGCTTGCTCCACATCTTCATCATTCTCAACCCGGGCAGGACCAGCAGTGAGGCCCAAACCGTTTTTCAATCGACGCTCGACGCGGCGATCCAGAATGGTTTCGACCCGGATCTCGTACTCGCCGCCAAGCGTTTGACGATCGCCGAACGGCTCTACTCCGCAGATTCGATCGATGGCATCGGCGGTCTCGCCGGCTACACGTACGGCATCGTCGGCGAGAAGATCTCCGACGAGGACAATCGGCTTGCGGCCTTGACGAGCGCCGATTTGCTGGCAGCGGCACGCACCTATTTGAGCCATCCAACCGTCGTAGGCCACCTAAGCCCGAACGACAGTCCTCCACGAGGGAGTTCGCAGAAGAGCGACGCAGCCGCAAGCGACGATTTCTCCAAACGCGTACCTAACGGTCCGATCGTCGAGCCTAGCTGGGTCGCCAAAGCCGTGAAGACGCCCAGCACGGTGCACAGTGCGCTGGCGCCGGTCGAGTTTACGCTCGCAAACGGCGTGCACGTCATCGTTCAGCACAAGAGCGACCGGCCGACTTTTGTGTTGCGTGGCAGCATCGCTTCGTCGCCGGCCTTCGATCCGCCCGGAAAAGAGGGCATGCTTCGTCTATCCTCGTCGGTAGCCGACTATGGCAGCGTCCGCTACCCGTTCGCGCAACGCCGTAAGGCGACCGACGAGATGGGCGCGTTCGTAGAAACCGGTCAGGATTTCTCGGCCGAAGGCGAAACGCGCGATTTCGAAAAGATCGTCGCGATTATCGCCGACGGCGAGGCGCACCCGACCTTCGCGGATCCGTGGCTCGGAATCGAGCGATCGCAGCTCGCCAACAGTCTCCAGTCCGAATCAAATATTTCCGGCGTGCAGATCAACCGCGCATATGACCGGCTTCTCTTGGCAAACGACGACCCGACGCTGCGCCAGCCGACGCCGCAGAGCGTTGCGGCGATCACCCGCGAGGATCTCCTCGCCCACAGCGCAGCCTACTGGCGACCCGATCTCACAACGATTGCGGTCGTCGGCGACCTCTCGCCCGAACGAGTGCGCAGCGCGCTCGAATCTACCTTTGGCGTGTGGCTAGCGAGCGGTCCAAAACCCGACGCCCATCTCATGCCGATGCCACCCGCCGCGAGCGGCCACGATTATATCGGGACCGACGCCAACCAGGTCTATATTCGGCTCGGTCAACCCGCGTTATCGCGCTCGAATCGAGATTACGACACCTTCCTACTGCTCAACCAAATTCTCGGCGGCAGCGGCGCCTTCGAATCGCGTCTCTGGCAGGAGCTTCGACAGAAGCGCGGCCTGGTTTACAGCGTTGATAGCTCGCTCGAAGCCGACGCCGATCGCGGCGATCTCCGCGTCGAGCTCAACGCGTCGCCGCAACGGGTTGTCGAGGCGGTCGAGTTGATACGCCGCGAACTCCAGCGCTTGCAGACCGAGCCGGTTTCGGAGACCGAGCTGCAAGAAGCCAAAATCCGCCTGGTCAGCAACGCGTTGCTCGACGAAGCTTCGTCGACCGGACAGGCTAAGCAGCTGCTCGACATTGCAATCAACGGTCTCCCCCTCGACTACTATCGCCGGCTCAACGAGCGCTTCGCGCGAATCACGCCGGCCGACGTGCAGCGGGTTGCGCAAACCTACCTGCGACCCAGCCGCTTGGTAGAGGTTTATGCCGGACCCTCCGGCCCCTGGGCGCAACACGCGATATGATAACCACGATCGACCCTACCAGCGAAGCGGTGCTCGAGCGCATACCATCCATGGATGCGCTGCAGATCGAGACCAAGCTCGCGGCGTCGGCAGCCTGCGCGAGAGAGTGGGGTTCGACGACGTTCGACGAGCGCGGCCGAGTTTTGCGCGATGTTGGCG
>JBAVTZ010000055.1:0-3590 GCA_049696515.1 Candidatus Cybelea sp. | reverse complement strand
GCTTGCGCGTCTACCGCAGCTTCCGCCGCCGCTGCTCTACGTTATCGTCGCGAGCGGCAATATCTACGAAGACCGCGCGGCAGCGGTGGCCGCCGCGGAGGCCGGCGCACAGGTTATTGCGGTCATTCGCTCGACCGGACAGTCGCTGCTCGACTTCGTTCCGTTCGGACCCACCACCGAAGGCTTCGGCGGTACCTATGCAACCCAGGCCAACTTCAGAATCATGCGTTCGGCGCTCGACGAAATCGCCGAACGGCTCGGCCGCTATGTGATGTTGACCAACTATGCCAGCGGGCTCTGCATGCCGGAGATTGCCGTCATGGCTGCGATCGAGCGCCTCGACATGCTGCTCAACGATTCGATGTACGGTATTCTCTTCCGCGACATTAACATGAAGCGCACGTTCGTGGATCAGCATTTCAGCCGCATGCTCAACGCGTATTCGGGCATCATCATCAACACCGGTGAGGATAACTATCTCACCACCGCCGATGCGGTCGATCAAGCGCCGGCAGTCTTAGCGTCGCAGTTCATCAACGAGGAGTTTGCTCATCGCGCCGGGCTGCCCGATCGGCAGATCGGGTTGGGGGATGCCTACGAAATCAATCCGGACCTCGAAGACAGCTTCCTCTATCAGATCGCCCAAGCCCAGCTGGCGCGCGAAATTTTTCCCGAAGCCGCCCTCAAGTACATGCCCCCGACCAAACACATGACCGGGGACGTATTCAAGGGTCATCTGATCGACGCGATGTTCAATTTGACCTCGGTCATGACCGGGCAGCGCATTCACCTTTGCGGGATGCTCACCGAAGCCATTCACACTCCATTCTTGGGAGATCGCGCGCTCTCGCTCGAAAACGCGCGCTACATTATGAATACGGCGCGGCATTTCGGCGAAGAGATCGTGTTGCGCCCAGGCGGCGCGATCGAGCGGCGGGCGTCCCAGGTTCTCACCGAATGCGAAGCGTTGCTAAAACGCGTTGCCGCCATGGGTCTCATGAACGCCATCGAATCGGCCACCTTCGCCGACGTTTCGCGGGCCCCCGAGGGTGGGCGTGGGTTCGAAGGCGTTCTCACGCGATCCGAGGATTACTACAATCCCTTCGAAGAGGCGCTGCGGTCGGCCGCGGTGCCGGCGTCATGAGCAAACTCGTGAGGCCGTACGGCGACACGCAGAACGACGGCAAAGTCCAGCTTTCTTTCACCCTGCCGGTAGAATGGAGCGAAGGCGCCGACGAGGCAGCCCGTCAACTCGCAGGCAAAATGGGTTTCAGCGACGTCCAAGTCGTCGACGGGCGTCGGATCGCATCGGGCTTTTCGTTCTTCGTGCTCTATGCCAGCACGCCGCAGACGGTCGACGTCGAGAGCATCCATGCGCCGGCGCGTGCGCACGCAATGACGATGGACGAAGTCGATACTTTCGTGACCGAGCATTTGGGACGCAAAATCAAAGTTGCGGGCGCCTGCATCGGAACCGACGCGCACACGGTCGGCATCGACGCGATTCTAAACATGAAGGGGTACAAGGGAGATTACGGGCTGGAACGATACCGAATGTTCGAGACCTTCAACCTGGGCAGTCAGATCGCCGTCGAAGAACTGGTGCGCTTTACCGTCGAGCATCGAATTGACGCACTGCTCGCCTCACAGGTTGTCACGCAGAAGGGGAGCGACGTCAAAAACTTCACTGCATTGAGCGAACTGCTCGAAGCGGAGGGTTGGCGCGACAACGTCGTCTTGATCTGCGGTGGTCCGCGCGTGACGAATCGCCTGGCAAGTGAACTGGGGTTCGACGCAGGGTTTGGCCGCGGCACGCTTCCGAGTGAAGTGGCCGCATTTATCGCGGTGACGCTCGCCGAGCGTCTACGCCAAGGGCGCTAAGAACGCTTGACAAAGACCGCGCTGCTTACCGGCATAACCGGACAGGATGGTTCCTATTTGGCAGAACTGCTGCTGGAGAAGGGCTATCGCGTCGTTGGCATGACCCGCCGGACGAGTACCGAGGTCCACGAACGAATCGAGCACATCGTCGACGACGTGGAGATCGTGTCCGGCGACCTGCTCGATCAGAGTTCGATTACCTCAATCGTCAACGAGGTGCGTCCGAGCGAGATCTACAATCTCGCGGCGCAGTCGTTCGTCCCAGCTTCGTGGAACCAGCCCGTGCTCACCGGCGAATTTACCGCGCTCGGGGTGACCCGAGTGCTCGAATCGGTACGCCAGGTCGATCCGTCCATTCGATTCTACCAGGCTTCCAGCTCGGAGATGTTCGGCGGCACGTCCGAGTCGCCGCAAAACGAGAAGACCTCATTCTATCCGCGCAGTCCATATGGAGTTGCAAAAGTCTACGGCCATTGGATTACCGTAAACTATCGTGAGTCGTACGACCTGTTTGCATGCAGCGGCATCTGCTTCAACCACGAGAGCGCCCGGCGCGGGAAGGAGTTCGTCACCCGGAAGATCTCCGACGGGGTGGCGCGCATCAAGCTGGGATTCGCCAAGGAGCTCCGTCTTGGAAACCTCGATGCGCATCGGGACTGGGGATACGCGGGCGACTTCGTGCGTGCGATGTGGCTGATGTTGCAGCAAGAACGCCCCGAAGATTACGTTATTGCAACCGGACGCACGCACAGCGTCCGGGATTTTGTGCGCATTGCCTTCGAGGTGGCGGGACTGGGGTCGTTCGAGCCCTATGTCGTCATCGATCCGCGCTTCGTGTGCCCCGCCGAAGTCGACAGATTGATCGGCGATGCCGGCAAAGCCGCCCGCGAGCTAGGCTGGAAGCCGGAGGTGACCTTCGAACAGCTCGTGGCCCTGATGGTCGAGGCGGATATCGATCGGCTTTCCGCCCGCGGCCACGCCTAAACGAGCGCGAACGTGCGGGCGCTGGTAACCGGCGCGAGCGGTTTCGTGGGCGCCTATTTGGTCGAGGCCTTGCGCCGGGAAGGCGCCGAAGTTTTGGCCGTCGGCGGACCCCGTGACACCACCGCGGACTACGCTACGATCGATTTGGCCGATCCGCAGACCCTGCGCGCGGCGTTCGATGCGCTGCACCCGACTGTTATCTTCCATCTCGCGGCGCAGACGTTCGTCCCCGATGCGTTGCGTACGCCGATCGAAACCTACGAGGCCAACGTGATGGGAACCGCGAGGCTTGTGGAAGCGGCTCGCAACTACGGAGGTGATTCGCCGCCTCGCATCCTCTTTACGAGCTCGGCCGAAGTCTATGGCGCACGCGATCCGAGCGAATACCCGCTGCGCGAAAGCATCGATCTGCGTCCGGCCAACCCTTACGGCGCGAGCAAAGCCGCAGCCGAGGCCATCCTCTTGGGTGAGTCGCGCAGCTTCGGAGCGGATGTGGTTATTGCACGGGCATTCAATCACATCGGTCCCGGTCAGAGGGAACACTTCGTAGTGGCCTCGCTGGCGGCGCAGCTTGCACGAATCGCGGCCGGCGCCCCGCCGCAGCTGCTCGTCGGCAACCTCGACGCGGCGCGCGATTTCCTCGACGTCCGCGACGTCGTTGCGGCGTATGTGGCGCTGGCGCGTAAGGGCGAACGGGGGCAAATCTATAACGTATGCAGCGGCCG
>JBAVTZ010000054.1:0-2619 GCA_049696515.1 Candidatus Cybelea sp. | reverse complement strand
ACCGACGCCTCGGCGATCATTGCTCGTCTGTGCAACCGCGAATTCGCGAAAACGAAGGTCGCCGAGACTTGGCGCGGTAACGACCATGAGACGATCTTTCTCCGCCTCTGGCCGGTTAAAGACGCGGATGTCGTGAGCATCGTCAATGGCGGCCTGTCGATCTCGCCAATGCCGCCCGGTTCGTTCGAGCTTGAGAACCATACCGGTAAGCTCCGGATCGCCTCGGCCGATCCGGTCACGATCACTTATTCGGGTGGCTATCTCCTGCCCGATGAGGCGCCCGACGATCTCAAGGCCGTGTGCCTGATCGTAATGCGCTCGTCGCGATCGGAGGCCCAGCGCGAGTCGGTCGAAGGCATCCGAATGTTGGCGCACAAGGAATCGCGCGTGATCTTTTTCGATCCGAATACCCAGAAGACGGCGACCGCGGCGGTGGCGACCGGAGGCTTCGGTTATGGTTCCGTCATCGATGCAATTTTGCCCCGCTACATCAGGCGATGGGTGTGATGGAGATCACCGCCAATTTTGACCCAGATGTGATCTTGAAACACCTGGATAAAATAGAGCGGCAGGCCGAGGAGCTGCGCGCGGCGCTGCCGGAGGAAATGGCGCGCTGGCAGGAAGACGACCTCAATCGCAAGTCGCCGTACTCGAAAACGATCGACGTCGAGCGGCCGACCGCGAACTTCACCCGTGCGTCGACCTTCATCAACCCGACGTCGCGACGCCGGATGAAGCGCCGGCGGCGTCAAATTCGCTGGCTTAAGAAGGCCGCGCCGGAACGAATCGTCAAAAGCAACAGGCCGACGCTGCGCGCAACGTTGCTAGCCGACTTCAAGGCGCGTTTTCTCGACCTGCTTAATGGAGCGTTCTGATGGGCCTCGATTGGGGGCTGTTAACCAAAGCGCCGCAGTTCGACATGTTTGCGCGTCCGATCACGGTCAACGGTGTCGCGGCGCGCGGCATCTGGCACAAGGATGCGAACGAGTTCTTTGCCGAGGACGGTTCGATCGTCATCGACAACAAGACTTCGATCGATATCCTCAATTCCGAGTTCGCGGTCACTCCTCGCCAGGGCGACATGGTCGAGGTCCCCGCCGACGGAGCGGTGCCGGCGGAAGCGTCGCACACCGTCCTGTCGTCGCACGACGACGGCGGCGGCATGACCAACCTGGTACTTGAACAGTACATCACCACCGTAGCGATGCCGTCGGCCGAACAGACTCAGAGGGCGACCGCTAATACACACCGCTTTCGTCCAGCCGGCAGGGCTTGGGAATGAACGTCCGCGCGTTCCGCTCTGACGACGAAACCCCGGACAAGGGGAGCTACAGTCGGCAGATCCGCAATCGGTTTTTAGCCGAAGCGCTCGTCCTGCCTTACTTTGCTTCGTTCAAGTGGCGCGTCACGTCCGGCGTGCCGATCATGCCCGACGACCTGCCGTTCCTGGCGTGCTACCTCGGCGACGAAAACATGATCCCCAGGGGCGAGCGCAGCGCCGGGCCGCTCGAGTTTATCGTCACCGCCAGACTCAACTGGTCATGCATGATCGCCGAGAGCGACAAGGAAGAGGCCGAGCGCCGGCTCGACGGCGCCTATGTCGCGCTCCTCGAAGGCCTTCTACGCAACCCGTCGCTCGTCAACTTCGGCGACACGACCGACTACGACACCGGAATCGCGACCGAGTACAACGCTCGCATCGACGGCTTCCAGAGGCATGACAAGCGCATCCGTTGGGGTACGCCGTTTCACAACAACGAAACCCCGGTCGCCGAACTGCAATACGAAATGACGGTCTCTTACGACCGCGTCTTTTCGCCGATCCTTCTCCACGATTTGGAGGAGATCAACATTGAGACGTCTTTCCCTGTCCACCGCACCCCAGAAGAACGGGAGCGCATCCAGCAGATCCGGCAGCAACTCATCCTCAACCCCGCAGCCCCAGCCCCACGAAAGGACAACGCCCATGGTTGACTTCATGCAGCGCGCCCAGCCCTCGACGGCGCAAATCTCGCAGCAGTTCCGCACCAAGCGCGAGAAGTGGCTGGCGCGCATGCGGGCGTCCAACACCGGGCCGGACATGGTCCGCTGCGATCCCAAGAACGACCTCATGCGCGAGATCTTCAAGCATCCGAACGGCACGGTCTTTCGCGGCTTTGGCGCGATCGAATTGCCGAACGACGTCTTCACGCAACGGCGCTTGCGCGACGGCGACATCGTTCTCGCCAAAGATCAGCGCCAGGAGCCGCGCGCTTAAAACAAAGTCGAACGCCTAACAAGCGGCGCACCAACAAGCCGCGCACCTAAAGCCGCGGGCCTCGAGCCCCGCCCCTCGAATTGCATCCCACAAGCCGCACTCATGAAACCGCCCGCTCTCTAAGGCGCGCGGTCAACAAACTCGCGCACCGCAGGAGAATCGCAATGGGTATCGCCTTCTCGAACATCCCGGCCAATTGGAAGATCCCGCTCTATTGGGCCGAAATCGATCCTTCGATGGCGGGCCTCGGCACGCCGCGACAGCCGGCTATTCTCGTCGGCACCATGCTTCCCGGCGGCGACGCCACGCCGGATGTGGCGCAACCGATCGCCACGCAAGCGCAGGCGGACGCGCGCTTCGGC
>JBAVTZ010000053.1:0-6470 GCA_049696515.1 Candidatus Cybelea sp. | reverse complement strand
CCTTGCGCTCCGCAACCAGCGCCTTGTCCTGGGCTTCTTCCTCTTCGGTAACCATCGAGATGCCAATCGGCGGTCGCGCTGCCGACTGGCGTGCAGCATCTTCGGCGAGTTCGCGCAGCTGCCGCGTCTGCTCGGCCGCGGTGAGCTCCGCCCGACGGCCGCCCCGCCGCCGCCGCGGCCGTTCACCGGCAGTAACCAGCTCTGCAAGGACGTAGTCTTGCTTGTCGTCCACGTCGAGAATGCGAATCCGAACGAAGTTTCCGGCGTTGTTGACCGCGTTTTCCACCTCGACGATGCGTCCTTCGACGACCGCTGCGGCTGAGGTAGCATTCGGCAGGCGACCCGCCAGCAGCTCGACTTCGTGCTCGTCGCTCACGCGCACCGCGCGGGCTTTAGGCTCTTTGGAGCTCGAGATGACTTCGACCCGGGCTTTCTCCGGATGAATCATTGGGTCGACGCGCACGTGAATCGGATGCTGGATCGCGCGCGCCAGCTCTTCGCACTCCTCTTCGTACCAAAAATCCATCTGCACTGCGACCGTGGGCGCAACGTGAACGAAGACGTCGCCGGCTATGCCGTTACCGGCTTCGTTGCGAATTCGCCGGAACGTTTCAATAGCGACCGACTGCGACGACATGACGCTGCCCATTCCCGCGCACGTGGGGCATGCTCCGCGCAGTTGCGCCCCGAGGTCTTTACCAATTCGCTTACGGGTGAACTCGAGCAATCCGAGATTCGAAAACGACTGAATCGTGGCGCGGGTGCGATCGCGCCGGAGGCTATCCTCCATGGTCTTGACGACCTTCTCGCGCGATGCTTCCGACGCCATGTCGATGAAGTCCACCACGATGATTCCGCCGATGTCGCGCAAGCGCACCTGCCGCGCGATCTCCTCTGCCGCCTCGATGTTCGTTTTGAGAATCGTATCTTCGAGGTTGCGGCCGCCGGTAAACTTGCCCGAGTTTACGTCAATGACGGTAAGCGCTTCGGTCGATTCGATTACGATCGACGCGCCCGAAGGAAGATTGATCTTCGGCTTCATGAGCTTTTGCAGCTCGTCGCTGATCTTATAGTCGTCGAAAAGCGAGCGCCCGGAATTGTAGTACTCTAAGCGAGCGATGTATTGTGGACCGAGCAACTGCAGGAAGTCGCGAATCTTCCTGTACTCCTCTTCGTCGTCGATTAAGACTCGGTCCACGTCGGCCGTGATGAAGTCGCGGGCCGCCTTGTAGACCAGGTTCATGTCCTTGTGGAGAAGCGCCGGCGAGGCCGCCCGCTTATACATTTCCAAGATGCCGTGCCACATGCGGATCAGCACGCCAAGGTCGGCGATGAGCTCAGCCTCGCTGGCACCGGCGGCCGCCGTCCGTACGACCGTCGCCATGCCCTCCGGCCGAATACGCTTCATCACGCCCTTTAGCCGGTTCCGCTCGTCGGCGGAATCGATCTTCCGCGAAACGCCCGAGTACTTGCCGGTCGGCATGAGGATAAGGTAGCGGCCGGGTAGCGAGATATTGGTGGATATCCGCGCTCCCTTCAGACCGCGGGGCTCCTTGACGATCTGCACGAGCACATCGTCGCCGCGCTTGACCTTTTCGCTGATCGTGAAGCCGCTGTGGCCCTGGGTAATCTCGACGTCGCCGATGTTCAGCGGTTGTTTGTTGATATCGTCGACGTAGAGAAAGGCATTGCGCCCAAGCCCGATGTCAACGAACGCAGCCCCCATTCCCGGGAGCACGTTCTGCACTTTTCCTTTGTAGATCGAGCCGATGACTTTCTCTTCGCGCTCGATGTAGAGTTCGGCTAAGTTGCCGTCCTCGAGTATGGCGACCCGATTTTCCCACGGATCGCTCGAGATCAATATCTCGCTCGACAAATTGTCCTCAAGTTGGGGAGCTTACCTCTCACCGCGCTTCCCTGTGACGGTGCGCTTGGCGGGCGGCGCTAGGCCGCAATGGCCGGCTCCCGAAAAAAATCTTTATCAAACCTTGGCCGGTGGCCCTTCGTCACTCGACGGCGCCTGCCGGTTCGGCTGCTTACTTTGTTCCCTCCGGCCAGGGTGCAGACCTGCATCGGCGTTGCAACGCCGGCCGGAGCCTGATATTTTGGCTGAATATGGCATCGGCATACAGCCATGCGCTCGTCGTGTGAAGGTCAAGACCTCAGCCGGACGCGCCTCTGGGCGGCGTTTCGACTGCGACCACGGCGTAACGACCCAAGCGCTCCTTTTTCTCAGCCAACTGGACGGAAACGCGCGCCGCGAGGCGCACGCGCATGCCACCCACTACGAGCCGGTTCCGGTAGACGCGTTCCGCGCGTTGCTCGCATACCTACCAGAACCCCTAGTGCGCTCGTCCAGCTTCATTGACCTTGGAGCAGGCATGGGGCGCGCCGTCCTACTCGCGTCGGAGTATCCCTTCCAGCAAATCGTAGGCATCGAGCTATCGCCCGCGCTGCACGCGATCGCTCGCACCAACTGCGATCAGGCGCGCGGCCTCACGGTGCGCTGCCGCGACCTGCGCCTTCGCTGCGGTGACGTTCGGCGCTGCCGTTATCCGAAGGGAAATCTAGTCGTCTTTCTCTTCAATCCCTTCGACGGCGTGGTCTTGCGTGCTGCGCTCGACCGCATCCTCTCGACTCGATCCGACGACGATCGCGTGATCCTGCTCTATCACACCCCAGTCCACCGCGAGGTCGTTGCCGAATATACTAGCGAAAAGCTCGCCGACTCGGCCGGCGGCCTCGCGGTCGTTCTCAAGAGGCCACTTGGCGCCTCGTAACGGCGCTAGGCGTTGCCCAAGAAGCCGCGATCCTTCTGCGAATAGATGTTGAGCAGAATCCCGATTGCGGCAAAGTCCGTCAGCATCGCCGATCCCCCGTACGACATGAACGGCAGCGGGATGCCGGTGATCGGCATGATGCCGATCGTCATGCCGACGTTGACGAGCACGTGAAAGAAGAGCATTCCGACCAGACCCCCGGCAAGAAGGAAGGCGAAGCGGTCGCGCGCGGCAAGCATGGTGCGGATTCCCGCATACACCACCGCGCCGTAAAGCACGAGCAATAGCGCCCCACCGACGAAACCCCACTCCTCCGCCAACACGGTGAAGACGAAGTCCCGCGAATGTTCGGGAACGAAGTTCAGTTGCGTTTGCGTCCCATGGAAGAGCCCGCGTCCAAACCAGCCGCCGTTGCCGACCGCAATCTTCGATTGATCGAGATTGTAACCGGAGCCCTGCGGGTCGGCCTTCGGATTGAGAAAGACGAAGAGCCGGGCACGCTGGAAAGGCTTCAGCACGGCGTTCGTGCCGATCGCACCGGCGGCCACGACCAGCATACCGAGTGCGTAGATTCCAAAATCGCCGAGCTTCGGTAAAGCGAAGAAGAGCTCGACGCTCAGTATCGCAACCAGCGCCAAGGACGTACCGAGGTCCGGTTGTTTGAGAATCAACAGCGCTGGAATCGCGACGGTCAGCAGCGGCTTCCACAGCTCCTGGAGATTTTCGTAGGTACCGCGGCAGAGCACAGCCGCAAGCGCAATTGCCACCACGAGCTTTGCCGGTTCCGACGGTTGGAAGGTTCCCAGCGGTCCCAGCCAGATCCACCGCTGCGCGCCCATCGCGCTGTGTCCGCCGCGCAAGATGAAGATCAACAACAGGAGATTCAGAACGTAGAGAACCGGCGCGCATCGCTGCCAAGTCCGGTAGTCCACATATGAGATGGCGATCATAACTCCCACGCCGAGCAAGAGATACAGCACTTGTTTGGAGAACTCGCCGGCCGCGTCCGGCGTCCGAAGCCCTGCCGAACGGATACATACTAAACCGACCAGCGCGATCAAAACGCCGGCGCTTGCCATTAACCAGTAGAAGTTTCGGTGGTGGCGCTTCGCGCCGTTACCGATTGCAAGGTCGGCCATCGAGTTGCCGCTTATGCGGTCTGCACTTTCTTTCTGCGTCGCCGTTTGCGAGTACGCGGTGCCTTCGGGGCGGCCGGAGCACTCGATACCTCCGCCGCAACCGCCTCCGGCTCGGCGATTGGCAGCATCACCGCGGCCGGCGCGGGTTCCGGCGTGTCGTGCTTGTGCGTTCCGTTGCCGTTGGGTCGATTTACCGCGAGAATGGGGATGTTCGCTAGCATCGCCAGCGTGCGGTCCTGACGCTCGAAGCTCACTTCGATCCGGTCGCGATCGACCTCGACGTAGCGCGAGATGACATCCACCAAGTCGTACTTCATCTTATCGATCATCTCGGGCGCGAGCTCGAGGTGATCGGTCATGAGGACCAGCCGCAAGCGCTCCTTCGCGGTGGTGCTCGAACCATGTTGACCGAAGAGCCGCTTCAGGAATTCGATCATCGGCGCTTTCCTCCCAAGAGGGATCCGATCCGTTCAAAGATCGACGTTTTGGCAGCCGGCGGCATCGGCGGCGCAACGTCCTCACCCGCCACGCGTGCGGCGATGGCGTGATAAGCAGCCCCGGTCGGCGTGTCCTTACGCAACGCCAGCGGCTCGCCCCGGTTCGTCGTTACGATGATTTCGGGCTCGTCGGCAATCACGCCGAGCAGCGGCAGGTGTAGAATCCCGTTAACGTCGTCAACCGAGAGCATCTTGCCTTTCTTTACCAGTTGCGGGCGCAGGCGGTTGATGACGAGTTGCGGGCGAAAGCGGTTCCCGAGCAAGCCGACGACACGATCGACGTCACGCACCGCCGAGACTTCCGGCGTGCAGATCACGATGGCTTCTTCGGCACCGGCAACGGCGTTCTTGAACCCGAGCTCGATGCCGGCCGGACAATCGATCAGCACGTAGTCGAAGCGCTCGCGCAAACTCAAAATCAAGGCTTGCATCTTTGGCGTTTCGACCTCGTCCTTCTCGCGCGTCTGGGCCGCCGCGAGCAGGCAGAGGTTCTCACTGCGTTTGTCGTCGATCAGCGCATCCTCGATCGAGACCCGTTCTTCGAGCACGTCCAGGAGATGATGCTTGACGCGGTTCTCCAACCCGAGCACGATGTCCAGATTGCGCAAACCGACGTCGGCATCCACCAGCACGACCCGAGCGCCGCGGCTCGCGAGCGCGGTGCCGAGGTTCGCCGTCGTCGTCGTCTTTCCGACGCCGCCCTTCCCCGAGGTCAGGACGATCGCGCGCCCGAGCTTCGCGGCGACGGCGCTGGACTCGGGCTCGAGTTGTGTGGACTCTACTTGGTGCACGAGCTACCCCACTTTCAGCGCGTCCATCAGACGCCCAAAGAAGCCCTGACCGTCGAAGCTCGTGAAGGGCACGAGTTCCCCCTCGAGACGTCGCGCGATCTTGTCGTAGATGGCGCTCAGACGATTGGCGTCGTGCAGGACGATCGGCTCGCCGCGGTTGGTCGTGTCGATAATTTCTTCGTCGTCGGGCACGACGCCCAGGAGCTCGATCGAGAGCACGTCGCACACGTCGTCAACCGAAAGCATGTCGCCGGAGCGGACCATTTCGGGACGCAAGCGGTTCACGATCAGCCGAATCGGTTTTCCCGCGTCGCTGATTTTCCCGACCACCCGATCGGCATCGCGAATCGAACTCACTTCGGGGGTGGTGACGACGATGGCTTCGGTGGCGCCGGCAACCGCATTACGAAAGCCCGTTTCGATCCCGGCCGGCGAATCGATCAGCACGTAATCGGCCTGCTCCGCGGCTTGCTCGACGATCGCCGTGAACTGCTCTGGAGTGATCGCGTCCTTCTCGCGAGTCTGTGCCGCCGGAAGGATGGAGAGCGACTCGAAGCGCTTGTCCTTGATCAGCGCCTGCCGCAGTTGGCAGCGCTCCTCCGCCACCTCGACCAAGTCGAAGACGATGCGCTTCTCCAGCCCCAATACCAAATCGAGATTCCGTAAGCCGATATCCGCATCGATCAGGATCACGCGCTTCCCGCGCCGCGCAAGCGTCGCTCCAAGATTGGCCGTGGTGGTCGTCTTGCCGACCCCACCTTTTCCGGAGGTGACCACGATTCGGCGGGCATTCATGACAGCGATGCGCCTGAGGCTTCGAGTTTACTTAGCCGATCGAGCGAGAGGATCGCGATGCGCCCCTCCCGCACCAACGCCGCCTCCGGGGAGGAAACGCGCCGTTTCACTCTCTCCTCCGCGGCAATGAACGTCGCAATGCGCAACTGGGTCGCGGCCAGATCGAGCGCGTAGATGCGAGCGGCTTCATCCCCTCCGGCGCCCGCATGCGCAATTCCGGCTAGACGCCCGAAAACCAGAATGTCACCGGTAGCGACGAGCTCAGCGCCCGGGTTGACGTCGCCGACGACGACGATGTTACCCGTGTGATGGAGCGTTTGGCCCCCGCGCAGGGTGGCGGCGTGGTAAAGCGTTGTGGGCGGTGCATCGACGAGGTGAAGCATCGGCGCGGGGCGTCCGCCCTCGGCCTCGACTTTGACGCGCGGCACGCTTGCTTCGCCGCGCCGGCGGCGTTGCGCGATATCGCTC
>JBAVTZ010000052.1:0-6430 GCA_049696515.1 Candidatus Cybelea sp. | reverse complement strand
CCCAAACCCGGCGCGTAAAGGCGCGCCGCGACTCGTTCGACGAGCTCGCTGCGACCCGCGACGTACGCGCCCGCGGGTGCGATCGATCCCCCGAGATTCTTGATCAACGAGCCCATCACTAAATCTGCGCCGGCTTGCGACGGCTCGCGCTCTTCGACCAACTCGCCGTAGCAGTTGTCAACCAAAACGAGCGCGTCGGGCGCCACGCGCTTGACGGCCCGATAGGCTCGTTCGCACTCTTCGACATGCAGCGATCGGCGCGGTGCGTAGCCGCGCGAGCGTTGAATGAAGACAACTGCAACGCCACCCGCAACCGCCTTCTCGACGGCAGGCAAATCGATGCCGCCGCCCGCTTCGAGCGCGATTTCACCGTATTCGATGCCTTGATGCACGAGCGCATGGGGCGCGTCGCAGATTGCGTTGCGAAGCGTGTCGTAAGGAGGGCCGGAAATCGAGAGCAGCTTTTTTCCCGGTGGGGTGCAAGCCGCCAGCGCGGCCATGATGGCATGCGTCCCGCTGACGATTGAAAGACGCGCGATCGCGGACTGAGCCCCCAATACCCGCGCGAGGAGCGACTCGTAGTGCGCGCGGGCCGCATCGTCGTAACCGTAACCAGTCGTGCCGGCCAGGTCGCTCTCGACAAGACCTTCGTCGGCGAAAGCCTGCAGAACGGTGAGTTGTACGCGCTGTTGAGCCTCGTAGGCCAGCACGGCCGTTCGGTCGTAGGCCTCGAGCGCGGCCGCGCGAATTCGGCCCTCGATACCGAATCGATCGCAGAGCGCCCTAATCATGCGTTCTCGCCGGTGCAGTGTCGCTCGTAGGCACGCACGAACGGATAGTAGATCACAGTCGCAATACCGATGTTGAGCGCGGCCAGCGCGATGGCTCGCAGATCCTGCGTCGCCAAGTATGTCGAGACGAACGTAGGGACCGACGACGGCACGTAAAACGCGGCGCGCGATACGATTCCGGTCGCGACCGCAACGTAGGTAACCGTAGCTAAGACCAGCGGCGCTCCCACGAACGGAAGGACCAGGTGCGGATTGAAGACGACCGGGGCCGCGAAGAGCAGCGGCTCGTTGAAGTTAAAAAGCGCCGGCACTAAGGTTACGCGCCCGACTCGCCGCAAGCGCGGGACGCGCGAAATTGCCAGCAAAAAAGCGAGCGGCAGTGTGGCGCCGGCTCCGCCGGGAAAGACGAAGAGAAAGAGCGAGACGACGACGATGTACGGCAGCGGCGCGTGGAGCGTGAACGCGTGCGTATTTTGCATTTGCATGGTTAGGTAGACCGGCGTTACGATCGCCGCCAGCACCGCGGGCCCGTGCACGCCGGCAGTCCAGAGCAGCGTTTCGATGAGCACGATTGCCAGTAGCGCCAGATAGGTGTCGCCGAGGCGCGCGATCGGGTGCATCGCCGCCGCGATCACTGCGAAAAGCGACACGTGCAGAGCGGAGAGCGCCGCGAACGTCGCGATCGCAAGCAGCGCGCCGAGCAAATCGGCCAGGTTGGGACGCACGTAACGGCGCGCCAACGTTGTCCAGGCCGCGGTTACACCGCATGCGAGAATGGCAACGAAGAGTCCGGAGGCACCCAGCGTTCGCAGATAGGCGATCGGGTCGTGACCGATCGGGCGGGGCAAGGCCAGCGCGAACCCAGCCGCGCTCCCGATGAGCAGCGGTGCGACGCCATAGTGAGTGATCCTGGAGAGCCTCAACGACAATACGACCACGAGGGTGGCGGCCATTACGCCGAAGGCCGGGAGCAGTGCTGCTGCCAAGCGCAGCCCCAACGACGGCGAGTTGGCGCTGCCGGCAATGAGTTGCAGGGCTAGAATTACTACGAAGGCGGCCGCGAGCCCGATGAAACTCCAAGGTAACGCATCCCGCACCGCGGCGACGAAGGGTAACTCCCCCAGACGACGCATAACCGGCGTCGCCTTGCGTTCGAACCAGAGGAACGCTTTAGAGGCGGCGGACGACGGCTTCGACGCGACCGACGATCTCGACATCGTTCGCGTAGATTGGCGCCATCGTTTGATTCTCCGGCTGCAGCCGAACGCGCCCGGCTTCACGATAGAAGCGCTTTACGGTTGCCTCGCCTTCGAGCATTGCAACGACGATCTCGCCGTTTTCGGCGGTTCGTTGGGGGCGAACCAGGATGAGATCGCCGTCCAGGATTGCCGCCTCGACCATCGAGTCGCCCTGCACTCGCAGCATGAAGCCCTCGGAAGCGCGCGGCACGAACCCGGCCGGCAGCAGAAACTCGCCTTCGATATCTTCTTGCGCGGTAATGGGCACGCCGGCCGCAACTCGGCCGAGAACCGGGATCACCAGCGCATCTTGTGGAGGCGGTATCGTTCCCGAGCGCAGCGCGCGCGGCTTCGTCGGATCGCGCGAGATCAACCCATGGCGTTCCAAGGCCTTTAGGTGGGCGTGAATCGTCGACGAGGACGAGAGGCCGACCAGTTCGCCAATTTCGCGGACTGAGGGCGGGTAGCCATGCTCGGCCGTGAAGGCCCGAATGACCTCCAAAATGCGCCGCTGCCTCTCGGTTGCGGGCTTCTCGGTCGTCTCTCTGCGCATCGCTCCTCCCAAAAAATCCTAGTCCGAAAATGCCAGCCGGATGGCACCGCGAGCCGGTACAACCCTACCATAAATCGAACTGGAAGGCAAACATACGTTCGGAATCCCTTGACAGCGCTTGGCTCGGCCATGGTAAAATGTAGTGGACGAACACGCGTTTGGCACTAAATGTAGGAGTAAGACGGTGAGTAGGCGCAAACGATTCACGCTCATGCCGGCGATAGCGCTGGCGGCCCTCGGGCTCACGGTCGCGTTGCCGACGCTCTCGAGCGTCCGCCTCTACGCCGGTACAACGCAGCGCTACGTGACCATCACAGTAAAGCCAGGGGACACCCTCTGGTCGATCGCCTCCGCCCGTGCCGGCACCGGCGCCGACGTGCAAGACTTCGTCGATCGGGTAGCGGACGCGAATCACCTTCAGGGCGCCCCGCTTCAACCCGGCCAACACCTTCGCATCCCCAAATAACCCTTCGACCCCCGCCCTTGAGCGAACGCGCCCGTTGGTCGCTCCGCTCACGATGACCCGAGCGAAACCTAGCCCTATTCGGCGCGATCCCTCAGCGGCGGGAGACCAGCACGACGCTATGACCGAGATGGTCGTCGAGAAAAGCCAGGCCCTCCATCATCCACGAATCGAGCCCGCCGCTCGAATGCCGGGCAACCTCGCGTACTATGTGGAGCCGATCCTTGAGCCAGCGCAGTTCGCTGCGGGTTGTGGTGGGAAAGATCGCGGTCTCGCAATCCTCACACTGATAACCGAACTGCGCTATGTCTTCGCCATCGTGTCGGAGAGTAGATTAAGGGTCGTTTGGTAGATCGTGGTGGACGTCCCGCTCACGCCGCGGTCGTGCCGCTGCGTAGTGTACTCGTCGACCGACGTCGGAACCGTACGCTTTAAATCGTAACCGATCTTCGCTTGCACGTCGGTCGTTAGGCTTCCGCCGTTAGGCTGACGAATGCTGCGAACTTCGTTGATCTGCATCATCCCGTTGTTGCTGCTGCTGATCGTATAATCGGCTTTGACGGTCAGGTTCACGCGGTTCTGGGCAACTGCCCAATGCCGACTGGCATCGAGTTTGTTCGGATCCACAAAATTAGAGCCCAGGAAACGTAACAGCGTGTATTCCTCGGTGTAAACGGTCTTGTTGGGATCGCAAATCACGTCGGTGTCGTCATAAACGACGCAGGTTGCGGCGGGCGCTCTGCGGGTATTCTCACCCTGCTCGCTGATCGAGACGACCAGGCCGCCATCATTCTGCTTTCTCAACAGGTCGACGGTCATGGTGCCCTTGTCGTTCAAGCTACCGTGGTAGTGGCTCAGTCCGTTGGTGCCGCCGGCCAACTCGCCGGCTTCAGGATTAATACCTTCGACGTTATCAGCCGCGTCTCGCGCGATCGTGCTCTGATCCGTACTGTAGGTGAAGTGATAGACCAACTCACCCATCGTCGTATCCGCGCGCGCGAGGCTCGGCACGATGCAAAGCGCGACGGCCAGGGCGGTTATGCTTGATCCGATAAACCTCATTTCTGACTCCTCGAATTCCATTGCCTCAGTCGCTCGAATGCTGGGCAACTTCAAGCACTATGTGGAGCCGATCCTTGAGTCACCGCAGCTCGCTGCGGGTCGTCGTGGAAACTGCGCTATGTCTTTGCCATTGTATCGGAGACGAGGTTAAGCGTGGTTTGGTAGATCGTGGTGGACGTCCCGCTCACGCCGCGGTCGTGCCGCTGCGTGGTGTACTCGTCGACCGACGTCGGAACCGTACGCTTCAAATCGTAACCGATCTTCGCTTGCACGTCGGTCGTTAGGCTTCCGCCGTTAGGCTGACGAATGCTGCGAACTTCGTTGATCTGCATCATCCCGTTGTTGCTGCTGCTGATTGTATAATCGGCTTTGACGATCAGGTTCACGCGGTTCTGGGCAACTGCCCAATGCCGACTGGCATCGAGTTTGCTTGGATCCACAAAATTAGAGCCGAGGAAACGCAACAGCGTGTATTCCTCGGTGTAAACGGTCTTGTTGGGATCGCAAATCACGTCGGTGTCGTCATAAACGACGCAGGTTGCGGCGGGTGCTCTGCGGGTATTCTCACCCTGCTCGCTGATCGAGACGACCACCCCGCCATCAGCCTGCTTTCTCACGACGTCGACCGTCATGGTGCCCTTGTCGTTCAAATTTCCTTGGTAGTGGCTAATTCCGCTGGTACCACCGCCCGTGTATAGGCCGCCTTGCGTTGGCTCGGCGTTGTCCACGGCATCGCGCGAATTCGTGTTCTGATCGGAATTGTAGGTAAATTGATACACGAGCTGACCCATGGTCGTATCCGCACGCGCGAGGCTCGGCAGGGTACAAAGCGAGACCGCCAGCATAGCAATACTTAATCGAATAACCCTCAATCCCCGACTCCTCAAACGTCCTTGCTTTACTTGCCGCATGCACTCAGCGCCGCCGAGATCGTCTGGGCGGCGAGGTCCTCGCGTTTTCCCGTCTCGGTTTTGAGCCACTGCATGCCGCCCAAAATCTGCGTGATCGGATTATATCCGACCGCTAAGCCCGGAATCTGCGTGGGGTCGAAGTTGTATGGATTCGGCGCCAGGCCCGGCGTATTTGGATCCTGCCATGGATTTGGCGTCGCCTTGACGACCTGCGTCTCCAACTCGTTGCCCTGGATCGCGCCGAGATACTCGGTGCCGGCGTGCTGGAGCTCGCCCATCTGCTGCGTCTGCACGAAACCGTTGATCAGGTCGAGCGACGCGCTTTGATAGGCGACGGTCTCAAGTAACTGCTGCTTGATCTTCTGTATGGTTGCGTCATCGCTCGCATTCCCGGTGGTCGCGGTGGTCTTGCCATCGTCGAGCAGGGTCTGGGCCGCAATCAGATTCCGCGCGATCGGGGAGACGAGATACGACATCTGCTGCAGCGCCATGCTCGTCTCAGGCGATTGGTTGTTGATCGAATCGTTGCTTGAAAGCGCGCCATTTCCGCTGGGGTTCGGGCTTTCGAAGGCGGTGAGGGTGCCGCGCGCATACCGCTTGAAGAGCGGCGGCCCTTTTGAAATAGTTTGATCGTTCTGTAGAATCATTGCGACGGCCGGCCGAACGCGTTCGTGCAGCCGCGCGCAGAGCGCGGTCGTAACGATGTGGTAGATTTGCGGTGGCGGGGTAGCGGCCGCCGTCCCCGCAGTGCCGCCCGAGCGGGCCGCAAGCGGAAGGAGGCCGGCCAGCGTTAGAACGCATCCCGACAGCAGAACGACTCTCCGCATGGCGCTGAGATTTCTCGAACGTCGTCGTTACGCCTCCCGCAATAGAGAAGCGGGACCCCTCGGGGTCCCGCGTCACGCTTGCTACTCGAGCGCAGGCTGGTGAATCGCTAGATTTTCACCGATGCGTTGAAGTAGACGTTGATGGGTTGCGGCGCGCCACCGATCGCACCGTTGTTGAGCTGACTTGGTAGGTAGCTCTGCTGGAAGTTCGCCGGCGTGCGTGCGTGGTTGGCAGCGAAATCGTTGATCCCGGTGCCGTTGTAGAAGTTGCTCGGATAGAGCGAGCTGTTGAGCGTGCCGCCGTTAGCAGCGTATCCACAGATCACGTTATTGGGTGGGAACGCGCCGGTCCACGGCTCCGACGAACCGCCGAAGCAGGCGTGGAAGAGATTGACGCCCAGTACCGTCAGCCGGATTCTGGGAGTCACGTCATACGAGATCTGGAGGTTGCCGCCGATCGCGCTCGGGTTCTGGTAGTTGCTGAACGCGAACGATCCGGTCTGCGGATTGGGGATGTAGAGGTAACCGAACTGACTCAACCCAGGGGCCGTTGCCGTGAGGTAGTTGCACTGCAAGGGATTGGTG
>JBAVTZ010000051.1:0-14644 GCA_049696515.1 Candidatus Cybelea sp. | reverse complement strand
GTCCAGCCGACCGCTACGTACGCGGCGGCCGCAAAGAACTCGACGCCGGCCACGGCCGCCAGACCGACGACCATCGCCAGCAGATGCCAAACGCGAAGCAGCGTGAGGATTCCGGGGCCAAGATACGGTATCGCACCGAAAAACGAAAAGAGCAGCGGCGCGTAGCTCAGCGCAAAAACGATCGCGAGTTCCGCCAACGATAAGTGCGGCGTTCGCGGTAAACGGCAGATCAGCCACGTGCTGAGGACCAAAAACAGGTAGCCAAAGAGAAATAGCAGCGCTCCGGTCGCGCAGGTGTAGAAGAAACGTGCCGGCTTAACCCGATTGGCAAAAAGAATAATGCTCTGCGCGGCGGCTTGGCTCAATCCAGCCATCAAGACGATCGCGACTGCAATTCCGATCGCGTCGCGAGACTCGGAGGCGGCTTGCGCAAAGGCCCACCCCTGCAAACCTAAGACGCCTCCAAGGGTGCTTCCGAGATTCGGAAGGAAGGCTGACAGGGTCAAAGCGGGTTTAGGCTACGTGCGGCGACGTCGATTCGGCGGCGACGATCTCCGCAACGCGCGCGGCAACCGCCTCACCGTTCAGTCCGAAAAGCGCGCGCTGCTTGTCCTGTGAATCGTGTTGTACCAAGACGCCCGGTACGCCGATTCGTTCGACCCGCAAACTCAATCCACGGTCGGCGACGAACTCGGCGACCGCCGAGCCGAACCCGCCGGCCAGTGAGTGCTCTTCGAGGGTGATGAGATGCGTGTGGTTGTGCTGCAACTCGAGGAGCAGCGCTTCATCGAGCGGTTTGGCGAATCGCGCGCTGACGACCGTCGGCAGTTCAAGCGCCCTCCTGCGCCGCCCGTTCTCACTCGCTCCGCTAAGGATAGCGTAGGCGTCTAACGCGATGTCAGCCGTGGTCCCATAGGCAAGGATGGCGACGCCTCGGCCGCGGCGTAGCACCTCGGCTTTGCCGTGCACGAGCGGGGCGATCGGATCGGTGTGTTTGCCGCTGGTCGAACCGCGCGGGTAACGAATTGCCGACGGCGAGTTGAGCGTGAGCGCGTGCTCGAGCATCGGTTGCAGTTCCGCTTCGTTGCGTGGCGCCATCAGGGTCATGTTCGGCAGCGTACGCATGTAAGCGATGTCGTAGAGACCCATGTGCGTAGGCCCGTCATCACCCACAAATCCCGCCCGGTCCATGCAGAAGATGACCGGAAGATTTTGCACGACCACGTCGTGCACCACCTGGTCGTACGCGCGCTGCAAAAAGGTTGAATAGATCGCACACACTGGCCGCAACCCGCTCGATGCTAGTCCGGCGGCGAAGCAGACCGCATGCGCCTCCGCGATACCGACGTCGAAATAACGCTCGGGAAACCGTTTCCCAAACTTCGAGAGGCCGGTGCCGTCGGGCATGGCCGCCGTAATGCCCACGACCCGCGGCTCCTTTTCGGCAACAGCGATCATCGCGTCACCGAAGACGTCCTGAAACTTCGGCCGCGCACCCGCACTGCTCTTTTTGCTTCCATTGCTGGGCTCGAACGCGTTCGCGCCAATACCGTGGAAGGTGCGTGAATCGCGCTCGGCCGGCTCGTAGCCTTTCCCCTTGACGGTACGTACGTGCAGCAGCACCGGCCGGTCGTAGTCTTTGGCGGTCGACAGCGCATCCACGAGGACGTCGTAGTTGTGGCCGTCGATCGGACCGATGTAACGGAAACCGAGCTCTTCAAAGATTACGGCCGTCTTCTCAGAGGGCCCGATAAAGTGCATCGCGCCGATTTCGGCCCCTTCAATCGCCCGTTTCGCCGCGCCGCCTAATGGAATTCGCTTGAGCACCCTCTTGCCGGCGCGCCGGACGAACTCCGGAAAGGGTTTGCTGCGCAGCACCGAGAGATAGGCCGCGATCGAACCCACGTTGGGCGCGATCGACATCTCGTTATCGTTTAGAATGACGATAAACTGACTCTTCATGCCGCCGGCGTTGTTGAGCGCTTCATAGGCCAACCCGCCGGTGAGCGCGCCGTCGCCGAGCACGGCGATTACCGTCTCGTCGCCCCCGACCAGGTCGCGCGCCTGAGCCATGCCGAGCGCGGCTGCGACCGCCGTGCTGGCGTGGCCTGCGCCGAACGGATCGTACGGCGACTCACTGCGCATCGCGAAACCCGAGAGGCCGCCTCCCTTACGAATCGTATCGAAGCGGTCCCGCCGGCCGGTGAGTATCTTGTGGACATAAGTCTGATGGCTGACGTCCCAAACGAGTTTGTCTGAAGGAAGATCGAGCACCCGGTGCAGCGCCAGGGTGAGCTCGACGACGCCGAGGTTCGGAGCGAGGTGGCCGCCGTTGACGGCACACGTGCGAACGAGCAGATCGCGTATCTCGCTGGCTAGTACATCGATCTCCTCGCGTCCGAGGTGCTTGACGTCGGCTGGAGAGTCGATGCGCTCGATCACCATTGATTCGCTCTA
Organism: Candidatus Cybelea sp.; assembly: GCA_049696515.1. Classification (GTDB taxonomy): domain Bacteria; phylum Vulcanimicrobiota; class Vulcanimicrobiia; order Vulcanimicrobiales; family Vulcanimicrobiaceae; genus Cybelea. The sequence continues at coordinate 12,187 of JBAVTZ010000051.1, read as the reverse complement.
TACGCAACCGCTTGCGGATGCCCTGCTCGCCGCTATACTGTTTCGAATTCCGCCGCGGCGACCACGCGAGCCGCCAACTTCGCCGCACGCGGCGCCGCCTTCGCCAGCCACAAAGCCTGCGGCCAGTTCCACGGTTTTAGCATTGCCTGCAAAGGCTCGCTCCAATCGCTGGAAAGCTCAGCCTGCGGCGTATCGAGCACCACGCGCACCGCCGCGACGCGGGCGGCCTCGATAAGACCGGTCTCCATGTCAACACCGGCATAGCCGCGGGCGGCCCATTGGCCGCGCGCCGCACCGTTGACGATCGTGCTTGCAGTTAGCAACGGATCGAAGATTGGCTCGATGCCGAGGCGGCGCGCGCCTCGCGCGAAGGCCTCGACCAGTTCCAAATCGCACTGCAGCACGCGACCGTCGGGACGGCGGACTTCGCGCGGAAGCAAGAGCGTTCCGGTCGAAAGATCGGGGCGCAAGCCCCCGGCGACACCACAACTGACAACCGTGTCGCCGAGTGGTTCGCGCAGGTTTGCCAGCGCGATTCCGGTCTGCACGATTCGCGCATCCGGCAAGGCGCGCCGGAGCGCCTTACACTCGAGCGACGTTGCCCCAATAAGGACTACGATGACGAGGACTCAGTTTGACGGTACCACGCGACCGCGCGTTCGAGTGCTTCGCGCACGGGGCCGGCGTGGTAGCCGAGATCGCGCTCGGCCTGCGACGAGTCGGCAAACATTCGCGCGCGCGAAAGTCGAACGCCTTCCAGCGGAACGTTTGGCGCCGCACCGGTTACGCGGCAGCGAAGTTCGTCGAAATAGCCGGCCGCGAGTGCGAGCCCGTAGGGCGCGCGCCATTTCGGCATCGGCCGCCCGGTAATCTCGGCGAGCTGCTGCCAAATCGCGTCCATCGTCAGGTTCTCGCCGCCTATCACGTAACTCTCGCCGATGCGTCCGCGCTCGAGCGCCGCGACGTGTGCGCGGGCCACATCCTCGACGGCGACGAGATTCATTCCACCGTCTCCGGGCGCTTTCGCGACGATTTTCCCCCGAGTGAAGTCGCGCACGAGTTTGCCGGTCGGGGTCGGCTTCGCATCACCCGGTCCGACCGGCGCCGTCGGCAAGAGCGCGACGACCGGTGCACGTTCGGCGAATGCCGCCCGCTCCTGCTCGAGCTTCGAACGATGGTAGCCGCTCTCCGCGTGGTCCAAGGTGGCCGAACTCGAAGTGAGGACGACGCGTTCCACACCGTGGAGATGTGCCGCGAGCATCAGACTCGACGTTCCCGCGACGTTGACTGCCTTGATCTGGGAGCGGTCGCGCGGAGCGAATGAATAGAGCGCCGCGCAATGCACGAGATAGCGGCACTCATGGAGCGCCCGCGCGAAACTCCCAACCTCGCGCAGGTCACCGCGAACCCACTCGATCCCCTTGTCATCCTGAGCTATCCCCTTGTCATCCTGAGCGGAGGCGAAGGACGAATTGCGGACGAGCGCGCGAACGGAATAGCCCGCGGTCAGCAGCTCGCGCAGAATGTGAGAACCGACGAATCCCGTCGCTCCCGTCAGGAAGACGCGATCGCCGTGCGCCACTCAGCGACGGGTCAGCGTGACATTATAGATGGCGGCGAAGAGCGCCCCGGCCACACCGGCATAGACCAGCACGATGAGAAGCCAAACCAAGAGAAGCCCCAGGGCGAATCCGCCGCCCATCGGGTGCGGCATACCTGGGCCCGGAAATTCCCTGCCTGGTCCCGGAAATACCCTACCCGCGCCGCCGAACCCGACGATTGCGCGTTCACGCATGAGATGCAGCGGCAACGCCAAGATCGCTACGATCAAGGCGGTGACTGCAGAAGCCGCGGCCGTTGCTCCAACGTTAAACTTGAGGTAGCCGCCCGGTTGTTGCTCGATTTGTTGCATTGGTGACCCTTTCTTGGGGCAGCCTTTTGACGAATACTCTGAAGTCCTTACTGACGCTCCTCTTTGCGCGGCTGCCCTGGCACACTTGGCCGGTCAGCGTTTGAGGGTGCCACTGGCGGCAACCGCGAAGCCCACCTGGACCGTGGAGGACGAGGCGCGGGCGGCAAGCTCGTCGGACTTCGGGATGCTCCTGCGGCACTTTCGAATTGCCGCGGGGCTCTCGCAAGAAGCCCTCGCTGAGCGCGCACATATGAGCGCCAACGGAATTGGCGCGCTTGAGCGGGGTTACCGGCGCACGCCCCAACGTGAAACGGTCGCGCTCCTGGCCGTCGCGTTGGCCCTCACCAAAGAGGAGCACCAGAGACTCGAAGCGGCGGCCTCACGGCACGCGCGAGCCCGCCGCGGCACCTCGGTCACAGTCGGACCTTGGCCTTATGCCGGTACCTCGTTGCTTCCGCTGGCGCTAACCAGCTTCGTCGGACGCAAGGCCGAGCTCGGCGAGATCGCCGCGCTTCTGCGCGAGTATCGCCTGGTCACGATCACCGGAGCCGGCGGCGTTGGAAAGACGCAGACCGCCTTGCAAGCCGTAACGGCGCTGGGCGATCCAGCGGAAGGCGGCATTTGCTTTGTCGAGCTCGCGCCAATAAACGAGCCCTCCTTGGTGGTTGCGGCGATCGCCGCGAATCTTGGCGTGCAAGAAGTTCCGAACCGTCCGCTGCTCGAGACTCTCGTTGCATATCTCAAGAGCAAGACTCTTCTGCTCATTCTTGATAACTGCGAGCATCTCGTTGCCGCGACCGCGCACGTTGCCCAAACGATCCTAGCCGGCTGCTCGCGCGTTCGAATCTTAGCCACTAGTCGAGAACCGCTGGTGGCGGCCGGCGAACGCACCTATCGGCTGCCATCGCTCAGCTCGAGCGATGCCACCAGGCTTTTTATCGATCGCGCCCAGGCAGTCGACGCGCACTTCACCCTCAGCGACGAAAACGCGCCTGCCGTTAGCGAAATTTGCCGGCGCCTGGACGGCATTCCGCTTGCCATCGAGCTTGCAGCCGCTCACGTAAATGTGCTCGCCGTTACCGCTTTGGCAGAAAAGCTGGAGGATCTTTTTCGCTTTTTAGTCGGCGGCCAACGGACGGCGCTGCCGCGCCAGCAGACCATGCGCGCGACGATCGATTGGAGCTACAACTTGCTGACGGAACCGGAAAAGCGGCTCTTCGAGCGGCTTTCCGTCTTTGTCGGCGGCTGCACGCTGGAATCGGCGACGACGGCTTGTGCGAGTGAAGACGTCCCTGAGGCCGATTTGCTCGACCTCCTGTCGTCGCTCGTGGATAAGTCGCTCGTGGTGGCGGAACTCGACGCTATCGAGCCGCGTTACAGCTTGTTGGAATCGTTTCGCCACTACGCACGCGAGCGGCTGGAAGCACGCGGCGAAGGCGCGCTCTTAGCTCGCCGTCACGCACTCGCGTGTCTCAAACTCGCCGAGTGGTTCAATCGCGCCTTCGACTCCGAGGATGCTGCCAAGGTCCGCGTGCGAGCAAGTTTCGAATCGGCCAACTGGCGCGCAGCCCTTCAATGGACGCTGGCCGAGCGGGGCGACGTGGTCTTAGGGCAGCGGCTCGCCGGCGAGCTCGGCCCGTACTTTTCTTTCTTCCTCGCCACCGCCCGCAATACGTTCTTCTTCGGGCATACCGAAGGACGGCGTTGGATAATCGCCGCGCTACTACTTATCGAAGAGGGAACGCCAAGCCGCGCGCTGGCTGCGCTTAATTATGCTGAGGCGCGAATCGCGGGAACTTTGCGAGAATACCGCGCCGAGCTCGAGAGCAGTCAAATCGCTCTCTCGCGTTACCGCGAACTCGGCGACTCGCTTGGCGTCGTGCGCGCACAGTGCGCCCTGAGTCATGCACTGATCTATCTCAGGCGCCCAGACGAAGCGAGAGCTGTCCTCGAAGAGGCGCTTCGTCTGGCTCGCGAGTTGGGCGTGCGCACTCCCTTCACCGTCGCATGCCTCTTGCGGCTCAAGGCTCTCGTTACCCAAGACGACATTGTCGCGGCGCGCGGCTGTATCGCGGAGGCGATGGCGATCCATAGCGCCCTGCATCACGAAAGCAGCTTAGCCAGCGCGCTGTTGGATCTCAGCGAGTGCGAGTACCGCGCCGGTAATCTGGAGCTTGCCCTGGAGCACGCGACGCAATCGCTCGCCGTCGCTCCGGAGGGGAATGCATTTGCCGAGTTTACGGCGCTCCATAGCGTCTCGCTCTATCTCACGGCATTGGATCGCTACGATGAGGCGTACGAACGCGCGCGCGCGACGCTCGAGCTGGCAAAAGAATACCGCTGTACCGTTTACGTCGCATGGGCCCTCGGAAATTTGGCCACCGCGGCGATCCTGCGCGCCGGAGTCGAATCCGAACGCCGGACTGCGGTCTACGAATTGGCGGCGCGTACTTTAGGTTTCGTGGACGCGCGCTTGGTTACATCGGGCTCGGCACGGTTACCGCTTCTGCAGCCGCGGTACGAACGCGTTCTCGATATGCTGCGCGACGCGATGGGCACTCAAAAGGTTAGCGAGCTCATGGCCGCCGGCGCCGAGATGACCGAGCAGCAAGCCGTCGAGGAAGCAACGGGATAGAGACCGTGCAGAACGAACCGCCGGCACTGGCCGTCTCCGACTTCGGAATGCTCCTGCGGCAGTACCGAGTTGCCGCAGGGCTCTCGCAAGAGGAGCTTGCCGAGCGCGCTCGGATGAGCGCCAACGGCGTCGGTTCGCTGGAGCGCGGCTATCGGCGCACGCCGCAGCGCGAGACGTTGGCGCTTCTGGCCGGCGCACTAACGCTCACCGACGAGCAACGCCACGCCTTTGAAGCGGCTGCGGCACCGGTTGCGTTCCCGCGCCGCGCGCCTGCCGGTCCTTGGCCTGACACCCTCGTTGCACCGCTTCCGCTTGCGTTAACGACCTTCGTCGGGCGCGAGAGGGAACTGCGTGAGATTGCAACGCTCGTACGCGAGCATCGGCTGGTCACGCTCACCGGCGCCGGCGGGGTCGGCAAGACGCAGACCGCGTCGCACGTCGCGATGACCCTCAGTGAGGCCAACGACGGCACTGGAGTCCGCTTCATCCCGTTTGCGCCGCTTGGCGACGCTTCGCTGGTAACGGCCGCGATTGCATCGGCGCTGGGCGTGCCGGAAGTTCCGAACCGCCCGCTGATCGAAACGCTCCTCGCCTTTCTCAAAACCAAGTCGCTGCTGCTGATTTTCGACAACTGCGAGCACGTCGTCGAAGAGGCGGCCGCCGTTGCGGCGGTGTTGTTGACTGGGTGTCCGCGGGTTCGCATCCTCGCTACCAGCCGCGAACCCCTGAAATCAGCCGGTGAGTTCACCTACCGGGTACCCTCGCTGGATGTCCCCTCTTCCATCGCGCTATTCACCGACCGTTCCCGCGCCGTCGACTACCACTTTACGATTGCCGACGACGAGGTGCCGCTGGTCACCGAGCTCTGCCGGCGCCTGGACGGCATTCCGCTGGCGATCGAGCTTGCGGCCGCGCGCGTAAACGTGTTGTCCATAAAGGCGTTGCTTGAGAAACTCAACGACCGTTTTCGGCTGCTGACCGTCGGAGGCCGCACCGCACTCGACCGCCACCAGACGATGCGAGCCGCGATCGATTGGAGCTACGATCTCTGCTTCGCGCAGGAGCGGTGCGTGTTCGAGCGCCTCTCGGTCTTCGCCGGCGGCTGCACTCTGGCCGACGCGGCACTGGTTTGCATCGGTCAGGGCGTCAAAGAAGCCGACATATTCGGGCTGCTGTCGTCGCTCATCGACAAATCGCTGGTGAGCATGGATTTCGACGGCGCCGACGAGCGGTACCGCCTGCTCGAATCGTTTCGGGAATATGCGAGCGAGAAGCTCGCGATGCGCGGCGAGCAACACGTGATCGCGCGCCGCCATGCGCTCGCAGCTCTCGCGGCGGCGGAGCGCCTTAACGTCGCATACGGCTCCCAGCCCGATGAGGTATGGAACGAGCTCGCTCGCAAGGAGTTGGACAATTGGCGGGCGGCGCTTCAGTGGTCGCTGACCAACCGGGGTGACGTCCTTTTAGGGCAACGACTCGTGGGCGAACTGAACGTGATCTGGCAATTTTTTGCGCCGATCGAAGGACGGCGTTGGATCGCGTCCGCCTTCGAGTCGGCCGGCGAGCAAACTCCCACGGGCGTTCTCGCCAGGCTGGATTACATCGAAGCTACTATCGCGTGGGTGTTTCACGAAAACGCCCTGCATTTAACCAGCAGCCAGCGCGCGCTGGCGCGCTACCGCGCCGTGGGCGACTCGCTCGGAATCGCCCGCGCGCTTTGTATGAACGGCCATGCACTGCTAACGCACGGTCGAGTCGAAGAAGCGTTGCCATTGATGCAAGAAGCCTTGGCGATGGCTCGTAAGCTCGGCGATCGCCGCCTGCTGGCCTACACGGTGCGCTTCCTCGGGTGGGCCGCCAGCGTCCATCACGGCGACATCGTCGCAGCGCGCGAACAAATTACCGAGGCGCTCCAGATCTATAAGGCGCTGGGTGCGAAGCTCAGCGCGGCGTACTCGCTGGACGATCTCGGGGAGGCTGAGTTCTGCGCAGGCAATGTGGAGGCGGCGCTCCACTATGCGACCGAAGCGCTCGCAATCGTTCGCAGTTTCAACGACATGCCGCTGATGGCAAGCCAGCTAGACGGTATGTCGGGGTACTTGGTAGCGTTAGGCCGGTACGACGAAGCCCAGGAACGAATTTTGGAGGTACTCGACCTGGCCCGCGAGCTTCATCTCGAGGTTCGCGTGGGGTACGCGCTGCAACATCTCGCGGCGCTGGCGGCGCTGCGGCAATATGAGGCCGTCGAGGTTGAGGCTTGTCAACATCAAGGCGCTGCAAAAGTTCTCGGGTATGCCGACGCACGCTTCCAGGCAATGGGAGCGGCGCGGCTCCGAAATCAAGAGCAGCAGGAGTACGACCGTATCCTGGTCGCGTTGTACGGTGCGCTGGGACCTCAAGCGCTGGCAGACCTGATGGCTGCCGGCGCCGCGATGACGGAAGACCAGGCAGTGGAAGCTGCGTTGAGCCTCTGTATCCCAGGACGTGCCGAAGCAGATAGCTAAATTAGGGGTTTCAACTTCGATACAGCACTCGGGGAGAACGATATCTGTTTCTTCCATACGCCTTTTGACGATCCGATAACGCGAGCCGATGCGATGACGCGCATAGCGGCACTGAGTGCACTGCCGATTATGCCGTCCATGAGCTCGATACCGCGCGTCCATGAGACGAACGCCAACCACGAATATACCGCCATCGTTGGGTCGACCGCATTCGTTGGAAGCGATCTCACCCCGATGCGCGACGCGACCGTTCTGGTGCGCGCCAACACGATCGAGGCCTTCGGACCCCGAGACACGGTCGCGGTTCCCAATTCGGCCTTCGTCATCAACGCGGCTGGAACGTATACCATTCCGGGTCTGGTGGACAGCCACGTACACTTCTTTCAGTCCGGTGGCCTCTACACCAGGCCCGACGTGATCGATTTGCGTTCGGTGCGTCCATACACCGAAGAGCTGCAGTGGGTCCGCGGCAACCTGCAGGACACCTTTGCTCGCTATCTGCAGGCCGGGATCACCTCTGTGGTCGACGTCGGCGGCCCTTTCTGGAACTACGACGTGCGCGCGCTCGCGCAACGGACGCCGGCAAGTCCGCGCGTCATGGTTGCCGGACCGCTTATCTCCAGCGTCGACCGCACCATTCTCGACCCGTATAACGATCCGCCGATCGTCAAGATCGACACCGTGGAGGCCGCTCGCGCGCTGATCGATCGAGAGATCGCGGCGCGAACCGACTTGGTGAAGTTCTGGTGGATCGTCACGCCCGCTCACCCGGCGGTAGCCTTCCAGCCGGTGGCGCGCGCGGCAATCGAATATGCCCACGAGCGCGGAGCACGGGTAATCATTCACGCAACCGAACTGGAAACGGCCCGCCTCGCGGTGGAGTCGGGCACCGACATCTTGGCGCACAGCGTCTTCGATACCGATCTTGACGACGAGTTCATCGGCCTGTTGCAGACGCGCAAGATCATCTACTGCCCGACGTTACTGGTCGTCGGAAACTACGGCTACACATTTCACGGACAGCCGCACCTGACGGCGGTAGACCTGCGGATAGCAAATCCGGAGGTGGTCGGTACGCTTTTCAACATGCAGGACGTCGAGGGAGTGCTTTCGCCGCCCGTTTTGGCGAGAATCCGCGCTCTGCGAACGCCCGAACCGCCGCATGCAGCGATGCGGAACCTCAAGCGGGTTTATGATGCCGGCATTCGCGTTGCGGCCGGCACCGACGCAGGAAATATCGGTACCCAGCATGCCTCATCGCTCTATGCCGAAATGATGGCGATGGTCGAATCCGGACTCACGGCCAGAGAGGTGCTGCTGACCGCGACCCGCGGCGGGGCCGAACTTATGGCGCGCTCGCAACAATTAGGTTCGATCGAAGCCGGCAAACTGGCCGATCTTGTGACTTTACGCGAGGACCCGACCCAGGACATCCGCGCGATCGCCACCGTCGACCGCGTGATCAAGGATGGACACGTGTTCGAGGCGGCCTCGATCGTCAGCGAGCGACCCGAGCAGATCGTGCAGCGTCAGGTCAACGCCTTCAACCATCACGATGCCGGCGTTTTTGCAGAGACCTATGCGACCGACGCGAGCGTCATTAACCGCAGCGGCTCGACCTTGCGCTCGCGGGCGGCAATCCTGGCTGCCTATCGCGACACTTTCGCGAAGAACCCGCAACTGCGGGTCGAGATCGTGAGCCGCGAGACAAGGGGAGCGACCGTGATTGACAAGGAGCACGCGACGGGCTTTGCCGATGGCCACGAGTCCGAGGCAACCGTCACCTATCGCGTGGACGAAGGCTCAATCGCAAGCGCCGAGATCGCCTCCTAGTTACGTGGTAGAGGACGGCTACCATCCGGTGCCGCGCGGCAAGGTCGCCAGCGTACAGACTTTTTTCGAGATGGTCGAGCGGGCGGCGCTTCGGCCATCTCCTGACAAAGGCTTATGGAAGCTCGAGCGCCTCGAGCAGCCCGATCTGGCGCGCTACCGGGCGCTCTTCCATCGTGTCGGTGACGACTACTTATGGGCCTCGCGATTGGTGATGCCGGACGCCGAGTTGGAACGCATCTTGCGCGATCCCCGCGTTGAAATCTATATCCTCACGACGCCAAACGGCGACGAAGGGCTCATGGAGCTCGACTTTCGCGTCGACGGGCAATGCGAGCTCAGCCTCTTTGGCGTGGCGCCCCCGCTGGTAAATACCGCCGCCGGGCGCTGGTTGTTGAACCACGGTATCGAGATCGCATGGTCGCACCCCATCGAACGTTTCTGGCTGCACACCTGTACGCTCGATCACCCCAACGCTTTCGCCTTCTACCTACGTTCGGGATTTCGACCCTTTAAGCGCGAAATCGAGATCTACGACGACCCCCGGGCCCTCGGGCTGACACGACGCGACGTCGCGCCGCACGTGCCGATACTGTAGTCTCTGTACGTGGCTCCGCTCGCCACGTTCTTCGCCACTGACTTTCTCCGCCCGGTTTGGCTCCATCGTCGATCACCGGGTACTGCATTCCATCGGGAAATGCTCGCTCGACTACAAAGGGGGGCATAACAACCTTCCGTAGCGACTTCCCGCTAACACCCTCTCGGCACACTCGCGTCCGCAGGAGTAATTTGAAAGGTAGGAATAAAGAGTGCCCCGAATTTCTCCGTACACCTTGTCATGCTCTGCCGCTCATTTTGAGCGGTAGCTCCTTTACGCTGCTTCGGGAGTAAAGCAAATGCGCATTTTTAAATACCCGTTTTGTACTTGCATGGCGGCGGTTATGCTCGCGAGCTGCGGTGCACTTCAGCCAACTGGCGAGTCTCCTGCCGCTATGCCGTGGAGTTCGGTAAGCGCCGGCTATGTTGGGCAGCATCGTCCGCCGATGTCGCTTCAAGCGCGGAATAACGATCTGCTGTACGTGAGCAACGAGTCTGGCGATGTTTTCTATTACACGTATCCCGGTGGAAGGTTCGTCGGTAGCATTCAGGACGGCGGCCGGTCGGGTTTGTGTTCGGACAGCAGGGGCGACGTGTTTATCGTCGACGACTATACGCAGGAAATTCAGGAGTACCCGCACGGTTCGAACGACATGACCAACACGCTAGACGACTATGGGAACTACCCGTACGGCTGCTCTGTAGACCCCACAACCGGAGACCTTGCCGTCGCAGGCGGCATCGGGAAGTCAACCGCAAACATTGCAATCTATAAAAGCGCCCAAGGACTGCCGGCGTTCTACATGGCCCCCTCCTTATTTAGCTTTTACTATTGTACATATGACGAGCAGGGTAACCTCTTCATCGAAGGCGAGGATAACCACCGCCACGCGGTGCTCGCGGAGCTCGCTAAAAACGGTGCTTCGCTTTCGATTATCTCACTGAATCGAGAACTTAGCCGCGGCGCTGCGGCAATTGAATGGGATGGAACGTACCTGGCCGTGGCCGTCCCAAAGAAAACGGCCGGCCCAACCGACATTTACCAAGTCCGCGTTTCGGGCCACTTTGGTACGGTCGTAAACACGATCGAGCTTCGCGACGGAGGAGATTTAGATCGGCACGGCGGCGCGAGCCCACAGTTCTGGCTACAGGGCAACACCATCATTGAGCCCAAAGTGCCCGTGCGCGGAATTGGTCTGTGGAGTTACCCGGCGGGTGGACGTCCTAAAAAGCTTATTAGGCTTGGGAACGCTCGAGCGTGGGGCATAACCGTCAGCCTGGCCTCGTTCAGCACAAGGTGCACCACACAAAAGATTACTTCGGATACGGCTGCCCGGTCGCGGCCTAGCCGCCGGACTTGCCGCGGCACGACCGCCTCGTAGTGATGACCTGCTCGTTTGCACGACTCCGCGAAACAACATATCAGCCGGGTTCCTTTTTACATCAACTAAATTAAAAAAGAAGGAGAAAAGTAAAGGCTTTGTACCTTAATCGCGCTACGATTTCCCTTTGCGCCGTCCTCGCAACGTTGTCCGGGTGCGGCGCACCGCAGTCCCAAATCGCTCCTGGCGCGTCCGCCCCTAAAAGCGGCGTAGTTAGCCAAAGTCTCTGCCCGTGTATCTATGTCACGAACCGCTACGACGATGCCAACAGCGTGACCGTTTATGCCGTCGGAAGCGGCGGGACCGGAAACATCTTTCCGATTCGAACGATCAGCGGCAGCAAGACCCTATTAAACCAACCGTTCGGGATTGCGGTGGACAAAAGTGGTAAAATATACGTGACGAATCCCGGCAGCAATAATGTACTAGTGTACGCCGCCGGCGCCAATGGTAACGAGGAGCCCATCAGGGAGATCGCGGGACCTGCGACGCACTTGATCGGCCCCAGCAGCATCGCCGTCGATGCCAAAGGTACTATTTATGTTATTAATTACGCGTACTCATTCAATACCGACAATATAACGGTCTACGCTCCCGGAGCGAATGGCAACGTGCCACCGGTTCGCACGATCGAAGGCCACAAGACGAAGCTCGAAGATCCCCACGGCATCGCGCTGGATGCAATGTCGAACATATACGTGACCAATTATTACCTGACCAGTCGTGTGACTGTGTACGCGTCGGGCGCAAACGGCGACATCTCTCCGACTCGGGTAATTGAAGGGCACCGGACGAAGCTGCTCGGTCCAACGTTTATCGCTGTAGATTCCGCAAATGAGATCTACGTAGTCAATACAGGCCATTCCGACGGCCCCATAAAGGTTTATGCCCCGGGCACGAAAGGCGACGTTGCGCCGATTCGCGAAATTAAAGGCTCCAAGACTCAGTTGCATGATCCAGCCGGAATCGCATTAGATCCATCCCGCAACCCTTACGTCGCAAACCCCGGCGCGTATACAAGTTCCATCACCGCATATGCTTCGAGCGCTCGCGGCAACGTCGGCCCCATTCGATTCATCACCGGTCCGAACACAGGGCTGGACGGCCCCACTGGTATCGCCTTGTACCCTCGTAACTAGAACGCCGAGCCAAAAACGCTTGTCGAATAGGAGCCGCTCAAGAGCGTAGACGAGTTCCTTGTCAATCCTAGCTCCGCGTCCGGCCCGCGGAGGGAATCTCCGGAATGACCGAAAACGGCGACGGGTCGATGACTAGTGATGCTCAAAGGCTGGCGGCCACGCTCAACGTCCTCGTTAAAGACCACCAG
>JBAVTZ010000050.1:0-2941 GCA_049696515.1 Candidatus Cybelea sp. | reverse complement strand
GCTCTACCCTGTGTCGTACCAGGGGTCTTACTTCTTCCGCAGTCATCGACAAGTAGTATAACACATGCGACGAAGCGAACTTCGGGAGTGAAGGGGGTTCATGCGCCTTCGGGCCCCATATCTGACGTGAAGATCAAATTGGCCGTATAATCAACGATACCAATGGTGCGATAGTGGTCGGTAACCGTCATTGGCCTGGTATCGGCGCAGACGAGTGTTTGGTCGCCGATACGAAGTCGCCGCCAGTCGGGCCCATATGGAGCGCCGGATAACTGGGCAGAGCGCCCGTCACGAAAGAAAACGCGTCCGGTTCCAGCGCCGGAGGGACCCGTAGGCGCGTATATTTTGGAGATGGTCGTCTTGCTGCAGCTAATATGAGTCTGCGCTGCTTCGCCCCGATTTACGCTAGCTAAGATCGAGGCTATCACAAAGAGCGGGATGAGTATCTTCATGCTTGGGTGCGTTTCCTTTTTGTATTGTCTCTGCGTATAACTTTTTCGCACGTACGGTGCACCGAGTTTTCAAATACCGTGAAACGATGGCTCACGGCACCAATCGGATGGGAAGTTAAGGCGCTCACCGACCGCGGTCACAGTAGCGCGATGCTGAAGGGGCAACGCACGCTCTCTTGGACGGGTCGCTCCAATGAATATGGCGCAGCGAACACGCTCTAGTTGCGCCTGAGTGCGGCTTCGGGCCTCTCGACCGTGAACGTGCGAGGTTCTTTTCACACCGTTGGGCCTATCAAGGCGGTGATTTTTGCAAGAGGTAAGTCGATCTGTTCCGGCGATCGGTAATTATGGCATCGCAGACTACTTAGCATCGGATCGCTTGAAGGATAGAATGATTTTATAGGTCGGCATGTGAGTCTGAGTCCTCAACGTGCTTAACGAGTATTTCTCCTGGCCGATATAGCGCCTCGCCGCGCGGCACGATTGTGTCCTGTCGTTGCGTATCCGGGTCTCTCGTGAATAGTGGGCCCTCCTGGAAAGTGTCGTGGGCTTGGCATGCCTTCCAGAGGCAACTCTTGACCCAGCTGAGACTTGCTGCTCCGAGGGCTTCGCATCCACAGGGCCACCGATAACCGATGGTTGTCAACGGCTTATGGCCGGCCGGTAGACATAAGTCCCCGACCGGGTCGAACGTGCGCATAATAACTTCGGTAAAGTCCCCGGCTTCCGACTCGATCTCTTCAACGCTGAAGAAACCGCGATGGAGTCGTTCCGAAGCGGAATCAGACGACATAAAAGCTATCCCCATTGTTCACCTTGGCCTTGACAACCGGTAGGCCCTAGGCGCGTACATCTCCTTCTAATAATCGCTTTTATGGTTTCCCAATGCCGCTTATGCGGCAGTTGTGATCCGGAGCGTATCCGTGAGCATGCCGCGAGGGAGACGCCCGTTGCCCTCGCGATGGCGTTTAAAGGATATGCGCGGAGCATGGGAGCCACCTCGCGGCGAAGTCACGCCGCATCGAGCGGCTCGCCGCCGTGCTCGCGTGCCCATTCGTGATTACGCCGATGAGGCTCAGCGTTGGCCATGCTGCGCTTGCGGTTCGCCTCGCGGCTATTCCCAGGATCATCACCGGTGGCGGCGCGCTCCGCGAGGGCTCGGCGTGCCGCCATGACGACCTTATCGGCATGTGCAAGGCGCATGGCTGGAATGCACCCATCGCAATGACGACGAGGGCGCTTGACGACCCACTTCCCACATGCGGCGCATGGCGTGGGCACGCGTGCGAGGGCTTCCGCCCGTGGCACTCTCCATGCTTGGCACGCATACGGGCGCGCTTGGCATTGCTTGCGAGGCGTGACTTGAAGCGGCGAAAGTGGCGCTGACGATAGGGCTGCGGCACGTCGCGAGGTTGATGCGCCAGGCATCGCGATCGGCATCCGACTTCGACCGAGATTGGCGCGATCCGTTTGTGCGAGGTGCGCGGCGATCGGCCTGAGGCATTTCGCGCCAATATGGCGGCCCTTCGTCGTTTTACCGTTGTCGGCGAGGCTGTCAGCCTCGCTTAACCGGGTTCAGACCTGCGTACCAATCCGGTTGCGAGTCCGCATCCTCGCGATATGGGCAGAGTGGGAAGCGCCGTATCTCCACCGTCCCACCTACGTGATACTTTACGTATAAAGTTTGGTTCGAAACGTCGTCCAATGTGAGCCAGCCGAAGCCCGCGCGTAACCGTCTCTCTGCGACTGCTCGAACGCCAGCTTCGCACGAAACTCGTGATTTGGCAGAACCATTAAACCAGCGAGATCGTGGCATTTGTCAGCTTGGCACGGATGCGTCGTCTGGTGCTCAAGCAAGTATCGTACGAAGTCAGAACTATTTGCCGTGACGATAGTCGACCCGTCGTCCCACGCATCTCGCACCACAGTACGATCATCCCACTTCGAATCGGCAACACGTCCCCCGAACCATCGGGTTGCGAAGCGAATATCGGCATCGATTAGGAAATTTAGCCATAAACTATCCTTCGCACCGGCCGAGGTTGCAGTCGGTTAGGGAATTCGCCTTAAAGGCCCAGCATCCCGACCGCGGTGGCGATCCATTCTTTGTACGTGGCTACAATCTCGATGCGCGCTGTCGCAAGCGCCGCTTTGGACGGGCCTCGCGGACCCATTTCGGCTGAAGCTCGCGCGTGAATCTCCTCGGCGATGCCAGCGGGATCGAGGTGCTCGATCCTCTCGAACGTGGGCAGCGGTTGGTCAGAGAAGTACGTGACAATCGCTCTTAAGAGACGCTGCTGGTTCCCGGGTTGTGGCAGCGTCCGTCCCTGTCGAGCCATCTTGATCGTGCCCGAAGACAACTTGGTGAGACTCGTTAGGTCGCGCTTTGGGATTGCCCGCAGGAGGACGCGATAGCGATCGAATGGCACGTCGCTGCGGTCGCGATAGACCTGGACGACCTCATCCTCGTCTTGGGTGAGTCCTGGCGT
>JBAVTZ010000049.1:0-2198 GCA_049696515.1 Candidatus Cybelea sp. | reverse complement strand
CGTATACATCGGTAGGACACTCTCGGTGAACGGTAGGCTGGTAGCGGCCGCGCACCATAATCTGACCGTGCTGCCGAGTTACACGACGATTCTTCCCGACAAGCGTGTAAAGTCGAAGTACTTTGAGTACGTCATCAACTTCTACGGTACTTATGCCAGCATTTTCGACTATCCGAAGAGCGATGCGCAGATCGGTAAGATCAATAACGTCGGCGGCCAAGGGTGCACGAACGTCCTCTTCGGCTACGGGAAGAAGACCTTCTGGATCGTCGCGGGTAGTGACCAGATCACGGAGTACAAGGTTCCTCAGACCCCGATCAAGACGCTCTCTGTCTCCGACGGCAGCATGCCATCGAGCTGCGCCATGGATACCAACGGCGACCTCGCAGTCGGGATCTTGGATGGGCTGTCTACGGGCGACATTGACCTCTACAAGAACGCGACCGGCTCGGGCACCCTTATCCCCACACCGTTGGACGCAGAGTTTTTCGATGGCTACGACAACCAAGGGAATCTCTTCGCTGACGGCTTTACCAGCAGCGGTAACTTTGGACTCGTCGAGCTCCCGAAGGGCAGCAATAAAGCCGAAACGATCACGACGAGCAACACGGTAGAGTTCCCCGGCTCCGTCCAGTGGGACGGCAAGTTTATGACCGTCTTCGATCAGGATACGAACAAGATGTATCAGTACACGATCAGCGGAACGAAGGCGACGTTGCAGGGCACGATATCGTTTGAGGAATCCAGCGACTGCGCGCAGACCTGGATCGCGAAGGGTGTTGTTTATTGCGGCGACGCGGGTAACGACAATGGCGCGGTTTTCAGCTACCCGGCCGGCGGTACACCGCTTGCAGTCTTTTCGGGGAGCTTCGACACACCGCTCGGCACGGTGGCAGCACAGAGATAATCTGCATTCTCCCTCTGCGACGAGGAGTCGCAAACGAGAGCGCCGGTTCATTCAAATATGCCGGTGCTCTCGTCTTATGCTTCGATAATGCCGATGGCCGCCGGGCGGGCTCCATGTCCTACTCGGCTAACGCTTCCCTGACGAGCGCTCTGGCTTCGTCGCTTCGTCGAGCCACTAGTAACGGAGAAGGAACGTCGTGCCAAAACTCCATGCGAGCAAAACCCAAAGTGCGTATCGGTAAAAGGGTGGGGTGTCGTTGGTATGCCTCGCAATTCGGTAATAGAGCAGGCCGCCGACGAGCGCAAACCCAAAGAGCGCGCCCGCAACGTTCAGCACCAAGTGCAAGGTTGCCGGGATGGCGATGGGCTGGCTGTGAAAGAGCCAGCGATTGTGTTCGAGGAAATACCACCAGCCAACGAGTAGCGCGCTTCCACCGATAATGTAAGGCAGGCTCTTGCCCAAACGGTGCTGCTTAAAGGCCCAAAACAGGAGGAGCGCCACCACGAGCACCAACGGGCCAAACGTCATCAGCGGACTGGTTCCTGCGTGCATCATTCAGTCTCCTGAGTTGCCTGGCTAGATACCTGCAACGCGGCAATCGCAGCGGCTCGTGGCAATCGCGAGGCCGATTCCGGGCCGGGGGCTGTTCCGACCCGAACAATGGGAACGTCTTCGCCATTGACGGAGAGCTCGGTGTAGTAGACGAATGCGCCCATGGCGGCACACCGCGAGTCGCCACGCTTACTCCGCCTTCGGGATATGCTCAAGCGTGTGCGGTAGTGGCCTACGAATACATGCTCACATTTCCGGATCGCCGCAATGTTGCGGAACCGGAAGTAAGGTGTGAACAAGGTAACTATGAAAATTCACGCGCTAATCGGATTTTAGCCAGCGGGCTGCTGCTTCAGCCGTGTCTTCGGGCTTGGTGTTAAAGGCGATGGCGGAGCCCGGGGCGGCCTTGTGGATTGCGTTCACGGCTTTCTCGAAAGTCAAAAGGGCCTTAGGCGGCAACCGCATCCCCCCACCTATTGCCACGCAATCGTAGGTTGTGCTGCCGAGTTGTTTCTCTAGCATGGCTATCCCGGCGTCGTCGGGCGAGATCATGCAAAGGTCCCCGATCCAACCACGCTCCGCGATCTTGGTTGCCGCGAGAGCTATACCGGCCTGGATCTTCTCCGCGTTCAAGCCTGGCTGCAAAGCCGGATCGGTAAAATCCACCGTTTCCGGATCCTGGCCGACAAAAAGTACGCGCGTCATGTGATCACCTTTCTCGAAAAAAGCTTAAACCCGT
>JBAVTZ010000048.1:0-24820 GCA_049696515.1 Candidatus Cybelea sp. | reverse complement strand
GGCGTAGCCGTTGCGACCGGCCGTTTCGACGGCGCTATCGACGGCGACGCCGTGGGCGTTGCGAGTGGGGTCGGCGACGCGGTTGCAGTCGCGATCGTGTTCGGCGTCGACGGAGCCGCCGGCGAGGGGATTACCGCAAGGGCCGTAGGAACCGAGTTTGGCGCGCCGCTCGAACCTCCGAAGAAGTGCGCCAAAACGCCGCCCAACAAGAGTCCCGCCAAGACGACGACGACAACTAGCGGAAAGAGCGGTAAGCCGCCTCCCCGCGACTCGTCATCCGAACGACGACGGCGCGGAGGCTCTCTCAGGACACGCTCCGCGTTAGCCGTTCGGCTAGCGCGTCCCGCAGAACGGGCGGTAGCATCGTAATAAGATCCGGACGCTGCTGGACGAAGAGCGTCGTTGCTTCTTTCAGGAGCTCGGAGTTGCCGCGGGCATAGGCAAGAAGCGCGCTGGCCGCTCGGCTCTCTCGCTTGGCGATGCTTTCAAGCGTCGTGCCGGCGCCTTCGGCCGCGTCCTCGGAGGATTCGCCGCGTTCTCGAAACGCGGTAAAGACCGCTTCGATGAACGCATCAAACACGTCCGGCGGCATAGCGGACAGCTCACGATCGTAAAAGACGGCGAGGTCCGTCTCGTCCATCTTCGCGAGAAGCTTCTCGGCTGCGCCCGCCAGCATGTCAGCCGGCACGTTCCCGAAGGACATTGACCGATTCATTTATCCCCGGCAGCAGGCAGCTCCTCGATACGGCAGAAAATGTCCGCTGATGATCCGCGTGAAGGTACCGCTCGATCTCCACGCAGTCGCCGTCGGCGGCTCGGGCACTTTCGCGCTTGCCACGCCGCTGCGCATCCGTGATTTACTCAAATTTGCCGTTCGCGAAGCGATCGGTTCGCGCGCGCCGCACGACAAGTTCTCTCGAAGCGTTCACCGCACGCTCGCCGGCCTCGCGGCCGGTGACTTCATCATCGACGTCGACGGGCGCACCTACGCCGACGCCGACGCGGTCATCGTCTGCGAAGGGACGGCGGATGTCCGCTTCTTCCTCGCTCAACGTCCCAGGGCGACGCTCAAGCGTACTTAGGCGCCCAGCGCTCTTGCAGCGGGTGATAATGTAGAAGAAAGGCCCCTCGGAAGAAACGGAGCTCACGATTAAACTCGGATTTGCCCTGGTTGTCGGGCTCTTATCGGTTACGCGGCCGGCATACGGCGATTTACGGTACGCAACCAATGGCGAAGACGTGTACCGAATCGAGTCGAACACGACGGTATCGCGGATCTCATATGCTGGTACGGAACGCTTATCGATCCACCGAGAGGGCAAAGCCCTGCGCTTTGAGGCCGCAGCTCGGTACACTCGCGACTCACCCGGCGGAAAGAGTAGCGCCAAGGCGCTGTTCGTTCAGATGTTGCTGCCGACCGGCTCGTTCGAAGATCGTATCGACAACGACCCGGACTTTTTGACGATTCTCAACCAGCCGTTTGCGGTGGAGCTCGACGCCGCGACGCTGCACGACATCCGCAACCTGCATGGGCGCCTCCCATTTGCCGCAACGTCGCCGCTCGGCGGAGCCACGGTACTGCGCGGCTTCTTACGGCCGGGCACGAACGGCCCGATCAATGGGCACCAGACCGTGGCCGTGCGATTCGAAGCCGAGGGTCCGATGTCGGGCGCATTGCCAGGCCACGCCGATGCGACCGTTTCGGGAAATATGCGGATGGACGGGACCGCGTACTATGCGCTCGACGACGCAATCCTTCGAGCTCTGAGCGTAACCCTAACCATCAACGCGCAGCTACAGGAAAACGGGCCGCCGGCTTCGGTGCCGGTGCGTATCGTCTATCGGCGCTCGATTCGAGCCGCGGCCGGTGAGAACGACCCCTACGGAACGACTAAAAGGCTCCTACGAGTTCCACCTGCAACGGGTGGCGAAACGGCTGCTCCCTCAGTTCGGTGAGGGGCGTAAATGCCAGGTGGTTCTGATGACAATCGATCAGCATCTCGATACCACGCTTGACGCAGCCCGTTTTCTCGACGTATTTAGCGAGTTTTTTCTTGAAGTACGCCTGTGGGTCGTGTAAGACTTTCGCGTAGTACGGATCGTCGGTGAGTCCGGCGGGATCGACCCCATCCTTGGGCACGAGCCATACAAACCACGGATCCTCGCTCTGACGGTACCCGATGAGCACGAGGGGCAGCGCTCGCGCCGATTCGAGATTGGGTAAAAAGCTGCACATCGTGTATGCATCCAGCGAAATCTCCGTCGGTTCGATGGCTTGCTGCATCTACGGCACCTTTCGTTTTAGACGGCAAAAAGAAACCGCTTCGTCGCCCTGCGAGCGAAGCGGTTCTCCAAAGTTTCCGGGTCACGCGACCCGAGACAAGCGGCATGGCGATGCTTTAGAAACGCCCGCTAAAACCCCTGCGGCGAGCCCCGGCGGATCCCGAGACTCAGGAGTTTTTAGTGCGAGCGTGAAACCACGGCCCTAGCAGCGGTGGTCGGGGGCACTGTATGAGCGCGCTCGCACCACTCCTCGCAGGAGTATACGTGCCTTCAGCGATGACTTCCGGGCGGACCGCGGCCATGCGGCCGCCGGCCGACTCGGCTCCAAGCGTAGAGAGCTTCGAACGCATCGTCGACGACTATCAGCGCCGGCTCTACGGTTTCGCGTTGCGCATGACGGGCAACCGAGAGGACGCTGAAGAGATCGTCCAGGACGCGTTCGTTCGCGCCTACCGGGCGCTCGGAAAAATGTCGACGGAGCAGCGCGCCGATCTTCGCCTGCAGCCCTGGCTGTACACGATCACCCTCAACGTCACCCGCAACCGGTTGCGGAGCAAGCGTCCCTCCAACGTGGCGCTCGACGCGCTGGCCGATCCCGACGCGATCCTGCGCGAGTCAAACGAGGGGCCGCCTCAGCCCGAGACCATCGTCGAGCAGAACACCGAGATCGCCCTCGTCGAGCGAGCTTTGCTGCAGCTGCCGATGCACTTGCGCGCGGCGGCGACGCTACGGTTTATCGAAGGGCGCAGCCATCCTGAGATCGCCGAAATCCTCAATCAGCCGATCGGCACGGTCAAATCGCACGTGCATCGAGCGGTGCGCATCTTGCGGCGCATTCTCGGCCCGCAAATCGGACGATTTACCCCCGAAGGAGTGCCCCTACATGCGTTGTCGTGACGTCGAGGCGCTGTGGGACGAGCTTCACGGCGAGTGTCAAGCTTCGCTGAAAGAGACCGTTCACAGCCATCTGCGAGCCTGCCCATCCTGTCAGGTAATGTACGAACAGTATGAAGGCGTAGCCTATTGCCTGTCTTGCTTGCCGCGGCCCGAGCCCTCGTGCGACCTCGCCAAAAAGGTTGTTCAGCACATCGCCGCGCTCAAGGGGAAGAGCCATCCAATCGTTCTCTCTGCGGTCGCGACGCCGCTTGGGAGAGTCTACGTCGGTTTCAAACTGGGCAGAATCGCTTATGTTAGCCTCGATACCGGCGAGCCGCTCGAAGAGGTCGTTGACCGCGCGCAGCGCCGCTTACGCCGCCACGTCGTCCAAGGAGAGGCGCCGGTCTGGCTCGTGCGCGCTCTGGATGGCTTCTTCAATACCTGGACCGTTGATGATGCCGTCATCGATATCAGCGATCTGACGCCGTTCGAGCAAGCTGCGCTGCGCGCGGCGGCTCGCATTCCGCCGGGTGAGGTGCGTTCCTACGCCTGGGTTGCAACACAGATCGGTCGACCGCGCGCCGCGCGCGCAGTCGGTCGCGTGATGGCGCGAAATCCGCTTCCGCTTATCTTCCCATGCCATCGCGTCGTCGACTCATCCGGCGATCTCCACGATTATTTTTACGGCCTGGAGATGAAAGCCCGACTTCTCGCGATGGAGGGCTACCGCGGTTAGACGCCAACCTTAACGAAGGTGGCGTATCGTATCCTTGTTACCATCCGCGAAGGTCCTCTGGAGCGGCTCATTTGGAGCCGCCCTCTTTTGATATGTCCCGCCGCATGAGCGATCCCCGGATCGCCGCCATCCCAGACGTTCACGGCCACGCTAAGGGCGAGCACCGCCCTTACACCGAGGAGCGACCAATCGCGTATTCGGCGCGGATGCTTTTCCTTTGGTTCTACCATGCCTGCAGGCGCGCTTCGCCTCGCTTCTTGATGGTCGCCGATCACGCGAACTACCTGACTTTTGAGGATCCGGGTGCCGTCAACACCGTGCGGCGAGCGCTGAAACTCGCGCAAGCCGGAGACTTGCTCGGCGCTGCCGAGACGGCCGGCGTCGACGTCGCGCACGCCGCGGTCGTTTCCGAAGGGCTGCGTCGGGGGATGCGCTTCTCCATTGGTGCTGAGATGGATAACGATCCGCGGGCGCGTCCGGACGCTCAAAATATCATCGATGCGTTGCGGCCCGATGGAATCATCCGCTCCGTGCACTTTGTTCCGATCCAGCACCCGGAAAAGGGCGCGGATTGGCTATGGCCGTTCGATAATGAGGAGTTCAGCGGGCTCAGCGAGGTCGTTGGCGCCGACAAGCTTTGGGAACTCTACATAGCCAAGCTGCTCGAGGATCTCGAGAAGCTCCCCGCCCATATCGTGGGGCACTTTTACGTTCCGGCGACGTTTGGCCGTTGGCCGCCGCAAAAGAAGCTCGAAGAGTACGAGGATCGGCTGCTCGACGTCGCTCACCGCCGCGGTTTAGCGGTCGAAGTCAACACGCGGTTTGTTTACCGCGAGCCCCTCGAGGAACGCCGGAAAAGATATCTCGAGGCCAACGCGAGGCTGATACGCAAAGCCAAAGCGCGGGGAGTTGGAATTGCAATCGGCTCCGATGCGCATAGCCCAAAGGACCAGGGCAATGGTTTTGACGTCGCCCTTCAACTGCTCGACGAAGCGCGGGTTAATGAGGTAGTCTTCCCGGTTGCCGGGCGTTTGGCCCGAGTCGCTCTTCGCGCGACACGCGAGCACCTCGAAGCGGAGGACAAAGCGCATCGCCAGCCTAGCGCCCCCGGCAGCAGCATCACCGGCTTCAGTCGAGCCGAGCTTGGCTTGCCGGAGCAGGTGGAAAGCGCATCCGGACATCGTGCGGGCCGCTCGACCCGCGATACCGGCTCCAAGAAGCGCGCCACCGATTCGGCCCGGACCTCAAAGCGTCCCAGCGCAACCGCTCCACCAACCGCGAGCTCCTCGCGACGAACCGCTGAGTCTTCTTCGTCGGCCACCAAGGCCAAGGCCACGCGCGACATCAAGCCGAGCCCTCCTCCGAAGAAAAAGGACCCAAAGGGCAGTTCCAGCGCGCCCCGGAAGCCGGCCAAGCCGCCCGCGCAGGCGCCGAAGACGAAAAAGCCTCCGGCCAAGCGACCCAGCCCGGCGACAAAAACGATGGCGACGCCCCACCCTAAACCAAAACCCGTCAGCAAATCGGTCGCTAAAAAACCGGCCGCTAAGAAAATCGCGGCCGGGAAGGTGGTGGCCAAGAAAACGACGCTCAAGAAAGCGACGGTCAAGAAACCCGCGGCCATCAAACCGGCGCCCAAGAAACCGGCGGCCAAGAAGCCGGCGGCTCGGACTCCGGCGAAACCACAGCGGCTCGCAGCCGGGCACGCGAAGAAGGCCGTCAAAAAGAAAAAGACCGCGGCGAAACGCCGCTAACAATCGTTTTTTAAGGGGACAAAGGCATTGGCGGATATTGAGCGCCTAAGGAATATCGCATTCGTCGGACCGCACCACGCCGGCAAAACCTCGCTGGTCGAAGCCGTCCTCGCTCATACCGGCGCGATCGGAAGGCGCGGCTCGATCGCGGATGGTACGACCGTCACCGATCACGAGCCCGAGGACGCGGCCCATTTACAGTCGACGACCGTCGGGCTAGCCCATACCGGCGGCGACGAGGTTGAGATCACCATCGTCGACACTCCCGGGTTCGTCGACTTCTTCGAAGAGACGAAGCAGGCGCTGGCCGGTGTCGACGCTGCGGTCGTTGTCGTCGAAGCCGACCCGGGTCGCGTCGTGCAGACGCAGGCGATCGTCGATTATCTCGAGTCGACGCATATGCCTCATCTCTTCGTCATCAACAAGATGGACCGTCCCGGCGCCGATTTTTCGCAGACGCTCACCGCGCTACAGAGCGCCTACGGCCGCCACGTGGTCGCGGAGCAGTGGCCCCTGGGCAGTGCGGAACAGTTTGACGGCTACGTCGATCTTGCTGAAATCAAAGCCTATCGCTTTACTCCCCCCACTAGTTCCGGGCAGCTCAGCGAGAACCCGGAACCCGTTCCAGCCGATTTGGAGGAGCTCGTCCGCAGCAAGCACGTTGAGTTGCTCGAGGCGATGGCCGACTTCGACGATCACTTGATGGAAGAGCTGCTCGAGGGCGTGGAGCCCACGCTTGAAGAGATAGAACGCGACCTCTGCAGCGAATGCTGCCACGATCAAGTAGTCCCCGTTCTTGTCGCCGCCGGCCAATCGGGTGCCGGCGTCGCCGCCCTCGTGCGCGCGATCGAAAAGTGGTTCCCATCGCCGGCGCTCGCACCTCATCTCGACGCCGAGGGCCGGCCGATTCCGCCGGATCCCAGTGCCCCAGTAATCGCGCGCATCATCAAGACGACAATCCATCCGCAAAGCGGTAAACTCTCGATCGCGCGAATCCTATCGGGAACCGTCAAGGCCGATGCGACGCTGACCAACGTTAGTAGGCGCGACGAGAAGGCACGGCTCGGTGGGCTCTACCGTCTCCAGGGCAAGAAGCAAGAGCCAATTCCGGAGGCGGGACCGGGGAGTATCGTTGCCTTCGGCCGGCTCGACTCGGTCGCGACCGGCGATACGCTAACGTCCAACGGTCACAAGGTACTTTTGCCGCGAGTGCCGGTAGCCGAACCCGTCTTCGCCGTAGCGATTAAGCCGAAGGAACGCATCGACGAGGCGAAGATCTCGCAGATGCTCGCGCGTATCGTCGACGAGGACCCCGCGCTGCGCCTCGATCGCGCTGACGTAACCCACGAAATGCTTCTTCTCGGCAGCGGGGAGCAGCACGTTTCGATTGCGGTCGAGCGTCTGGCCCGCAAATACAAAGTCGAGGTCGAGACCGCGGCACCCACGATTCCGTATCAAGAGACGATCACCGGTGGAACCGAGATTCACTCGCGCTACAAGCATCAAACCGGCGGACACGGCCAGTTTGGCGACGTCTGGCTGCGATTCGAGCCGCGCGAACGCGGCGCGGGCGTAACCTTCGACGATAAGATCGTTGGCGGCGTCGTTCCGCGGCAATTCATCCCCGCAGTAGAAAAGGGGGTGCGCGAGGCGCTCCTGCACGGCCCGGGCGGTCATCCGGTGACGGACTTACACGTGACCCTCTTCGACGGTCAATACCACGACGTCGATTCCAGCGAGCAATCCTTCAAGACCGCCGCCGGCATGGGCGTCCGCGAAGCGCTTCCCAAGTGCAATCCGGTCGTGCTCGAGCCGATCGCGCACGTGCAGGTGATCGTGCCGACCACCTACACCTCCACCGTCATCCAGCAGCTTACGGGTAAGCGCGGACAAATTCTCGGCATGAATCCTGCCGAGCGACCCGGATTTGACGTCGTCGAGGCCTACGTTCCCGCGGTCGAACTCTCGCGCTACATCACCGAGTTGCGCACCGCCACTCAGGGATTGGGTACCTATGCTTGGCGGCACGAGCGCTACGATCCGGTCCCGGGAAACCGCGTCGGCCCGAAAGCAGCAGTGTAGGAAAACTTTGCAGGTGGCTCGCCAAATGCAATGCGTAGCACCGCATCCGACGAACTATCTGAAACCGCGTGAGAGGGTCGTGTGAGACCTGCGGTAGCCGCGATCGTTTTTGCGGCGGTGGTGTTGGCGGGATGCTCGAAGGTTTCCAATGGGACGTCGGCAACGGGGCGACATTCGTGGACCCAACCCGGCGTTTTGCGCGTGGCAGTGCAGAGCGATCTAAAGACGCTCAATCCGCTGCTCAACTCCAACACGACCGACGGTTTCGTCGCAAACCTATTGTTTGAGCCTTTACTCTCGGCTGATGCAAAAGGAAATCCAGTGCCGATTCTTACTACCGGCGTACCTTCAACCGAGAATGGGGGCGTTAGCCAGGATGGGCTTACGATTACCTACCATCTGCGCCGTGACGCGAAGTGGACCGATGGGCAGCCCGTGACCTCAAAAGACGTCAAGTGGTCGTGGGAGGCAATCATGAACCCGCGCAACAACGTCGTCTCGCGGCACGGCTACGACTACGTGAAGAGCATCGATACGCCCGACGACTACACCGTCGTCGTCCACCTCAAGCAGAAGTTCTCGCCCTTCGTGAACACGTTCTTCGCGATGAGCGATCAACCGATGCCGGTCGCACCGGCTCACGTCCTTTCCAAGTATGCCGACATCAACCAGATTCCGTTCGATAACAACCCCAGCGTCAGCGACGGGCCGTTTCGATTCGTCGAATGGTCGCGCAACGATCACATCACGTTGGTGCGCAACGACGGCTTTTTCCTGGGAAGGCCGCGGCTGAATCGGATTGAGATCAAGATGATCCCCGACGAGAACACGACGGTCAATCTGCTGAAGACGCACGCCATCGACTTCATGTTTCAAGCCTCGCCCGAGACCTACCCGGCCTTGAAATCGGTGCCGGATATTCATCTCGCCTTCGTCAACGTAAACGGCTACGAGCGCGTTCAGCTCAACACCGCGCGGCCGAACCTGTCCGATCCGCGGGTTCGCCTGGCTATCGCGTACGCGATCGACAAACAGCGGCTCGTCGACACGCTCACGTACGGTCAAATGAACGAAGCAACCGAGGACATTCCGGACTGGATGTGGGCGTTCAACCCCGGCGTTCGCAGCTATCCACACGACCCCGCAAAGGCGCGCGAGCTGCTCGGCGAAGCGGGCTGGACCCCTGGAGCCGACGGCATCATGCGCAAGAACGGTCAACCCTTGACCTTAGTGCTAGTGACGAACAACTCGAACGCGACGCGGCGTCAGGCCAGTTTGGAGTTGCAAGAGATGCTGCGGCAAGCCGGCATCCAGGTCGAAATCAAATACTTCCCCGGCGACGTT
The DNA here is from genome assembly GCA_049696515.1 of Candidatus Cybelea sp. Classification (GTDB taxonomy): domain Bacteria; phylum Vulcanimicrobiota; class Vulcanimicrobiia; order Vulcanimicrobiales; family Vulcanimicrobiaceae; genus Cybelea. The sequence continues at coordinate 15,748 of JBAVTZ010000048.1, read as the reverse complement.
CTCTTCGCTCCCGCCGGCATGGGCGGAATCCTGCAGCTCGGCAAGTTCGATCTTTCCGTCAACGGCTGGTACGCGGGAATCGACCCCGACGATAGCGCGCAATATATGTGCCAGAACGTTCCGCCAGGCGGTTACAACTACTCGCGCTTCTGCAATCCGGAGATGCAGGCGGCCCAGAACGCGGCGCTCACAAACTACGACCGCGCAGGCCGCAAGACTGCGTACTTCGAAACGCAGCGACTGCTGGCTCGTGACAATCCCGAGATCTTCTTCTGGTGGCGCCGGCAGATGGAACCAATCAGCGTCGACTTCAAAGGTTTCGATCCCAATCCGGTCCTCGAGTCATGGAATGCATGGCAATGGAGCATTTAGGTCTTCCCGAACTCACCTGGCTGCGCAAGATCATCGTCGAGCGCGCGCTCACGCGCGGCGACTACGTCCTTTCCGGCGGCGTGCGCAGCGATTACTACATCGACAAGTTTAGCCTTTTTTCGGATCCTCAAGTGCTCCGCCGAATCGCTCGTCTCTTCACCCCAATCATCGCCGAAGTGAATCCCGACCTCGTCGCCGGTACCGAACTTGGCGGCGTCGTGATCGCCACGGCCGTCTCGCAAATGTCGGGGATTCCGATGATCGCCGTGCGCAAGAAGCCCAAGGCCTACGGCGCCTTCGCCAACGAATACGTCGAGGGCCCGTATGCAGCCGGTCAGCGCGCGCTGCTCCTCGAGGACGTCGTCACCAACGGACGGGAACTGCTTTCAGCCGCCTCTCGCCTGCGGGAGCTCGGCTTGGAGGTCATGCCCTACGCCGTCATCAGTCGCGGCCTCGCGCCCGTACGCGCCCTGATCCAGTTCTCACTTCCACGCGACAAACCGCGAACCGAAAACTAGCCTCGCATCCGTCACCCTGATTCTTGTCATCCTGAGCGGAGTCGAAGGACGTGAACTTTGTCATCCTGAGCGAAATCGAAGGACAAAAGTTACGGCGATAAAGCGGAAATATCGATCTTTAGTCCGTCTTCGGCGACCGCTAGCGGACCACCAAAGAAGCTTCTTGATTCTCGAATAAGGTCGGTGGCTGAGCAACTGGCGGGGTAGTGAGTGAGCAGGAGCCGGCCGGCGCCCGCATCGTTGGCCATCTTCGCGGCTTCCGGCGCCGATGAATGGCCGCGTTCGCCCTCCTCGGTACCGAGTCCGAGCGACGCTTCGCAAAGAAAGAGCGAACATCCGCGCGCGAACTCGACGACCGCGTCGAAGGGAGCCGTGTCGGCCGAATAAACCATGCTCGCGCCATTGCATTCGGCGCGGATCGCAAACGCGTCGATGGAATGACGCGTACGCCGAAAGCTCAGGGTGAGATCCTTTACCGTAAGTTCTTGCGCCGGATCGTACTCGCGCACGGCGTAGGACTCCGCGAAAAAATCGCTCGCGGAGTCGCGTCCAACGAGCACGCCAAGCGCGTCGAGATCCGGGGTCCCACCAGGAGGAAGCCAGAGCGGCAGCTCCGATTGACGTAGCCGCGGCCCATACTTCAAGCCATAGCGCAGCGAGACGAGGTCGAGAAAGTGGTCCGCGTGCATGTGCGAGATAACGATCGCATCGAGTCGCGCGTAATCAATTGCAAGCTGCAATTTCCCCGCCGCGCCAGGGCCGACGTCGAAGAGCACCGCTGCGTGATGCGTTTGGAGCAAGTACGAACTGCATGCACCCCCAGGACGCGGCATCGCCGGACTCGACCCGACGATGGTTAGCGTCAGGGCAGCGACGCGAGGACCTCCTCGGCGTGCTCGTCAACCTTGACCTTCGGCCAGACCTTTGTAATGCGGCCGCTATCGTCGATGAGAAAGGTCGAGCGCGCGGTGACGCCGAGCGCCTTATAAAGTTTCGACTCCGTATCCGCAAGCAGCGTAAACGGGATGGAAAACTTCTTCTTGAAGCGCTGATGGGATTCGACCGAATCGCGGCTGACGCCGACGATCCGTGCCTTCTTTTTTTGAAACTCCCCCTGCATATCTCGGAACTGCGAGGCCTCGCTGGTGCACCCTGGGGTGTCGTCCTTGGGATAGAAATACAGAATGAGTGGTCCGCCGAGGAAGTCCGTTGTGGTTACCGTCGTCCCTCGATCGTCGAGCAGCGTCACCGATGGAAGTTGGTCGCCTTCGCCAAGCATCTGTTGCCCTTTCTCGAAGTAGGTCTTGGTGTCAGAGCCGCCTGGTTCGCCACAAAGCCAACGCACCATTGCGGCAGCGCATCCGTTGGCCGAACGTTTGATCGCGCGCCTGCGTGGCCGGCCGGCCCGAATCCTCGATTTTGCCTCGGGGCGCGGTCGAAATGCCAACGCGCTGCGTCGAGCAGGCTTTACGGTCGTCGCGATCAACGACGGAAGCGCTGCGGCGGAAACGCCCCCTATCGGCGTCGGGATGGATTTTGCAGCTGCGCTCTCAACGCACGGCCTGCTTCACGGCACGACCTCGACGGTCGCCGAACGAGTGCGGTGGCTGGCGGAGCATCTCGCCGAGCGGGGCTTGCTCTTCGCCACCTTCGGCTCGTCGCGCGATACACGCTTCGGCCAGGGTGACCGTCTCGACGCCTCGACCTTTGCACCCACCTTAGGCGACGAACGCGGCGTAGCACATGCGTTTTTCGACGGCGAGCGGCTACGCGTGCTGCTGGAGCGATTCTTTGTGGTCGAGTCTTTGGAAGAACACGGCGTCGACCAAATTGCCGGATCGTGGGCACATCGAGAACACCCGCTCAGCGGTGCAGTCCACTGGTTCGCTGTGGCACGAAAGCGATAGTTGGTTACGGCAGGATGAAGGCCGAGATGAAGGCGACGATGAGCGTAACTGCAAGCACGCTGCCGGCCCAGTTGCGGCTAACCGGCTTGTGCGGGTTGTTATGGGGCCGCTCGCGTTGCGCGATATGATGGCGGCGCCACGGCAGATAAATCCATATTATGCCGGCGAGAACGATCAGCGGCGGAATGATCCAACGCAGCGGATGATGCACGACCGGTTCAGTGCGCCCGCGTGGAGATCAGGTCCTGCATCGGACTCGACGCATCGGCATAGAGTCGCCTCTCCATGCGTCCCGCAAGGTACGCTTGGCGTCCCGCGATCACCGCGTGCTTCATGGCTTCCGCCATCAGCACCGGCTCGCGCGCGCGTGCGATGCCCGTATTCATCAACAATGCATCCACGCCCAGCTCCATGGCGATTGCCGCATCCGAAGCCGTTCCGACGCCGGCATCTACGATCACCGGTACGCCGGCGCGTTCTTTGATGATGCGAATCGAGTAGGGATTGCAGACGCCCAGCCCACTACCGATCGGAGCGGCCAGCGGCATCACCGCCGCGCAACCGAGTTCTTCGAGTTGCCGGCATGCAATCGGATCGTCGCCGATGTACGGCAACACGGTAAAACCTTCGTTCACGAGTTTTTCGGCGGCGGCGAGCGTTTCGCGCGCATCGGGATGCAAAGTTTGCGCGTCGCCGATCACCTCGAGCTTTACGAGGTCGGTTCCAAGCAGCTCCCGCGCCAGCTGCGCGGTGAGCACGGCGTCCTTCGCCGAATAGCAGCCGGCGGTATTCGGAAGGATCGTGTAGCGCCCGCGATCGACGTAGTCGAGCAGCGTTCTTCCGTTTGCGTTGTCCAGGTTGATGCGACGGATCGCCACGGTCACCATCGCCGCGCCGCTGGCGGCATGCGCCGCCTGCATAACCTCCAGCGACGGGTACTTTCCGGTCCCTACGATCAAGCGCGAGCCGAACTCATACCGGCCGATTCTCAGCGCATCCGAACTCGTCATATCTGCCTAACCTCCGGCAACCGCCTGGATGATCTCAAGACGATCGCCATCGTGGAGATGGTCTCGGTCGTACTCACCTCGCCGGATGACGTGGTCGTTACGCGCCACCGCCACGCCGACTCGCGGCCACCCCAGTAGCTCGAGCAGTCCGCCCACGGTCAGCTCGTCGGGCAACTCATGAACGCGGCCGTTGATCGTGGCTTTCACGCATGAGAGATTCGGTTCGAGCGCGCATCTTCCGTGCCGAAGCGTGCGAGCAAAAAGTCTTCCAGCTCCGGGACCGGTCGCCGTTCGATTGAATCGGCGATCAGCCGCGCGGTCACCGGAGCGAGCAAAATACCGTTCCGATAATGACCGGTCGCTAGAAAGAGCCCGTCGACCGGTGTCGGGCCCAGGCATGGCATCCCGTCGGAGGTTCCCGGTCGAAGCCCGGCCCACGTTTCGGTCAGGCTGAAGGCCGCCAGCGACGGAGCCGCGGCCAGCCCTGCGTGCAGGAGTTGGTGGACCGCTTCAGCGGTGACGCGCTCGTCGAAGCCGGCGTATTCGGAGGTGGCCCCCACCAACAGGCGACCGTCGTCGCGTGGGACCAAATAGGCTCCTGGAATCCAGGTTGGGCGCCGCACGAGCCCGCTCGGCGCCGCGAGCGCCAGCATTTGCCCCTTGACGGGTTCGACCGGGGGAACGCAGGACGCCGGCACCCCGGGAAGGGCCGCAGCCCATGCACCGCAAGCGTTCACCACCGCGCCTGCCGGAATGAAGCCGAGGTCGGTGCGAACTCCGAGCACCCGCCGCCCGTCGCATTCCACGCTTATGGCTGAGGAATTTCTGACCCTTACGCCGCGCGCTTCGCAGGCAGCGACTAACGAACGCCCCAGCCGGCGGTTGTCCACGCAGCCCTCGCAATCAATCGTCAGGCCTCCAACTGCCGTCGCACCGAGCCACGGCTCTGCCGCAAGCAAAGCGGCGCGATCGAGTATCCGGCAAGAAACGCTCCGCTTCTCGAGCGCGCGTGCGTGTCGCCGTAATGCTTCAAACTCAGCCTCATCGAAGGCGGCACGAACAACTCCCTGGAGACGCAGGCGCGGATCGAGCGCGCTTGCCGCAATCACGCGTTCGACAAAGGCAGGGTACTGCCGCAAAGAGGATGCGCAAAGGGCGAGCAGCGGTTCTTCGTGCAGACCCTCGGTGTAAGGCGCCAGCATGCCCGCTCCGGCCCAGGAAGCGCCTCGCCCCGGCTCGCCGCGATCGTAGATGCTGACGCCGGCGCCACGTTCGGCAAGCTCGAAGGCGATGCTAAGGCCGATCAGTCCGGCGCCGATGACGATCACGTCGCCACCCGAAGGGTTCACTTACGACTACATCCCGGTATAAACGGGGCCTTCCCCGCCTTGCGGCGGCACCCAAGTAATGATTTGGTACGGGTCGGCGATATCGCAAGTCTTGCAGTGCACGCAGTTGGTAAAGTTGATCTGAAGGCCTCCCTCAAACTTTCCGTCAACCGGCTCGAACATCGGCTCGTAAACAGCCGCCGGGCAGAAATACCGGCACGGATTCCCATATTCGACGGTGCAGCGATCGCGGCAGATATTCGTGTCCGCTACAATTAAGTGGCTGGGTTGGTTCTCTTCGTGCATGGTACCGCTGTTGTACACGTCCGTGAGTCTATCGAAGGTCAGGACGTTGTCGATCTTCGCGCGCGGCGTTTCCTTGGGTCGCCAGCCCATTTTCGCCATACGCGCGTAACCAGGCTCGCCGGGCAGTTTGTCGATGAAGCCGAAGCCGGCGCCGCCGGTGATCGTCGACAGCCCTGCGTTGATCAAACCAGGCACCATGCCGCGGCGAAATCCTTGGTGAAAGTTGCGTGCGGTTCGCATCTCGGCATGAGCCCACGACTCCTCGAAGCGCCGCTCAAATGAAGCCAGCGTTACCCGATCGTACGTGCCGGCCTGCAGCGCGTCCCAAATCGTTTCAGCAGCCAACATGCCGGATTTCATGCCGAGGTGAATGCCTTTGAGACGCATCCCGTTGAGAAAGCCGGCCGAGTCGCCGATAATCAGCAGGCCGTCGGCGTAGGGTCGCGGCATCGCAAAGAGTCCGCCCTCGGGAATTGCTTTCGCGCCGTAGCGAATAAGCTTTCCGCCCTCGAGCATCTTAGAAACTTTCGGATGCTCTTTAAAACGCTGCATTTCGTTGTGCGGATCGGTGGTAGGATTTACGTAATCGAGCCCGGTGACGAAACCGACGTCGAGGATGTTATCGGCCATTCCGTAGATGAATCCGCCGCCGAAAGTTTGGGGTGGAAGCGGATAGCCAAGCGTATGGATTACCGAACCGGCCTTGAATCGATCGTCCGGGAGTTGCCAGAGCTCCTTGACTCCAGCCGCATAGACTTGCGGTTCGCGTCCTTCCTCGAGACCGAGGTGCGACGCCGCCTGCTTCGCAAGAGTCCCGCGCGGACCTTCGCCGAGAACGACGATCTTCGCGATAATATCCGCGCCCGGCTCGTAGTTCGACTTCGGCACGCCGTTGTGATCCAGCCCTTTGTCGCCGGTACGGACGCCGATGACGCGGTTTTCATGCCAGAGCAACTCCTGGCCCGGAAATGCAGGGAAGAGTTGCGCCCCGGTTTCCTCAGCGCGATCGCCGAGCCACTTAGAGAGCTTCTGCAGCGAGGTTACGTATTTCCCGTGGTTGTTGAGCGGCGGCGGCGTAAACGGTGCTTTGATCTTGCCCCGTTGGGTTAGAAACCAGAGTTCGTCGCTGGTGACTTTCGACTCCACCGGCGCGCTCTCGCGCCAGTTCGGAAGCAGCTCGTCAAGCGCTCGCGGGTCCATCACCGCGCCGGAGATCCCATGGTTACCAATCTCGCCCCCTTTTTCGATCACGACTATCTCGAGGGCACGCCCGGCTTCTTGCGCGAGTTGACCGAGCCGAATCGCGCCAGCGAGGCTAGCCGGGCCGGCGCCCACAAAGAGAACATCAACCTCGAGTCGATCGCGTTGCGGCATGGTCCGCGCTACTTAAACGGCAGGTCAGCGGAATCCTCAAGCAACGGTAGGTTCCCTCCCTCGAGGTCACGCAACCTAGAATCCATGGACCGCTCGATTCGCCGCAGCTTTGGCAGCGACAACAACGCGCCGGTGGCACCCGACATTCTTCAAGCAATGGTCGATGCCAACGCGGGTGACGCCATCGGTTATGGCGACGACGCGTGGACGGCTCGCGCCATCGACCGTTTCCGGCAACATTTCGGGGGCGACACCGACGTTTATCTCACCTTTAACGGCACCGGCGCGAACGTAGCGGCGCTTAGCTCGCTGCTGCGCCCGTGGGAAGCCGTGCTCGCACCCGCAAGCGCGCATCTGCAAACGGATGAGTGCGGTGCGCTCGAGCGGTTTGCGGGGTCGAAGGTGATTCCGATTGCGACGGCCGACGGGAAACTGCGCCCTGCCGACCTCGAGCCCTATTTGCATGCGGGACACGGGGTCCATTTTCCGCAGCCCCGCGCGATTTCGGTCTCGCAGGCGACCGAGTTCGGCGGCGTATACGAGATCGAAGAGGTTCGCCAACTCTGCGATTTCGCGCACGATCGCGGATTGATCGTTCACGTAGACGGCGCCCGTATCGCCAACGCCGCCGTTGCACTCGGTACCTCGTTGCGCGGCGCGACCGTTGACGCCGGTGTGGACGTGCTGAGCTTCGGCGGGACGAAAAACGGACTCATGCTGGGCGAAGCGATCTGCTTTTTCAATCCGCAGCAGCACGCCGGAGCGGCTCCGTTCGCGCAGAAGCAGGCGATGCAGCTGGCCTCAAAAATGCGCTACGTTGCGGCGCAGTTTGAGAGCCTGCTCAGCGAAGACCGCTGGTCGCACTACGCGTCGCACGCCAACGCCATGGCACAGCGCCTGTACCATCGCGTTCGCGCCATTTCGGGAATCCGCATCACCCGCCCGGTACGGTGCAACGCAGTGTTCGCGACCCTCGACCGCGACTCGATCGAGCGGATCCAGCGCGAGTTTTTCTTCTACGTCTTCGATGAATCGCTCCCGGAAGTACGCTGGATGACCCACTGGGCGACAACCCCACAAGACGTTGACGACTTCGCCGACTGCATTGAAGGCGCGGTCACCTCCTGAGAGTCTGTCATCCTGAGCGGAGTCGAAGGATGACCGAGCCACCAACGCCTTTAGGCTGTCCAGTCGAGCATTACGTTCCATTCGGGTTTGGGAAAGCGTTGCTTGCTTTTGATTGCTTCGACATACTTGCGCTTGCCGGCGCGGTTGCCTTTGCCGAGCATTAAGCCGCCAACCAGACGATCTTCCCAAAAGTAGAGCGCACGGTACCACTTCTTCTCAGGGTCGATCTTACGAACGATTTCGAGATCCTGACGCAGGTCGGTTCCGAGGCCGAACTGCGTGATCGTCTGGCCCTTGAAGAGCAGCGAAGAGTATTCGGGGACGTCGTGATATTTTTCGCTGCCTCCCATCATATTGAGAGCGACGACCTTTCCGTGGGCGCCGGCGTTGTTCCAGGTGCCCATGCGATAGCGAATTTCGAGGATCGGGTCGTAGAAATCGGCGACGTCCCCGGCGGCGTAGATACCCTTGACGTTGGTCTCCAAGTGATCGTCGCAGAGAATTCCGTTCTTGCTCGTTTCGATGCCGGATCCGTCGCAAATCTCGGTGTTCATCGTCAGTCCGAAGCCGTACGCGTAGCATTGCGCCTCGATCTCGGTGCCTCTGGTGGTCCGAACCTTCGAGATCGCCCCGTTGGATCGCACGAACTTCTCGACTTCCTCGCCGTAGTGCATATGGACTCCGTCAGCCCTCGCCGCTTCATGGAGGAGCTCGCCGGCGTCCTCGTCCACGATGCGATGGAGCCCGCGGGGACCGCGCATTAACCAATGCGTCTCGAGACCGCGGGAAGCAAAGGCCTCGGCGAGCTCGTACGCGATGAACGAACCACCGATCGCGACGGCCGCGCGGCTGCGATCGATCTGTTCCGAAATCGCTCGCGTGTCGTCCAGATATTGAAACGGAAAAAGGTTCGCGGCGCCCTCCGATCCGGGCTTGCCGGTGGGATTCGGCCGGCCGCCGGTTGCGAGCAGCAGCGCATCGTAGGGATACGAGCGCCCGTCTACCTCGACAACATCCTCGGCCGGGACCACGCGCTCGACGTGCGTGCACAAATGCAGGTCGATCCGATGTTCTTCGTGCCAGGCGAGGTTACGAATCATCACCTTCTCCTGCGGAATTTGCTTTCGCAGCATCGGCGGCAGCGAGATGCGGTTGTAGAGCGTGTAGGGCTCATCGCCGAAAAGCGTGATCTCGCACGCCGGGTCGTGCTTGCGGAGCTGCTCGGCCGCCGTGGTTCCGGCAAAGCCATTCCCGACGATGACATACCTGCGAACGTCTGAGCGCGTCACCAGGCGGAGCTTCGCCGCCGAGAGAAGCCGTCATGCCAATGGACGTTCGCTTGGTGCAACTGCTTGGTTCGTTTGTCGGCGCACGCGGCCGGTACGTGCTCGCGCGGCTAGAGTTCGCAATCCGATACCCGGCCGAGCCGGCGCCTCCGTTGTTGGAATGCCCGAGCGAACCGCAGGAGCACGCGTTACGCGAAGCCTGGCCGAAGATCGAGATCCAGCTGGAAGAGGCGCGGGCTTATGCCGGTCGATTCGAATCCGGGCTGCTCCAGCGATCGCTGACTGAGTTGGATCAGTACGCTCGCGCCATCCGCTGGGTGCTTACCGTCACCGAGGGCGCGAGCTACGACTCCTGAAGGGCTAAGCCTAGCATCATTTCGTAGCCGATCGTGAGGGCACGCTCGTCGATGTCGAAGCGGGCACTGTGCTGCGGTTGCGCGCCCTTTTCAGTGCCTCTCGACCCGACCAAAAAGTACGCGCCGGGGCGCATTTCTTGCATAAACGCCATGTCTTCCGACCACATCACGATTTCGTGGGGATCGACGACGTTTTCCGGGCCAAGCAGCCGGCGCCCAACTTCGCGAACGACATCATTCGTCGCCGGATCGTTGATGGTCGGTGGATAGATCCAGTGATAGTCAAAGCTATACTTCAGGCGCATCGCGTCAGCCAGGCCTTCGAGCAAACGCTCGATGCGTTCCGGGATAGCGCGACGCACGCCATCGTCAAAAGCTCGGACGGTCCCCTGCAGCTGCGCACGCTCCGGAATGACGTTGAAGGTCGTCCCTGCGTGCAACGATCCCACCGTCACGACGACCGGCTGCGGTGGCGAGATCTCGCGGCTCGCTATGGTCTGCAGCAGCGTGACGAGCTGGGCGGCGCCCACGATTGGATCGACGGCGGCGTCAGGCATCGCCCCGTGACCGCCCTTGCCGATCAACTCGATGTCGAAGCGGTCCGACGATGCGAAAAACGCGCCGTCGCGCACGCCGATCTTGCCCACGTCGAGCCGGCTGTAAAGATGCAAGGCAAAAGTGCGATCGACGTGCGGGTTCTCCAACGCGCCGTCTTCGATCATCAGTTTATTTCCAGCGTGTCCCTCTTCGCCGGGTTGAAAGCAAAAGACGAGCGTGCCGCCGATCTCCGCTCGGCGCCGGCTTAGCGTGCGCGCCGCTGCCAAGAGTATCGCCATGTGGCCGTCGTGGCCGCAGGCATGCATGATTCCATTGTTGACCGACCGATACGACGCGTCGTTGAGCTCTTCAACCGGGAGCGCATCCATGTCGGCCCGTAAAAGCGTTACTGGGCCGGGCTGCTCGCCGCGCAGCGTTGCAAGAATCCCCGTCTTGCCGATCCCCGTACGAATCTCGTCGAAGCCGCAGTCGCATAATTCGCGCTCGATGAAAGCGGCGGTCTCGAACTCTTCTAGGGAGAGCTCCGGATGCTTGTGAAAATGCCGGCGGTAGCTTCTGAGCTCTGGTGGCAGAGCGGCGGTGGGTGCGCGAGGGCTCATCAGGGTTGGAAATCCGCTCGGAAATTGTAGTAGCCGTTGGCCTTCTGACAGTAAGACGTACCCGACTTATACGACGAAGCGAGTGCAGCCGCCAGGGCGTTTGCGTCGATCAGATGGTTACCTGATGACCGGTAGATCCATGCCGAGATTAGATTGTCGTGGTCGCCGACTAAAACCTCAATCTGGGACGCGTATTCCATCGGCGGTGCACCGCGCGGATAGTCCGGGCGCACCGGGTGAGTCACCTGCGCCGATACGAACGGGTGGGCGCAATCGCTGGTAAACAACGGCGCGATCGGAGTTGCCGCAACATGCCGCAAGCCGGTGGAGTCACGTGGCTTCTCGGCTCGGTTCGCCGAACTAGGGAAGGTCGGCAAGCCACACGCAACCTTCCCTAGAGCGTCCCATCCAAAGAGCGTGTCGCCTGAAGTTTTCGCGTTTATCAGCCACGCGTGCCGGACAAAGACGACCTTCGGGAAGTCAACTGCAAGCAGCGCGGATTCAGCCCGCGTCTTCGCCGTTCCGACCGCCAACGGGATGTCCGCAACGTCCCAAGAGTACCAGCCTCCATCCGTGTCCGCGACAATCGTGGCTGACGCAATCGTACGAGGTCCGTCGGCCACGAGCTGGTATGCAATGCCCCCAGCTCGACCGTCAACCGTAGCCGGCAGGGTCGGCGCCCAATAGATACCGGCTGGACAGAGTTCGGTGAGGGCGTCGGCCTTTGCGCGGCACACGAGTACTAACCCGGCGGCACAGATGGCGATTGCGAACGATCGGCTCACGGACGGTAATCCACGCGAAGCACCATTTGTCCAACTACCGGAGTGCAAAGAAATCTCGCCGGTATAAATTGATGTCCCGTAATGATGCCGGTCACCGATGAATCGACTCCTGCTACACCGGTTGACTGTAGGATCTTTTCGTCAATGGCGTGCCCTTTTGAATCGAGATAGACCCTAACCTGCATCGTGAGCGCCCTTCCGCCGTAGCTTCCGATGACGGCTTCAAGGTCGCCGTTTGCATCCGGGGGTTCGTATCTCTTGCCGCACGAGAGTGGCCCGAGCAGTTGCAGGGGCTGCGCAACGATCGCTTTCGCGCCTGTCGTCGAATCGGCCAGCGGGTTGCCCATCGCGAAGACGTACGATGGGCAGACCACCGGCTGACCGCCGTCGATCGCATACGAGTCAACAAAGAAATAGTCGATTGTGTCGTTGTTCGGGAGCTTGACGAGAACGCCGTCGCTTTCGCGATCTTCTCCCGGACCCGATAACGAAAGTGCGTGCACGTAAGCGTCGAACGCGTCCGTTTGGCCGATCAGCGTGACGTGCGCATCGAGCATCGAGCCGCTTGCGGCATCGAACGCCAGGCCGTAACCACCCCCGGCGAGCGGACCCATTTGGGCGACCACACTGCAGAACGGATTCTCGAACTTCCAGGCGGCTGCAGGCGCGTCGGCCGCATTCGCGGGCACCATAAGCAGCGCGAGCACCGCGAGAAAGGACGCGGTCCGTAAGAACATGGCCCGGTCGTTTGGCCGAACCCAGCGGCGCTACCTTCGCTCGCAGGATTTGGCGGCAGGCGCGAGCGACTACGCTGCGTGGCCACTCGCAAGCCTGCCTTGATTGCCTTCGAACGCCAGGGACTCACCGACGAACAGCTGGTTGCGATCTTGCGCACGATGCTGATGCAGCGCTCGCTCGAGAACCGCGGCTTCCAGCTGAACCGGCAAGGCAAGATTCCGTTTGCATCGGCAAGCGAAGGACACGAAGGCGTCCAAGCCGGCGCGGCGATGGCGTTTGCGCGCGGCAAGGATATCCTTGTGCCGTATTACCGCGATCTCGGGCTTGCTTTGGGGATCGGGGTTACTCCCTACGAGGTCCTGCTCTCGCTCTTCGCGCGGGCCGCCGATCATTCGGCCGGGCGCCAATTCCCGCACCACTACGCCAGCAGGCGTCTGGGTTTGCACACGATCAGCTCGGTGATCGCCGCGCAGTTGCCCCATGCGGTCGGCGCCGCCCATGCGCTGCACTATCGCCGCGAGCAGGGTCGCGCGGTGCTGACGACCTTTGGCGACGGAGCAACCAGCGAGGGCGAATGGCACGAATCGATCAACTTTGCCACCGTTGCGCGGCTTCCGATCGTGTTTCTCTGCGAGAACAACGAGTGGGCGATCTCGACGCCGCTGGACAAGCAGATGGGCCAACCCGACGTCTACAAGCGTGCGGAGGGCTACGGCCTTCCGGGGGCAGTGGTCGATGGGATGGACCCGATCGCTTGTTACCGCGTAGTCGGTGAGGCGCTCGAGCGCGCCCGGTCGGGCGGAGGCCCAAGCTTGGTCGAAGCCAAGTGCTACCGGTTCTTGGCACATACCACCGACGACGACGACCGAACCTATCGTTCGCGCGACGAGGTCACCGAGCGCCGAAAGAGAGACCCGGTTCCTTGTTTCGAACGCCTCCTCGTCGAGCATTCGATCTTAACCCCCGACGGCGTGGAAGCATTGAAGCGTTCCGTGCTCGAAGAAGTAAACGACGCTACCGACCGAGCTGAAGCGATGGCCTACCCGCCGGCAGAAGATCTGTACGAAAGGGTTTACGCCGAGGGCTGGCAACCGTGGCGAAACGGATGGAACGATGGCTAGCACCGATATAGAGAGCGGGACTCTCGAACGTTACGGCCTGCGCGACGAGCAGCTGCGCGAGATCTTCCGCAACATGCTGCTCCAGCGGCAGCTCGACAACCGCGGTTTTCAACTCAACCGCCAAGGGAAGGTGCCGTTCGCGCTGGGCAGCGAGGGCCACGAAGCGCTGCAAGCCGGCGCGGCAATGGCCTTCAACCGCGGTAAGGATATTCTCGCTCCCTACTATCGCGATCTCGGGCTCTGTCTCGGAATCGGCCTCTCGCCATACGAGATCATGCTCTCCATCTTTGCGCGCGCGGCCGATCACAACGGCGGACGTCAATTCCCGAATCACTATTCTTCGAAAGCCGCCGGCTTAATGTCATTCTCGTCGATCTTGGCGGCGCATCTTCCGCACGCGGTCGGTGCGGCGTACGCGCTTAAATATCGTGCCGAAGGGGGACGCGCGGTATTGGCGACCTGCGGTGACGGCACGACCAGCGAAGGCGAGTGGCACGAGTCGATGAACTTCGCAGCCGTTCACAAGCTGCCGTTCGTTATGCTCGTCGAAAACAACGAGTGGGCGATCTCGACGCCGCTCGAAAAGCAGATGGCGCAATCCCAGATCTGGAAGCGTGCCGAGGGCTACGGTATGCCCGGGCGGCGTTTTAACGGTTTCGATCCAATCGAAACGTACGCGGCGGTGAAGGAAGCGATGGACCGCGCCCGCAGCGGCGGCGGCCCAACCCTAGTCGAAGGCACTTGCTACCGCTACTTGGCGCACTCGACCGACGACAACGACATGACCTATCGGACCCGCGAGGAAGTGCTGGAGCGCCGCCGGCAGGACCCGGTGCCGGCTTTCGAGGCGGTGCTCGTCGAACACGGCATCATGAACGCCGAGGACGTCGCCTCGATGCGCAAGGACGTCCTTCGCGAAACGAACGAAGCAACCGACGCAGCAGAGGCACTGCCGTATCCGTCGCCCGCCGACCTTTATACGCACGTCTTCGAAGGAGCTTGGCAACCGTGGCAGTCGTGACCAGCACGAGTTCGACCGTGATGAACAACGTCGAGGCGGTTCGCGCCACGCTCTATGAAGCGATGAAGAACGACGACCGCACGATTATCCTGGGTGAGGACGTCGGCGCGCGCGGCAACGTCTTCCTGATCACCAAGGATTTCATCAACGAGTTCGGCCCCGAGCGCGTCATCGACACGCCGATCGCCGAGGCCTCCATAGTCGGGATCGCCGTCGGCATGGCGATGGAGGGCCTACGCCCGATCGCTGAAATTCAGTTCGCCGATTTCATCTACCCTTCGTACAACCAAATCGTCGGCGAAGCCGCAAAGATTCGCTACCGTTCAAACGGCGAATATACTTGCCCGCTGGTCATACGGACGCCGTACGGCGGCGGCGTTAGAGGCGCGCTGTCGCATTCGGTATCGGTGGAAGCGCTCTTCTATCACGTGCCCGGCCTGAAGATCGTCGCGCCCTCCTTTCCGGCCGACGTGAAGGGTCTGCTCAATGCGGCGATCGACGATCCCGATCCGGTCCTCTTTCTGGAACACAAGAAGACTTATCGCCTGATCAAGGGTGAGGTGCCGAACGGCCACTACACGATCCCGCTTGGAAGCGCGAATGTTCTAAAAGCAGGCACGCAGCTCAGCGTCGTCTCGTACGGACTCTACGTCCATTGGGCGTTGGAGGCCGCGCAACGGCTCGAGCAAGAGGGTATGTCGGTCGAGGTGATCGACCTCCGCTCGATCCGTCCGATGGACAAGACCACGATTCTGAAAAGCGTCGAGAAAACACGCAAGCTGCTTATCATCCACGAAGACAACAAGTTCGGCGGCATCGGTGCCGAGATCAGCGCGATGGTTGCCGAGGAGGCGCTCTTCCATCTGGACGCACCTATCCGGCGCCTCGCCGCTCCCGACGTGCCCGCGATGGGGTACGCGCTTCCGCTTGAGGAAGAGTACATGTCATCTCCGGACGAGATGGCCGAAGCTATGCGAGAGATGGTCAAGTTTTAATGGCTACCACGATTACGATGCCGCAACTCGGCGAAACGGTTACCGAAGGCACCGTCGCCCAGTGGCTGAAAAACGTCGGCGATACGGTCGACAAGTACGAAGACTTCGTCGAGGTGTCGACCGATAAAGTCAATGCCGGCGTTCCGTCGCCGGTCACCGGAACGATACGAGAGTTGCTGGTCGGTGAGGGCGAAACGGTCGCGACCGGTACCCCGATCGCGGTCATCGAGGAGGTCGGAGCCGCCGCCTCGACAGCCCCGGAGAGGCCTGCAGTCGCAACGCCGGTGGAGCCCCCACAAACTCCCTCGCCAAACGGCGCCGCCGCGGCGGGCGCTCTCGAGAGCGT
>JBAVTZ010000047.1:0-24743 GCA_049696515.1 Candidatus Cybelea sp. | reverse complement strand
CGCGGGAACGCGCGCGGCGGTGCGCACCGTTATTCGCTATCGTAACGGCGTCCTCGAAGGTCGCGGTGCGAGCTTGCTCGACGGCTACATGGAAGACCTCGCAACCGACCGCATCTATCGCCTAATGATCGCCCAGCGGCTGCGCTATCCGGGAGAGTACACGCCTTCGTCGCTGGAGGTAACCTTCGACGAGGAGCTCGATCGGATTCTCGCCGAGCTTCCCGCCGAAACGCCCGACGCGGTGCGTGAGCGTTATCGCCAGGCGCGCGAACTCTCGGAGCGCATGATTCTCTCCGGCAATTTCGATCCTACGTAAAGGCGCTCTCAGCCGGCGCACGCTGCGGCGCGTTCGAGCAGGAAGGCTCGATCGCGACTGTTGTGCGCGAGCGACGCCGCGCGCTCGAACTCCGTTCGCGCCTCAGTGACGCGGCCGATTTTCAGCAGCAGATCGCCGCGGACGCTCGGAAGAAGATGGTAAGTTCGCAGCGATGGCTCGTCGAGCAGCAGGTCCACAATCGCAAGTCCCGCCTGCGGCCCGAATGCCATCCCGGTTGCTACGGCACGGTTCAGTTCCACGACCGGCGAGGGTGCGGCCTGTGCCAGTGCATCGTACAGTGCCGCGATGCGTCCCCAGTCGGTCTCCCCGGGCATCGCGGCCCGCGCGTGACATTCGGCAATCGCGGCTTGCAGCCCATACGGTCCGAGCGCTCCGAGTTTTTCCGCCCGCGCCAGCGCGCTACGCCCGCGGTGGATCAGCAGGTGATTCCACTTGCTCCGATCCTGATCGAGCAGCAGGATCGGCTCACCTTCCGGCCCCACCCGCGCTCGCATTCGCGAGGCCTGAATTTCCATCAATGCGATCAGCCCGTGAACCTCGCTCTCGTTTGGCATCAGCGCCGCAAGCATGCGCCCCAATCGCAGCGCGTCCTCGACCAATTCCGGCCGTAAGACGTCGTCGCCGGCCGTAGCCGCGTACCCCTCGTTAAAGATTAAATAAATCGTTTCCGTAATCGACGAGAGGCGCGCCAGCCGATCGGAACCCTCCGGCACTGCGAACGGAACGCGCGCTTCCGCAAGCGTACGCTTCGCTCGCACGATGCGTTGAGCGATGGTGGCTTCCGAGGCGAGAAACGCGCGCGCGATTTCGCCGGTCGTGAGCCCGCCGACGAGCTTGAGGGTCAGTGCAACGTGGCCTTCCTTCGAGACGATGGGATGGCACGCAACGAACATCAAGCGTAGCAGATCGTCGTCTATTTCGTCGTAAGCGGATGCAAAATCGCTCTCCGACGGATTGGGCGGCCGCTCGTGCGCGAGTTGTAGGGTCTTGCGCTCGATGGTTTCATTTCGGCGAATTTCATCCACCGCACGGCGCTTGGCAACCGTCATCAGCCACGCGCCGGGGTTGCGCGGGACGCCCTCGTCCGGCCACTGGGCAAGGGCCGAAACGAAGGCATCCTGGGCCAGCTCCTCGGCGCGCCCGACATCGCGCACCATTCGCGACAAGCTTGCTATCAGCTTCGGCGATTCGATGCGCCAAATCGCGGCGATCGTGCCCTGCAGCTCGCCGGCGCTCACGGCGGCGTCGGTGAAACCTCGTGAACGTGGCACGTTCCCTCTCCGAGAACCTCGAGAAAGCGTTTCGTCCATGCAAGCGCTTCGGTGCGGTCCTTTGCGTCGAAGAGTGCGTATCCGCCGACGACTTCCTTCGATTCGGTAAACGGCCCGTCGGTTACGGTGGTGCGGCCGTTTTTACGCGAAACGAAGAGTTCCAGCATGTCGGGGGAACGGCCGCCGGTGTCGATCAGCGCGCCTTCGGCGCGCATCTCCCCAATGAGCTTTCCCATGCGCTCCATCGTTTCAGGGGTCGGGCTGGTATGCGGATGCGCTGCGGGATCGATGGTTAGGATGGAAATAAACTTCATTTGGCTTGCCCCCGCAGACGCGCTTCATTCTCTCGAACCTCAGGGGTGAGGTTTTCACCAAAATCGTCAGCTTCGAACACTTGCCGAATCTCGATCACCTGTCCGCCATCAAACGGCGCGTGGGTAAACCGCTCGATGACTTCTTCTTTCGATTTGCCTTGAACGAGCCAGAAGCCGGCGATCAGTTCCTTTGTTTCAGCGAACGGGCCATCGGTCACCGTGGTACGACCGCCGTCGAACCGCAAGCGTGCCCCCTTGGAGGTTGCATGCAGACCTTCGCCGGCCAGCAGCACGCCGTCTTTGGCGAGCTGTTCGTTGAACTTGCTCATCTCGGCGAGCATCTCGCTCGTCGGAAGAACGCCCGCCTCGCTCTCCTTGTTTGCCTTGACTAAAACCGCGAACCTCATCAAAAATCTCCTCTGTGATTGGTACTCTGCCTATGCGTCGAACGGAGGCCCTCAGTTTCGACAAGGCCACAAAAAAGAGCGAGATCTCGGCGTTCTCGAACCCTAGGAGCTTGCCAGGCTAGTTGCCCTCCGGCGAAAGAGCTACGCCGTAGACCGACTTCAGCCCGTTGGTTATGCTACCAACTTGCTTGCCCGACGGATAGTCGTATACAAGCAGGGCGTTGACTTCTGGGTCCGCGACGTACAAGTGTTTGAACTTCTTGTCCAATGCGAGTCGGAAGGGATCCTCGAGGCCCTGGTTGATCGTTTGCGACGGTGTCTTCGAACCCGGCGGAAAAACGTAGACTGCCGCATTGCCGCTCCCGGATCCCTGATCGGCAACGAGGATGTCGGCCTTGCCGTCGATAGCGTCGCCGGCTGACCAAACGATCGGAAGGCCGAGGCTCTGGCCGCCAGTCGAGCCGGGAGCATACTCGTTTACGTCGCCCGGACCTCCACCGTGCGCGCCTGTGTTATACGAAACGTACAAGTTGTTTTTGGAATCGAGCGCTACGCCTTGGGGATACGTAACGGAAATCGTTCGTTTTGAACGAGTCTTACCTTTGGGGAACTCCACGACTTTCTGGCCGACCAAATCAGCAACGTAGAGCATGCCGTTTGCTCCAACGGCTACGCTCGTGGGGTAAGCAAATCCGGTGTAGAGCAAGGTGTAACTCGTGCTTCCTCGAGGATACATCGTGACCGTAGCGTTCGATGCGTTCGATACAAAGAGATCATCCTTCGTATCAACGAAGCAGCCTTCGGGACCGCTGATCCCGTCGGTGATCTGTCCGATCGGTTTCGGGTTGGATCCCTTCGCCGGGTAAATCTCGACATCGTTGTTGAGAAAATCCGACACGTAAATCAGGTGCTTACCGGATTTCGCCACGGGCGAGAGCCATCCGCCGGTGCGATGCGCCGGCTGAGGTTCCGCAACCACGCCGGGAACGCGAGCGGCGCGCTCGAGGGCGCCGGTTAGTGGGACCGACGGTCCGCTTTGCATCGTCGGGCCGGCAGAACAGCCGGCCGCCGCGACAAGGGTTGCAATCCAAAAAACGCGGTTTTGATTCAAAAAAGTTTGCATTACGATTTACTCCTTGGGGCCGCGAGAAAGCGGCGCGGCAGGGTCGAGTGCTAAACCGTTGGGACCGTCGATGCCGTCCGTGATGGTGTCAACTAAGGCGCCGGCGGGATAGCTGTAGACGTAGACCGCATTCCCGACCGAATCGCCAACGTAGAGCTGTTTTTCGCTGTCGAGAAATCGGACCGGATCGGGATCGAGCACGTTTTGCCCAAACGTCTTCGACGGCTGGGTCTTTCCGGGCGGAAAAACCAACACTCCGGGAAGTCCCTGATCGGCAGTGACGATATCCCCGGCCGTGTCCAACACGATTCCACCCGGTACCTTCGTGACAATACCGAGATTCTTTCCCTTCGTGGTTCCGGCCGCATATTCTAGGATCTCACCGCTGCCGAAACCGGAGATATAGGTCGTGACGTAGGCGTTCGATGAGGTATCGAGTGCAAGGTCGATCGGGTACGGTACGTTCGTGATCTTTAGGCTGGGCGAATTGACCCCTTGCGGAAAGACTTCCACCGATGCCGGGCTCAGGCTCGTCACGTAAACGTTTCGCTTAGCATCGATGGCGACGCCCGCAGGATCGGCGAGCCCCGATGAATAGGTGAATTTTGGATTCAGGCTGCCGCGAGCGTATTCGGTGACGGTGTTCGCGCCGGTATTGGTAACGTACAGGTTTCCTTTGCCGTCGACGGCGGCGCCCTCCGGCGTTCGGATGCCATTTGTAATCTTTCCGATCGGAGCTTGATTGTGTCCCTTCGTGCAGTAGATGTCGACGTAGTTGAGACGATAGCTCGAAACGTAAAGCTTCGACTTGCACTTTTTGGCGGCGGGCGAGAGCCAGCCGGCCTCTCGTATCGCGCTTTGCGCGGTCGGGGGAGCCTGCACGAGTCCCGCAGAGCACCCGGCGCCCAGGAACAGCAGGGCCAGCAACGCTACGACTTTTCCTCTCTTCATGTCGCCGTAGCTTCGCCCCCGGGGTAAAATCGCTTCCGCCTCGGCCGGCGCAACAATCGCCGTCAACCGGGGTAGTACCGCGGGATGAAACTCATGCGTTTGTTCTTTGCGGCCAAGACCGCCATCTTCCGGACCGTGCCGCTCATGCGCGATGTGCGCGTTCCGCTGGCGCTCAAGCTGGTGGCGGGCGCCATCGCGCTGCTAGTGATCTCCCCGGTCGACATCTTCGGCGACATCCCCGTGCTCGGTGCGCTTGACGATGCGGCGCTGCTGACGCTGCTCTGCCTGTGGTTCGTGAACCAAGCGGCCAAGCACGTCGAACCCATTCCGGTGCGCCGCCGGCCGGGCAGTATGCTCGCAACGCGCTAGGTCCCGCGCGCAAGCGAGTTCTTAAAGCCCGAGGATCTCTAAAAGCTTGGGATAGACGATTTCCGTGCGCGCACACGGATTCTGCGGTTCGATGATGTCGTGGTTGCGCGGAAGGTCGCGGAGTTCAACGTACTCCACGCCGCCATGCTCGCGCTTCAACCATTCAGCCGATACTTTCTTTGCCGCCGCGTTGTTCACGGCCGGATCCGCGTTGTTGACGACGGTGACGATCCGGGTTGCGAGCGGGCTTTCCTTCCGAGCCGCACCATAGACGTCCTCGCCGATGCGCAGCGTCTGCGCTAGTGCCCGAGTCGAATAGCGCGGATATGCGGTGAGCGGAAGCTGGCCTTCACGCACGCGCGGATCCCACCACACAAAAAAGTTCGGCAACCACTGCATCACGGCAGCCACACTTCGGCTTACCGGATATGGCAGCTGCAGAATCGCGTACTCCGGAGCGACCGGAACCGCGAGCGCGATTTCGTGAAACTGCCCGAAATATGCCGCCAGCGAACCACCCATGGAAATACCGAGTACTGCGACTCGCTCGCCCAGGCCGGATGCGAGATCGACCGCTTCGGTCGCGCTCGTTAGCAGCATTTCCGCCGTCAGCCCAGCGATCCGGTTGGTCAAGCGATCTTTGTCGCCGTGTTCCGGCAGGCGCGGCACGAAAACATTGGCGCCGCGCTCGAAGAGGAGCGGAGCGAACTGCGCGTACTGCGCCGGATTGTTGGTGAAGCCGTGGAACAAAACTACCGCCAGCGGCCGCTGGCTGCCATGTTCGAGTAAGGCCGTTCGAGCTTGCGGGAGAACGTCGGAGCCGTCGCGCGCCATGTAGGCGCGCGCGCGATCGAGCGCTTCGGAATAGGAGCGAGCCGGCGAACTATTTGCCGACTCGATCATGCCACGCGCAATCGACGAGATGGTCGTTTACCATCCCGACGGCCTGCATAAAAGCGTAGCAGATCGTCGGGCCGACGAAGCGAAAGCCGCGCTTACGGAGATCGCGGCTCATAGCCTCCGAGCGGTCGGTCGAGGCAGGAACGTCGCGCATTCGGCGCCAGTGGTTGACGATGGGGCGACCATCAACGAAGCTCCAAAGATAAGCGTCCGCGGAGCCAAACTCATCGCGGACCTTCAGCAGCGCCTTGGCGTTGCCGACCGTTGACTCGATCTTCGCGCGATTGCGAACGATGCCGGGGTCCTGCATGAGTTTTTCGACCCGCGCCGGCGTGATGCGCGCAACCAGCGAAGGGTCGAAGCCCCGAAAGAGCTCGCGATAACGATCGCGCTTGCGCAAGATCGTCTCCCAACTCAAACCGGCCTGCGCGCCTTCGAGAACGAGAAACTCGAAAAGCGTGCTCTCATCGTGCGATGGTACGCCCCACTCCCGGTCGTGATAGGCGATCATCGGTTCCGTCCGCGCCCAGGGGCAACGCTGCATGGCGTTGTTCTTCGTCTGTCCCCCTTCGACTCCGCTCAGGGTGACGATCCTTAGCGCCTGCACGAAGCGCAGTCCTGAGCAAGGCGCACTTGCGCTGTCAGCTGAGCGAGGCGCACTTGCGCCGTCACCCGAGCGGAGTCAACGTCATCCAGAGCGCAGCAATGTCACCCTAAGCGCAGCAATGTAACCCGGAGCGCAGCAATGTAACCCTGAGCGGAGTCAATGTCATCCAGAGCGCAGCAATGTAACCCGGAGCGCAGTAATGTCACCCTGAGCGGAGTCGAAGGGCGAAGGGCGCAGGGAGAACGGCCGCTGTGATGCGACATGGGGGATTGCAACGGTCATCCGAATGTTCTATAGAGTTAAGCTATGCGCTCAAACGCCTCCCGAGCCGTACCTCTCGCGGCGGCGATTGCGACGCTTGTCGTTCACCTGATCGGCAATCCGCACTACGGCTTCTTCCGCGACGAGCTCTATTTCATCATCTGTGGGTTCCGGCCGGCCTGGGGCTACGTCGACCAGCCCCCGCTGGTGCCGCTCATGTCGGCGGGATCCCAACTCTTCGGACACTCGCTCTTCCTGATACGCGCCATTCCCGCGATCTTTGCCGCGGCTGCAGTCTACACCACTTGTCTCCTGGTGGAGGAGCTCGGCGGGGGCGCCTTCGCGCAGATCTTCGCCGCGATCGTCGTGGCATTGACCCCCGTCTTGATGAGCTTCGGCACCAAGATGACTACCGACGTGGTCGGACTCTGGCTCTGGCCGCTGGCGGCGCTTCTGATTCTACGCATCGTCAAGGGAGGCAATCCGCGCTGGTGGCTCACAGTCGGCGTTATCTTCGGCGCTGCTCTCGAGAGTAAATACAGCGCGCTTCTTTTTGCCGCTAGCGTTTTAGGCGGCCTGCTGTTGCTTCCTACCCGACGCGTGCTCTTCAAGTCTTGGTTTCTCGGCGGCGCCCTTATCGCCGCGCTGATCGCACTGCCGAGTTTCATCTGGCAAGGGGGGCACGGATATCCGATGTGGACCATGCTGCACGACGCGGGTGAGTTTCAAAATGCGATCCTCTCGCCGCTGCAGTACGTCGCCGCACAGGTACTCATAACCCATCCCTTGCTGGCGCCGGTGTGGATCATTGGCGTCGTAGCGCTTCTGCGCCGCGCGGATGCTCGCTTTCTTGGAATCGCTTTTCTGCTGCTCATCGCGCAAATGATCGTGCTGCACGGCAAGCACTACTATCCGGGCGACGTCTATCCGATCCCGATCGCGGCCGGCGCCGTAGCGATCGAGGGGTGGACGGCGCGAGCACTATTTTGGCGACCCGTGCTTGCCATCTATGCACTGGTGGCCGGCATTGTGCTGGTACCGCTGCTGATGCCGGTGCTTCCGGAAAGCGCGATGTCCGAGTACGACCAAATCGCCGAAAGCAAGGTCCTCGAGCACGAGGTCGCTTTGGCGCGCACCGACCACAGGCCGGTCGGCGACTTGCCGCCGGATTGGGCCGATATGCACGGCTGGGAAGAACTCGCAAGGGTTGTCGCCGGCATCTACCGGTCGCTGCCGCCGGACCAGCGCGCACAAGCCGAAATTCTAGCCAGCAACTACGGAGAAGCGGCGGCGATCGATTTCTTCGGAGCCCGCTACGGCCTCCCACCGGTTCTTTCCGGGCACAACGAGTATTGGATCTGGGGCACGCGCGGCTACAGCGGCAACGTCTTGATCGACGTGCACGGCCGCTGCCAACCTGACGCGCATCTTTTCCGCGTTCGTCGCGTCGTGGCACACTTCGCGAATCCGTGGGGACGTGTTTTCGAGAACGGATTCCCGATTTCAATCTGCGAAGGAATTACCACTCCACTCGCAACGTATTGGCCGCACTTGCGGAACTATATTTGAGCACGCTTCGTCATCCTGAGCACACTTGCGTGCCACAGGATGACGAGGCGTTACGGGTCGATTGCGCGGAGCAGACGCGGGTGGACTCGATCGGCAAGTCCCCAGCGGCGCAGCGGCGAGACGATATCGTGGGAGAGCGGTAACCCGGTCAGAACCTGAAGCTCGATGGCCTCCGGGCGTTGCCGATGCCAGCTTTCGTAAAGCCTGCGGATCGCGAAGTTATTGACCGCAACTTCGGCCGCATTCGTCACGATGGTCACGTGTTCGGCGGCCGGACGGTTCATGCGCGCTTCGTCGAGCAGCGCGCGAGCGATGCGATACGAGTGTCCGATCGCGTGCGTCGCGTAGCGGGGATAGCCGATTCGGGGCATCTCACGTTCGCGCAAGATTGGATTCCACCAATGAAAGCGGTTCGGCAAGCGCAACAGACGCTCCGCGACCGTCCCCATCAGCCGGTTGGGAATCAATGAAACGCCGAGGAAAGGTGCGATCGGGACACAACGGTCGACGTCGCAGTGCTGCGCGACCCACGCGGTGAGCAAACCTCCGAGTGAGAAGCCGGCAAAGGTGATGCGTTCGCCCAGCTCGCGCGCGATCGCGACGTACTCGGTCACGGCGTCGTAGAGATCCTGGGCGTGCAATCGTTCGAGCGCGTCTGAAAGCGGATTCGCGTGACCGTGTCGCGGCAACCGCGGGACCAGCACGTTGTGACCGCGTTCGAAGAGATCGCGCGCCACCCGCTCGAACTGTGCCGGACTAGCGCTCATGCCGTGGAGCAGAACAACCGCGCGCGGGCGTTGCGCCGTGTGCAGGTACGCGATCGTGCGCCCCGCCGCAGCGACGCCGGGATGGTCGCGGGCGGTAAGCCGCTCGAGACGACAAAAAGAGGTAGTCAAGACGAAGTCCTTAAGACGAGCCGGGTGTATCTCCTTTCAGAGCACGCTCGAGAACTCGTCTCCGCTGAGGAGCGTTATGGGGCGGCTAACTACGCACCGCTCGATCTCGTAGTCGAGCGTGCCGAGGGCGTTTGGCTGTGGGATGTGGCCGGCAGACGGTACCTCGACTGCGTCAGCGCCTATTCGGCGCTGAATCAGGGCCATCGTCACCCTCGCATCTACGCCGCACTCGTGGCGCAGGCAAATCGGGTGACGCTAACTTCGCGGGCTATGCGTAACGATCGGCTGCCGGGCTTCCTGGAAAAACTCACCCACGTGTGCGGATACTCGAAGGCCGTGCCGATGAATACGGGTGTCGAAGCCGTTGAGACGGCGATTAAACTAGCTCGGCGCTGGGGTTATACGAGCAAGCGCATTCCGGAAAATTCGGCCGAGATCATCGTCTTCAACAATAACTTCCACGGCCGTACGATCGCCGCGATCAGCGCCAGCACGACGACTTACTATCGGACCAATTTCGGCCCGTTCGTACCCGGCTTTGTGGCCGTTCCCTTCGGGGACGCCGCGGCGCTGGAGCGCGCGATAAATGCGAACACATGTGCCGTGCTTATCGAGCCAATTCAAGGCGAAGGCGGCGTTAACGTGCCGCCGCAGGGTTACCTCAAAAGCGTCTTGGCGCTTTGCCGAGAGAACGACGTGCTCTTTATTGCCGATGAAATCCAAACCGGACTCGGACGCACCGGCGAGATGTTCGCTTGCGATTACGATGCGATCAAACCGGATATTATGATTGTCGGCAAGGCCCTCGGAGGCGGCTTCTATCCCGTTTCCGCAGCGCTCGCCAACGACGATCTGATGGGCCTCTTCAAGCCGGGAGATCACGGCAGTACCTTTGGCGGGAATCCGCTAGCCTCGGCCGTCGCGGAAGCCGCGCTCGACGTCGTCGTTTCGGAGGACCTTCCGGCTCGCGCTCGCTCCGCCGGCGCCAAGATCGTGCAAGCGCTGCGCGAGCTTGCGTCGCCGCTGATCACCGAAGTACGCGGGCGCGGATTATTGATCGGCATCGAACTGACCGTCCCGGCGAAGCGGCTCTCCGATGCGCTGCTCGAACGGGGAGTCGCAGCCCGGGAGACCCGCGAGCACGTTCTGCGCATCGCGCCCCCGCTGGTCATTGACGACGACGCTATCGCTTACTTCCTGGAGCGCTTCGCCGACGCGTTGGCCGCGGTCGACTCCCGCCCTTGACACTCCCCCAGCCGGGCGTGATACAGTTGGCGGGCCGAAGCAGCGGCTCATACCGCTCACCGGATGCCTTCAGGTTATCCGGTCTTCACTCGAGGAACTCGCGGCTGGTTCCGCAGTGGGGCTGCTCCGGCGGCGTCTTTTTTATTTGGAGATAAGCTCATAGCACGACCCCTGCGCGTCAACGATCAAATTCGTATTCGTACGGTCCGGGTGATCGACGAAAACGGCCAGCAACTCGGGATTTTGCAAACCGAAGACGCGCTGGCGCGCGCACGCGGGGCCGGGCTCGATCTGATCGAGGTTTCGCCGACGGCACAACCGCCGGTTTGCAAGATTGCCGACTATGGCCGTCTGAAATACGAGCAGTCGAAGAAAGACAAGGACGCTCGCAAAAAGCAGCGGCATTTTGAACTAAAGGAAGTGAAGCTGCGGCCGAAGATCGAGACGCACGATTACGAGACGAAGGCGCGAATGGCCGAGCGGCTTTTGCTCGACGGAAGCAAGATCAAGGTGACGATCATGTTTCGCGGGCGGGAGATCACGTACACGTCGTTCGGCCGCCGGCTGCTCGACCGAATGGCGGAAGACATGGCGCCGCTAGCTACGGTCGAACGCGAGGCACGCCTCGAAGGAAAGAATATGTTCATGATTTTGGCGCCTCGGGCGACGCCAACCGGTCCACCGAAGTTCTCGCTTCAACGCGAGCGGGACCCCAAGGAGATCGCTCACGAGACGCAAGCGAAGGAGCCAACCAGTGCCTAAAATACGAACCCACCGAGGAACCGCCAAACGCGTGAAAGTCACGGGTACCGGCAAAGTTCTGCACCGTCACCAGTTCGACGGCTGCGGGCACATCCTCAGCAAGAAGACGCGTAAGCGCAAGCGCAAGTTTCGCAAAGATCAGCCGACCTTCAAAGGTGATTTGAAGCGGCTGGCACCGACGATTCCGTATCTGGTGTAAAGGGAGGGCTCCGAAATGGCACGCGTCAAACGCGGCGTACAAGGTCTCAAACATCGCCACAAGGTCATGAAGCTCGTCAAGGGCTTCCGGGCCGCTCGGCGCCGTAACTATCGCGTCGCAAACGAAGCGCTCCTCAAATCGTTTGCCTACGCATTCCGCGACCGTCGCGTGCGCAAGCGCGATTTTCGCTCGCTCTGGATCAGCCGAATCAACGCGGCGGTCAGGCGGGAGGGGCTTTCCTATTCCGTTTTCATGCACGGCTTGAAGAAGTCGGGCGTGAGCCTGAATCGCAAGACACTGGCAGATCTGGCGGTTTCGGATCAAAAGGCTTTTGGCGCGCTCCTCAATTTGGCGAGGCAGGCCGCAGAAAAATAGCGATGTGAGGCGTAGGAGCTATCTCGCGACGGCGCTCGCCGTCAGCGTCCTTGGCCAAGCCGTGCTCGCGCCGGTGCCGGCCCATGCCGAACTTGCGGTCACGCCGGCGATAGCTGCCCAGATCGACCGTCTCGCGAGAGATGAGGTGCATGCCGGACGCACGCCCGGGCTCGTAATCGGGATCGTCGAGGGCGGCCGCGTCGTCTATGCGCGCGGGTTCGGATTTGCAAACGTTGCGCGACACCTGCGCATGGAGCCCGACACCGAGTTTTACGCCGGTGGCCTCACGCAGCAGTTTACCGCCGCGGCGGTTTTGCTGCTCGAGCAAGACCACAAGCTTAGCCTCGACGATCGTGTCGCAAAATACGTCCCCGAATTTCGGCTGGCCGCCGACGTTACGATCGCGCAGCTTTTAACCCAAACGTCGGGCCTTCCCGACTACACGAAGGCGGCGGGAATCTCGCCAGACTTGACCCACTCGATCAAGCTCAGCGATCTCTTCGCGGCGGTGGACAAAATGAAACCTGCCGCTGCACCCGGGGCGGTCTATGCGAACAATCGGCTCAACTATCTGTTAGCCGGATTGATCGTCGAACGCGCGAGCGGCGTTCCGCTCTCCGACTATCTCGAACAACATATCTTCGTACCCTTGGTGATGGAACATACCTTCCTCGCAGGCGACAGCGGTATTTCACCGAGCCACGCCGCCGGCTACACGCGGACGGGCGACCGCTTTACAAGCGCGCCGACATGGGATCCGACTTGGCTCGCCGGCGACTCCGGCTTGGTTTCGACGATCTACGACCTTGCCAAGTGGGACATCGAAATGCCGATCTTGCTTCGGGTCGATGCGGTTCGGACGATGTTCACGCCGAGCGCCCGCAACGGTCCGACTCGCTACGGCATGGGATGGGTTATCGACCGGCGCGGCGGCAAGGACTTCGTTTGGTCCAACGGCGAGATTTCGGGCTACCGCGCGATGAACGCGCTCTTACCCGAACAGCACGTCGGTGTAATCGTCTTCTCAAACGCCGATTCGCTCAACGGGGGCCCGGTTACGATTCCCGAGGAGTTAGGTGCGCGGATTCTGGATATGCTCGTGCCGCCCGCGACGGCACGTTTGGACAACGCTATTATCACGCGAGCTAAAGACTGGCTCGCGCGCTTGGCATCCGGTCAGGTCGATCGCGCGGAGTTAACGCCCGCTTTCAGTGCCTACCTGACCGACGATCTTGTCGCTCGATCGAACTTCAATTCTCTGGGACAGGTCCAAGTGGTCCTGCCGATCTCGAGCACCACGGAATCAAACGGCGATACGCTCTACGAGTTTCTCGTGCATTATCCGCGTGTTCAGTACCATTACAAGTTCGAACTCACGCCCGACGGCAAGATCGATGGGCTTGCTCTTACGGCGTAGCCTCCCTTACTCGTCGCCGTCGGCGAGACGGCGTCCAGTGGCCTCTACGACCTTGCCCAGCATCGTCACCGCCTCCGCGCGCGTCGCATTGCTGAACATGTAGCGCAGCCGTTCGTCAGCGTCCTCGACGATTAAGACTGACCGGCGCCCCAACCGAACGGAAGCAATCAGCGAACTTAAGTACGCTTCGTCTTCGGGTGCTAACACCGTTTGTTCGCCGTCGCGGCTAAGGTCGAGTAATCGTTTCAGTACGCCATCAATGTCACTCGGTATCTCCACCATATCCTCCAAGACCGAATTCGTCACAGTTGGTAGCAACGGTGACGATGCGGGATTCGTTTGGTCCAGTAACTATCGACCCTGGATACTTCCAATTTCAGCTTCTCCGCCCTGCAGCCAGAACAAAGCGAGAACGGTTTTTGCGTCGGCCGTTTGATTAGCGACCAGGCGCCATGCCGCCTTATAGGTGAACGTCCCAACTTCGATTCGCTCGTCCTCATCGAGCGACGGCTCTCCCGCAGTCAGCCGATCGGCGTGAAAGAAATGCATGATCTCCGTGCAGAATCCGGGCGTCGTCCAGACCGAACCGATCGGTCGCATGCGCGCGGCGACGTAGCCCGTTTCCTCGCGAAGTTCGCGCGCGGCGCCTGCCAGCGGCGTTTCGCCGGGTTCGGCCGAACCAGCCGGCACTTCCCATAGTTCCGAGCGGGCCGGATGGCGATACTGACGCACCAGTATGATTTCGCCTGGCGCAGGCGTCGCGACGATCGCCAGCGAGGCGCCGTGTTCGACGACGTCAACGCGATGTTCCGTTCCGTCTTGATAGCGGACCTCGTCAACGTTAACGTTGAAAACCCGTCCCTCAAAGAGGCGGCGAGAGGCCACGACGCTGGGCAGGTCTTCCATGCAAGCAGGCTTGGCGGAACGGTGGGACCGCGCCTCGTAAGGTCGCGAAAGTGTCACGAACATCACGGCCGCCTTCGTCAGTCTCCACCGAGATCGGCTGGCTTGCGTTCTTCCTGTTGGTTTTTGCAGTCGCGGTCTACGTCTTGGTTCGGTCGCTGGTGCCCCATCATTTCAACGACAAAGTGGCAATCATGCTCGCCGCAATCTTTGCAGGCCTAATCATGATCGGCGTGCGCGCATGGGTGACCGCTCGCCTGAGTAAGCGGTAAGCACGCCGTGGCAATTCGGCTTAGCGGTCGCGCGGATCGTCTTTCGGAGGTGCGCGTATTGCAATCGGTCAAGGGACGGCGCGAACGCCGGCAATTCGCATTCGAAGGCGCGACGCTGTTGGCGGAGGCACTCGCAAGCGGCTTTCCGATCCAGGAAATATACGCGACCCAAACGGCGTATGAGGCGACGCCGGCGATCCGCGAGCTCGAGCCGGGCGGGACGCCGGTCTTCATCGTCGAGGAGGAGGGTATCGCTCGCATCTCCGACCTGAAGACGCCCAGCGGCATCATCGCGGTCGCGCCGGTTCGCTTGGAGGAGATCCGCGAGATCTTCGGCCGCGGCACCCCGATTCTGGTGTTGGCAGACGTGAACGATCCGGCCAACGCGGGGACCCTCCTTCGCTCCGCCGACGCCTTTGGATGCCCCGGCGTCGTCTTTGGGTCCCTCGGTGTGGATCCGTACCACCCAAAGGTCATCCGCGGCTCGATGGGGGCCGTCTTTCGCCTCGCTTTGGCTGTCGCCGAGCCGCCCGCAGTGGTCCAGGCTGCGGCTGCAGCCGGTGCGCGCCTTTTGGGTTTGGCAGCCTCGGGCGCTTGCCTAGCTGAGGAACAATGGGAACGTCCGGCTGCACTGATCGTTGGCCACGAGCGGCGCGGCCTTGGGCGCTGGGCGAGCCTTTGCGAGAAGTATTTGGCGATTCCAATGGCCGGTAAAATGGAGAGCCTCAGCGCAGCGGTCGCCGGCTCGATCGCACTCTACGAGGCAAGCCGAGCGCACAAAAACTCGTGACTGGGCCCTTTTGTCAAGAGAGTACTCTGGAGGCAAAAAGTCAAGACTACCGGTGCTAAAAGTCGCATGGTATACTCAGCGCATTCCGCGATGTGGGCCGCCCGGAGCACACGGCTCAGAAGGAGACTGCAAGCGCTATGGCAACGTCCAATCTCTTCTGGAGGCTTTTCGCCCAAACGGGTTCCATCGACGCCTATCTGGCTTATCGAAGGCTACACGCGGCACCAACCGCGACCTAGGCTTGGGGGATTCCGGCCCCGTAGAGAAGTCAGAGCCGGTTTTGGAGGCGCCCGGTACAGTAGAACAAACCGGGCGCTTTGCTTTGGAAAAGTTATGAGCGAACTGGCAGAAAGACTTCACGTCTTACAACAACGTTTTGAAGCCGCCGCTGACGGCGCTGAAGACGAGCAGGCGCTCGAGAGCGTTCGCATCGCTTATTTGGGGAGAAGCGGCGAACTTACCAAAGTGCGCCGGACAATCGGTGCGCTGCCGGCGCAAGAGCGTCCGGACGCCGGCAAAACGATCAATGACGCCGCCGCCGCGATGGAAGCCCGATTGCAAGCGGCGCAGGCAAAGCTTGAGTCGCGCGATTTCGATGCCGAGCTGGCGCAGTCGATCGACGTAACCTTCCCATCAATTCCGGCGCAAGTTGGTTCGATCCATCCGGTGCGGCGCATCGTTAACGACTGTTGCGCTTACTTCACCCGTCACGGCTTCGCCGTAGTCGTCGGTTCTGAGGCCGAGCCCGATTACTACAACTTCGACGCGCTCAACATTCCCAGCGATCATCCGGCCCGCGAGAACTTCGATTCGTTCTGGCTCACCGAGAGCATGTTGCTGCGCCCGCATACCTCGCCGATTCAGATTCGTACGATGCAAGCACATCGGCCGCCGATCGCGATCGTCGCCCCCGGCAAGTGCTATCGGCGTGATGCCGTCGACGCGCGGCACCTCTTCCAGTTTCACCAAGTCGAAGGATTGCTAGTTGCCGAAGGCATTCACTTCGGCCACTTAAAAGGCATGCTCACCGGGCTTTGCCGCGAACTTTTCGGCGCGCATCAAAACGTGCGCTTTCGCCCGTCGTACTTCCCGTTCACCGAACCGAGCGCCGAGGTCGATACGACTTGTCCAAAGTGCGGCGGCCAGACCGGGCCAACGCAATGCAACATGTGCGGCGGCTCGGGATGGATCGAGCTCGGTGGAGCGGGAATGGTACACCCCAATGTACTTCGCGAAGCGGGCTACGACCCCGACCGGTTCTCAGGTTGGGCCTTTGGTTTCGGCGTCGAACGCCTTGGTTTGCCGCGCTACGAAGTGGACGACATCCGCCGCTTCGTCAACGGCGATCTGGATTTTCTGCAGCAGCTAAGTTGATCGCGGCGCCATGCTCGTCCCAATAAGCTGGCTGCGCGAGTTCGTCGCACTGCCAAACGACGTCGAACAGGTTGCCGACCGATTGGCGATGCTCGGTTTCCCGGTTGCGGCGGTCGAGCGGCGCCCCAGGATCTCGGGCGTCGTTACCGGCAAGATCGCTGCGCTCAAAAAACATCCCAACGCCGACCGCTTGCAGGTCGCGCAAGTCGAGATCGGCGGTGAAACGCCGCTCACCATCGCCACCGCCGCCAATAACGTGGCAGCCGGACAAACAATCGCGGTCGCGACGATCGGCGCGCAGCTTCCCGGACTGAGGATCGAGCCGCGCACGATGCGCGGCGTCGCATCGCAGGGCATGATGATCTCCGCCGAAGAGCTTGGCTTGCGCGGCGATTGGTTCGAAGACGGAATTATGCAGCTCGAACCTACCATCGCGCCCGGAGCGAACGTGGTCGACCTCTTCGGACTCGATACCGACGTGCTCGACGTCGAGATTACGGCAAACCGCCCCGACTCGATGTCGATCTTAGGCTTGGCACGCGAGCTGGCGGCTTCGTATGGACTTCCCTTACGGCTGCCGCCGTTCGCCAATCCCGGAATCCAACGCGAAACGTCAGAGTCGCAGCCAAGCATCGCAATCGAATCGCCCGATTGCCACCGTTTCGTCGCGCAACGCTTCGACGACGTGCGCGTGGCGCCGGCACCGGCCTGGATGCGCATTCGTCTCGCGCTCGGCGGACAGCGGCCGATCAACAACCTAGTGGACATCTCGAACTACGTCATGCTCGAGACCGCGCAGCCGCTGCACTTCTACGACGCCGACGCGATCGCGGGGCTACGGCTGATCGTGCGCAGCGCCCGTGAGGGCGAGAAGCTCGTGACGCTCGATGGCGTCGAGCGCTCGCTCACGCCCCAAGCGCTCGTGGTTGCCGACGCCGAGCGGGCGCTCGGCTTAGCAGGGCTGATGGGCGGCGCAACGAGCGAAGTCACTCCCATGACCACCGCAATTGTGCTCGAAGCGGCCAACTTCAACGGTACGCGCGTTCGAAGAATGAGCGGCACGTTGGGTCTGCGCAGCGAAGCCTCGGCGCGTCACGAAAAATCTTTGGCACCCGCGTTGACCGACATCGGCGCCGCGCGCGCCGCGCAGCTCTTGAGCGAATTGGGTGCAACCGCGCATCGGCCTCACATCTTCGGCGCGGAGGTGACGCCCGCGCAACCGATTCGTCTGCCGGTGCGCGAGGTCGAGCGATTGTTGGGGCTGGCACTCTCCGCCGAAACGAGCGCGGCGCACCTGACGGCCCTCGGTTGCGAGGTTACGCGCGCAGAAGACGGCACGCTCGCGGTAACGCCTCCGCCCTGGCGACGCGATCTCACGATCGCCGCCGACCTCGTCGAGGAGATTGCGCGCGTCGAAGGTTACGAACGTATTCCCGCCGTCGTTCCGTCGGTGGCCGCGCACGATGTCTCAAGCGCGGTCTTTGACCGCGAGAGCCGGATTGCGGGCGCGCTGGCCGCGCTGGGGTATCGCGAGGTCGTCACCCACTCGCTCCGAGCAACCGGAAACTCGGGAGCGATTGAAGTTCGCAACCCTATCTCCGAGGAACACCGCGTCCTGCGCGATTCGCTCGCACCGGGATTGATTCAGTATCTCGCCGCAACCGGCGCGCCGGCGCGCGTCTTCGAAATCGGCAACATCTTTGGCGCCGAGGGGGAAGCGATCGCCGAACGGACGGCGGTGGGTTTCGGCTTCTCGGTGGATCGCACCGGTGAACCTCCGTGGCGCGACGCATCGTTCCTGAACTTCAAAGGCGACTGCGAGGCGTTGCTGCGTGAAATTACCGGACGGACGACACTCACCGTTCCCGGCACGCGTTCCGGTTTTCATCCCGGCAAAACCGGACTGGTCACGGTTGACGGCGTCGAAGTCGGCGTAATCGGAAGCGTCGATCCGCGGATAACCAAGGCACAGGATCTTAAAGGAAATGCATACCTGTGTCTGCTCGACGTTGCGGCGTTGCCGCCATACGAAACGCCGCACTATCAGCCCCCGTCGAAATATCCCTCGACCTATCGCGATCTCGCACTGGTCGTCGGCATTGACGTCGCCGCACGCGAGATCGAGCGCACGATCGCGGAGTCGCTCGGGAAGCTCGGCACGAGCGTTCGCGTCTTCGACGAATATCGCGGGCCGCAGGTGGACGCTGGACGCAAGAGTCTTGCCGTGCGTATGACGTTGCAGCGTTTCGATCGAACGATCACCGACGAAGAGGCCGACGCGGCCGTTGCCCGCGTTCGAGACGCAGTGCGCGAGCGCCTCGGAGCAACGATTCGGGAGTGATCGCCGGAATGGCGTGGCCGGACATCGTCATGGTCATCATCCTGGGAATCGCTACGTTCAAGGGCTACGCGCGCGGCTTCGTTTCGGAACTCGGCGGCGCGGTCGCGGTGACGGCGGCGCTGGTAACGCCTTGGTTTTACAACGGCAGCTTGGATCCGCAAATCGAGCAACTTACCCGACTCGGTCCCGGCTCGGCCCACGTCGTCGGGATGTTCGCGACCGGGCTGTTAACCTACGTCGCGCTCTTGGTCGTAGCGCGTCTGCTCGGGACGATCGCCAAGCTCCCGGTGCTCGGTTTGGGGAACGCGCTGGGCGGCGCGTTGATTGGTTTTGCCAAGGGGGCAATTCTCTTGTGGCTCGTGCTCTTCGTCGCGCTCTTCTTTCCGCTTTCACCCGACATTCGGGATGGTCTGCACGAATCGCATCTGGCACCGTACTTGGTGACCTACGACGCACCGCTCGACGATGCGATCCTTTCAACCGTCCCTTGGTTCGCGCGCCCTTTCGTGATGCCGTACTTTAGGAGACACCACTTGTAACGCGCCCGGCGAGCGACTCGATCGCCGCCGCAGTGCCTGCCCCGGGACTCGTCGTGATACCGAGATCGGTCAATACCAGCTCGATTGCACCGATAGCGCCGAGCAGATCGGTTTCGCCAACGTCGCCCATCGTGCCGAAGCGAACGATCTTTTCGGCAAGCTCGCCAATCCCACCCGAGAGCACGACCCCGTGCTCTCGACGCAAGCGTTCCAGCAACGTCGTCACCTCCACCCCTGCGGGAGGGTAAGCTGCGACGACGGTAGGTGAGTGCGCGTCCGGTCGCGAGAAGAGCGTAAAGCCGAGCCGCAGGAGTGCCGCGCGTACGGCCGCCGCAAAACGAGCATGGCGCGCGTAAGCCGATTCCATCCCTTCGGCGTGATAGCGCTGCAACGCGACATCCAGGGAGTAAAAAATCGAGATCGGCGGCGTCCAGGGCATCTGCCCTTTCCGCGCTGCCTCACGCGCGCGTTGAAGGTCGAAGTAAAAGCGGGGTGAACGTGCCGCCGCGACTGCCTTCCAGGCACGTTCGCTTACAGCAACCATCGCGACGCCCGGCGGCGCCGCAAATGCTTTTTGCGAGGCGGAGACGACGGCGTCGTAGCCCCATTCGTCCATGAGAAACTGCGACGCGCCGAGCCCGCTGACCGAATCCACCAGGGTGATGGCGCCGTGAGCTCGCAGACTCGGGGCCAAGGCGGCCATGTCGTTCGCAACGCCGGTCGAAGTCTCGTTGTGCGTGAGCAGCACTCCGGCAATCTGCCGTTGCGGATCGGCGTCCAGGCGCGCAGCGAGCGCCTGCGGATCGAGCGCGGCGCCGGGCGGCGTTTCCAGCGACTCAACCAAACAACCGTAGCTCGCGGCGATCGATGCAAACCGCTTGCCAAAGGCGCCGACCGCACACGAGAGCAATCGGTCGCCGGGCGAAAAGAGATTTGCGACCACGCTTTCGAGCCCGCCCGTCCCCGAGCTGCCGAGCAATAAGACGTCACTGCTCGTGCCGAAGACTGGGCGCAATCGATCGGTGATTCGTTCCAGCAGCCGCGCGAACTCTTCGCCGCGGTGGTTGATCATCGGACGGGCTAACGCTTCGAGCACTGGCTGCGCGACGGTAACGGGCCCTGGAAGGAATAGCAGTTGCCTTCGCATCGAATACTGCTTCGATGGACGTCCAGAGCATCCGCTTGACCGAGCTTTCGAGCTGCGCCGGTTGCGCAGCCAAGCTCGGCGCCGCGGAACTGCGCCGCGTTATGGAACGCGTTTTGCCGGCAACCAACGATCGCGTGCTGGTCGGCTACGGCAGCAGCGACGATGCCGGCGTTTACCTGGTGCGCGAGGACCTCGCGCTCGTCGCGACGGTCGACTTCTTCACGCCGATCGTGGACGATCCGTTCGATTTTGGACGCATTTCGGCCACCAACGCGCTCTCCGACGTCTACGCGATGGGAGGAAGCCCGCTCTTCGCACTCAACGTGGTCGCCTTTCCGGAAGAACTCGATCTCGCGATCTTGACGCGCATCCTGGACGGCGGCGCGAGCGTGGCACGCGACGCCGGCGTTGCAATAGTCGGCGGCCACACGATCAAAGACAACGAGCCGAAGTACGGCATGGCGGTTACCGGCGTAGTTGACCCGCACCGAATCGTTACCAACGCGGCCGCGCGGGCGGGCGACCGGCTCGTTCTTACGAAACCGCTCGGTACCGGCGTTCTCACTACTGCGCTCAAGCGCGGCGTAATCGAGGCCGAGGAGCTCGCGGAAGCCGTCCGCTGGATGACAACCCGCAACCAGGCGGCGTCGCAAACGATGCTGACAGCCGGAGCCCAGGCCGCGACCGACATCACTGGCTTTGGACTGCTCGGCCACGGTGAGGGTCTTGCGCGAGCGTCAAACGTGCGGCTAGTCATCGACGCAAACGCCGTTCCATTTATGACGGGAGTGCTCGATCTGATCGCCGCCGGAATCGTGCCGGGCGGCACGCGTCACAATGCCGAGACGCATGCCGAATTTACTCGTTTCGCTCCCGCCGTTCCGGAAGCCGTGCGCATCGGGCTCTCCGACGCTCAGACGTCAGGCGGCTTGCTCATTAGCATCGCGCCGGAGCGCGGCGATGCGCTGCTGCGCGCGCTCCGCGAACGGGATACGCCGCTTGCCACGATCGTGGGTGAAGTGCGCGAGGGCGCGGGGATCGAGGTCGTCTAGCGCTTCGCCCGGCGCTTGCGCTCGGCCGCGCGCTTGACGACGCCGTTGCGTCGCTTCGCTTGTCCGGAACCGAGTCGCAGGGGAACGACGTTGCTGGCTTTGGCGTGATCGGGCCCGAGCGGCACGGGAGAGATCAGCCGCTTGCCCAGCGCGTGATGGAGCACTTCGGAGAGCTCGTCGACCGGAACGAAGGTCATGCTCTCGCGCACCTCTTTAGGAATGTCGTCCAGATCCATCTCGTTGCGGCGCGGCAACAAGATTTTACTGATGCCGGCCCGATTCGCGCCGAGCACCTTTTCCTTGAGGCCGCCTATCGGCAGCACTTGGCCGGTTAAGGTGATCTCGCCGGTCATCGCCAGATTGGGATCGACCTTCAAGCCGGTTAGCATCGAGGCGATCGAGGTTGCGAGCGCGATGCCGGCGGACGGCCCATCCTTGGGCGTCGCGCCCGCGGGAATGTGAATGTGAATGTCGTGCTTAGCGAAGTACTCCTCAGGGAGCCCGAGCTCGCGGGAACGCGAGCGCAAGAACGACACCGCAGCCTGAGCGCTCTCCTTCATCACGTCGCCGAGCTGACCGGTGAGCACGAGTTTGCCCGTTCCCGGCATCGACTGCGTTTCGATAAAGAGAATGTCGCCGCCGACCGGCGTCCAAAACATGCCCGTCGCTACGCCGACCGAGGCGACGCGCTTGCGCACCTCGTTGAAGTAGCGCGGCTTGCCGAGATACTCCACCAGATTCTCGGGCTTCACGCGCGCCTTGTAACGCGGGTTCTCCGCGATCTTGCGCGCGATCTTACGGAAGACGGTTCCGATCTCTCGCTCGAGATTACGAACGCCCGCCTCCCGCGTGTAATCGTTGATGATCCCGCGCAGCGTTTGATCGCTGATCTGAGCCTGCGTCTCGCGCAAACCGTTCTTCAAGCGCTGCTTCTTTAAGAGGTAGCGTTTGGCGATCTGAAGTTTCTCCAACTCGGTGTAACCGTGGAGTGTGATGATCTCCATGCGATCGCGCAGCGGCGGTGAGATCGTGTCCAGCGAGTTGGCCGTGCAGATGAAAAGCACCGCCGACAAATCAAACGGCAGGTCGAGATAATGGTCGCGGAAGTTATTGTTCTGTTCCGGATCGAGCACTTCGAGCAGCGCCGATTGCGGGTCGCCCCGAAAATCGGCGCCGACCTTATCGATCTCGTCAATCATCATCACCGGATTGCGGGTTCCGGCATCGCGAATCGCACGCACGATCGTACCGGGCATCGCGCCGATATAGGTGCGACGATGGCCGCGGATCTCGGCCTCGTCGTGAACGCCGCCGACCGAAAGGCGAACGAACTTACGTCCCATCGAGCGAGCAATCGACTGGCCCAACGACGTCTTCCCGACGCCGGGAGGACCCACGAAGCAGAGAATCGGGCCGGTCAGCTTCTTCTTGAGCTTTCCTACCGCCAAATACTCGATGATCCGATCTTTGATCTTCTCGAGATCGTAGTGATCTTCGTCGAGAATTTCGCGCGCCGCCTTGATGTCGATGTGGTCGGCCGTTTCGACGTTCCACGGCAGGGTCACCAACCAGTCGAGATAGGTGCGAATGACGCTGTATTCCGGGCTGGCCTGGGGAACTTTGGAAAGGCGGTCGAGCTCACGGTCCGCGGCCTTTTTGACGTCTTCGGGCATCGCCGCGGCCTCGATCTTGCTGCGCAGCTCGTTGGTTTCGGCCTGCTGCGGATCTACCTCGCCAAGTTCTTCCTGAATGGCGCGCAGCTGCTGGCGCAGATAAAACTCGCGCTGATTCTTCTCCATCTCGCGCTGAATGTCGCTCTGGATCTTATGGCCGAGCTCGACAACCTCGAGCTCCTTGGTCAAGAGCAAGGTCAGCTTGCGCATCCGCTTGGCGGTATCGCGCTCCTCGAGCAGCGCTTGACGATCGGCGGTCTCGAGGCGCATCGTCGAAGCGACGAAGTAGGTCAGCACCACCGGATCGGTGATGTTTGCGACCTCCATTTCCATCTCGCGCGGGGCTTGCGGCAGGTAGGAAAGCAACTTTTGGAAGAGCCCGGCCAGGTTACGCTGCATCGCAACGAGCTCTTCGTTCTCGACCGTCGTGTCGGGAAGCTCGGTATATGCCGCGACCATGTAGGGCGACACTTGGGTGAACTCCTCGACCTTAAAGACTTGCTGTCCGGCGACGATGCAGCGCAACGTCCCATCGGGGACTTTGAGCATCTTCTGAATTAGGCCGATCGTTCCGACGCGTTGCACGTCATCGGGGCCCGGATCTTCGATCTCACGGTCCTTTAGCACCGTGAGGCCAATCGGCTTGCCTTCGCGCAGCGCTTCCTCGACAAGCTGAATGCCGGGCTTCTTAACGACCGCCAGCGGAATCACGGTGTGCGGGAAAAGCACCGCTTCCTGAAGCGGCAGAATGCCGATCAAGTTCGCGGGAACGATGTTCTGGTTGGATTTCTGAGCCATTATGTTAGGAATGCGTCCTCTTTACCATTACGTGGAGCTCGGTTCGAGTGGTTGGGAGATAGGCGGTGGCGGCGATCGGCGCGACGATGATTAGCAAACCCTCGTCATAGCTTGCCGCTACGCCCTCGTACTCGATCGGGATCGGCAGCGGAATCCGGCGTACGAACTCGCCGTAAGCGATCTCTTTCTGGACGAAGGAGCCGCGCCGCCAGTGGGCCGTCTCGCGGCGACGTCCGGCGATGACCAGATAACGTTCGTCGAACCCGATCCGTAACGTGTCGGCATCGGCGCCGGCAAGCTCGACGACGGCAACCACGCGCCGCCCTTCCTCGTCGACGAAGACGTCGGCGTTCGGTTGGAAAACCCCCAGGCGCCCTCGCAAAACGAACTCCATCGGTCTTAAGACCCCCTATTTTAGCACTCGGATGCGCTGTCTGCTAACCCTACAGGGTAGGGTCCGGCAGGGGTCGCGTCTGGGGCCAAACGACGCAGGGCACGAGCTCGATTCGCAGGGCCGGGAAGGCGTCCGGGGCGATGTGGACCTTGAAGATCTGCGGATACTTGGTCGTCACGCCGTAGCGCGTGTGGGGCGGGAACTGGTTGACGTTCTGGTTGGGAAGGTGGGTCGAAGCGAGCACCTGGTTGATCGCCGTCGCGTCGGCCGGCGACATGTATTCGGCGGTCCGCTCCCCGAGCCACGTCGAGCCGTCTTGGGTGGTGTACAGAAAACCGGTGGTCGAGCCGGGCGTCATCGTAGCGGTCGACACGACCTGGTCGATCCGGACGATCTGCAGGCCGCGAATGACCGGCGCCTGGATAACCCGCGGCACCGAGCGCGCGGAGTCGAGGCA
>JBAVTZ010000046.1:0-13276 GCA_049696515.1 Candidatus Cybelea sp. | reverse complement strand
GTCGTTGAGCGGTCGCGTGGGGCGCGACCGGGCGCTCATCGCGCAACAGGATCAGACCATCGCCGACCTGACGGCACCTGATGCCACGCATCACCAGTTCACCGGCGGAGATGTGTTGACGCGGGGGTCGCACCTCTACATCGCCGTGCATGGGCTGCCGGTGCCGCCGCCCGGGAAGGTCTACCAGGCCTGGACGCTAGCAAAGGGCGCGAAAACCGTAGCGCCCTCGGTTACCTTCGCGCCCGAAAGCCAGGGGGTAACGGTGGTCCGCTTGCCGGAAGCCGCGACCACGCTCGCGGCCGTGGCGGTGAGCGTCGAGCCGGTTGGGGGCTCGAAGCAGCCGACGACCAAGCCGATCGCGATGGTTCGCCTCTAGCAACCCAATCCAAAAGCGCAATCCAGCCGTTTCCTACGAGACTCACTCTTCCCGCGAAGAGCTAAGGCTCGGAAAGGAACTCATGAAGAATTTGCGTGTGACCGCGGTGCTCGCGATCGCTTTGGTTTCGATCGCTACAGGCATCGCTTCGGCCAAACTGATGGCAAATATCGTCGACGCACCGACGCGCTTTTCAGGATCGTGCTGCATTTATACGGGGGTCCCCGCATTGGCAGTGACGCTTTCGATGGTCGAGGCCGGCGGCGGCCCGAGCGACTTCAACACCGTCACCTTGCTCAAGACGCTTACCGGGCCACAGTTCAATGCCGAGCTCGCCAAGTTGACCAAACAATATGGCAGCGAACAAGTCGGCCAGTTCGTAAAGACGTTCAACTTCGTCGTCGCCGATTCACTCAAGATCGTGACCGCCAAAAAGATTGCTCTTCCCAGCCAGCCGATGCCGAATCCGAAAGACGGCCAAGCTTTGGCGGGAGCGCTTTGGGCAGCCGGACAGAGCGGTCAAGGATTCAACGTGGAAGTGATGCTCGATCGAGCCGTATCGCATCCGATTCACTTTCAAGTGATGAGCGATATCGATGCGAAATATGGGCTAGCGGCGGACGCGCAATATCATACGATCCTCACCACAGCGATGAAGGATCTTGCCGCAGGCTATCACTTCAATGCCGACGGAGAGCCGCAGAGCATGTAGCCCCTTGACGCTGCGCCGTTGCGCGAGGCATGATGCGAAGACGATACCCTGTTCGTTCGGGAGGGACTCTGTTGGAACGTCGTCTTCTTCAAATGTTCGCGCTCGGCGCGCTTGGGGTGCTTGTCGTCGCTCCGGTCGGTACCACCGCAGCCACCGGCGGCTTCGCCTGGGACTCGGTGACCAAGCTCGTGCGCGACGCCGATCCTGCTTCGCTACAGCCGGGCTCGTTCGACGCGGACTATACGGCTGCGGCCGCGGCGCAGACCCAGCCGCAGCAGAGCGGCGGGAGCCTGGCCGCCAAGATCAAGCAGGCCATGGCGATGGGCCAAAACGTGCGACAGATGATGGAGACCGGCTTGGCCGAACGGCACTACGTCGCCGGCTCGAAGGAACGCACGGATCAGGTGGCCGAGCAAACCGCGACGATCGTCGACTGCTCCGCGCGCACGATCACGAGGCTCGACCTACGCGCAAAGACGTACCGGGTCGAATCGCTGGATGAGGGCTCCGGCTCGAGCTCAGGCGAGAGCGGCGGCGGACCGCAGCCGCGCGCAACCGACGACAACAGCCGATTTGCGATCACTATCACGAATGCGGCGCTCGGCGCGAAGCAGGTGGCTGGCCAGGCTACCAACGGCTTTCGCTCCGACGTAACCTTTACGCAAACCAGGGCTTCGGGCGAATCGGTATCGGGGAGTGCGAATCTCATCGGCTACTACACCAGCCACCTAAATCCCGGGCTGGATTGCGCGCGCGGCGCCGGCGGAGGTTCCCATGGACCGCAACGGCAGATGATGGCCGGCTATGTGCGATTAATGCGAGCGTTGTCGTCGAACGGCAGCGACCCCCATTTCACCGTCAAGTACACGGGGCCGATCTTGCCCGCCGGCAATCTTTCCATGTACGACGCGGTCACGTTCACGGGCGGAAACTCCCGCGCTGCCGGCGCGACATTCGTCACCGAACGCGGCAACCTCAGACCGATTGACGACAGCGACCCCGTTTTCAGCGTTCCGAGCGATTTTACGAAGCAACAGTAGCGCGTCGTTCCACGTGCGCTAGGCGAGCATCACCCGGGCTGCATTCCAGCCGGATGCGCCCATTACGCCGCCGCCTGGGTGGGCGGCCGCACCGCACAAGTAGAGTCCTCGAATCGGCGTCGCGTAACTTGCGTAGCCGGGTACCGGCCGAAAGGCGAAGAGTTGATGCAGCGGCATTGCGCCCTGGAAGATACTGCCGCCGGTTAATCCGAAGGTCTCCTCGAGGTCGACGGGCGTGAGAATCTGCCGGTCGATTACCGATGCGGTAAAACCGGGCGCATAGCGTTCGACGACTTCGAAGCAGCGGTCTGCATACTCGTTGCGAAGCGCATCGGTCCATGGACCATCGTTTAAGCGATATGGCGCGTACTGTGTGAACATCGACATGAGGTGCTTTCCGGGGGGCGCAACCGTTGGATCGAGCGAGGACGGCATCGTGCACTCCACGACCGGTTCCACCGAGAAGCCGCCGTATTTCGCTTTATCGTAGGCACGTTCGATGAAATCCTGATCCGGGCAGAGATGCACCGTTCCGAAATGTTGCGGGCCTGGCTCGTGTCCGGGCAAGGCGGTGAAGCTGGGAAGGCGTTCGAGCGCAACGTTAATTTTGCAGGAAGCGCTGCTGTACGAAATTCGCGCGATGGCCTGGTTAAACTCGGGCGGCAATTCAGCCGGATCGAGCAACTGCGTAAAGGT
The DNA here is from genome assembly GCA_049696515.1 of Candidatus Cybelea sp. Lineage (GTDB taxonomy): Bacteria > Vulcanimicrobiota > Vulcanimicrobiia > Vulcanimicrobiales > Vulcanimicrobiaceae > Cybelea. The sequence goes on along the minus strand of JBAVTZ010000046.1, from coordinate 10,452 downwards.
GAGGTGGCAGTCCACTCCGCTCGCTACCCGTTTGGCGCGAATTTCATCACCGTTGGCCAGCGCGACGCCGGTGACGCGGCGACCGCGAGTGAGGATCTTCGCAACGGGCGTTTCGGTCCGGATCTCGACGCCGAGATCTTTCGCCGCCTTGGCGAGCGCTTGGGTCAACCCGCCCATGCCCCCGCGCACATAGCTCCACACGCCGCGCTTGCCGTTGGTTTCGCCCATGACGTGATGGAAAAGCACGTAGGCCGTGCCCGGCATCGAGGGCGCCATGAACGCGCCAATGATCGCATCGGTGGCAATCGTGCCCTTTAACTCTTCGGATTCGAACCAGCGATCGAGAATCGGACGAGCGGCGCCGGTCAGCACCTCGATCGCTTCCCCCATACCCGGCCCAAGGCGCTGAAGAGCTCGCCCCATCTTGCCCGCTTGGAGCAGCTGTCCGAGGGTCGGATGAATCAGATTCGGCGGAATCTGGGTTAGCGTCGGCTCGACCACCGAGGCGACCCGCTCGAGCATCGCTTCGTACTTGGGATAGTTTTCTGCGTCGCGCCGGCTGAATTTTGCGATTTCTTCGACGTCCTTCCCGGTGCCGGTTCCCAACATCAGATAGCGACCGTCGAGAAATGGCGAGAAGGAGGCCGGATTGCGCTCAATCGCTTCGAAGCCGTACTCGTCTAGACGTAGATCGCGTATGATCTCGGGGCGGAAGAGGCTGTTGACGTAGGCGGCGGTTGAGACCTTGAAACCCGGGAAGATCTCTTCTGTTACACAGGCGCCGCCGACAAGATAGCGGCGCTCGAGCACGAGCACCTTCCATTTGGCGCGCGCGAGGTAGCATGCGGTGACCAGTCCATTGTGGCCTCCGCCGATGATGATCGCGTCGTAACTCAAAGCTTTACTCTCAGGCTGAAGTAGGCGTTGAAGGGCTCGTTAAGCGAGCTTGTCTGATCGTTGTACGTTCCGAAGTACGGTTCGTACGGGTACCGGAGAAAGGTCTGGATGTTGGCGCCGGGATTGTACGCATTACCAACCGGCGGCGTTAACGGGCCGCCGATGAGATTGGTGTAGATGCAAGTCTGATTGCTCCAATAGTAGGTAAATGCCGTGTGCTGACCACCGAAGCAGGTCTGCAGCAGATTTGCCAGCGTGACCGAAAGGCTCACGCGTGGCGTCAGATCGTAAGCGATCTGCAGATGCCCGAGCAGCTGCGCGGGTTCGCGGAAGGCGCCGATCGCATCGAACTGGCCGGTGTACGGATCGGGAATCGAGAGCGTTGCCGCACAACCCGGATTGTTTGCGTTGAACGGGTTGCCGCCGGCCGCGCCGTACGGGTAGCGAGGATCGCCGGCGACCGGGGTCGCCAGCGGTCGTCCGCAACCGGCTGCCGGATCGATGCCGGGCGTCGTGAGCGGCGCGCCGTACCGGTTGCCGGCGACGAACTGCAAGGAAGGCGTAATCGCCAGCTTGTCGTGCTTGTAGTTGAGCAGCAGGGTTGCCACGTACGGGTAGTTGTAGGCGTTCACGCCCGAGCCGACCGGCCCGGGAAAGATCGAATACGGCAAGTACGACGCCGTAGGATCGAAGAGCGAGAATGCCGGAGAGCGCCAGTACGGGTTGGCGACGTCGCCCGCCTGGCACGATGGATCGGGATAACCGGCCGGCGTGTAACACGCCGCCGCTTTTCCGTACGCGCTGGTCGCGCCGCACATCGGCTGCCCAAACTGCATCTTGCCATTGGCATTTCCGCCGGGTGCGCAGGCCTTGGTATAAGCGTTGTATCCCGAGATTCCGGCATTGATCGCCGAGAGCACGGTCGTGCCGTTCGGCAGCGTGTTGTACTTCACGGTCGCGTACGTGTACGCAAACGAGAGCTGGGCCGCGAAGCCGTTGCGGCTGAAGTCGCCTTTGTCGAACTGAAACTCAAATCCCGACGAAGTCTGATTTCCGGCGTTGAGCCCGGAGGTGAGCCCGGTGACGTAGTTTATATAAAAGTTTTCGACCTGATCTTGGGTCTGCCGCAAAAACGGCGTCAGCTTGAACGACATGTCCGTTCCATTGAAGCGGTGTTCGATCGAGAAGTCGCTATTGTATGAGACCGATGGCGCGACCGCGTGTCCGGGCGAAGTGAAACCTAGCGAGTAAAACTGCGACAACGTGTCGGGAAGGTTCTGCTCCAATGAGTTATATTGTTCGTAGGCCGAACTCGGCTGCTCGTTGTACTTGCCATAGCTCGCCCGCAGCACCGTGTTGGCGTTGACCGTGTAGGTCGCTCCCAAGCGCGGCTGCGGGATGTTGTAGTCGAAGCTTCCCGGGACGTTTTGCAGATTGGCGTTGACGTACTGCTTGCCGAAGCTCGAGCAGGGCTTCTGCGAGTTGGTGCTCCACGGACCAGAGCCGATCAGCGCACCGCGATCGACCAGCGTGAGCGTTGCCGTATCGTAGCACGTGTCTTGGTTGAACGCTTTAAACCAGAAGGCCCGGGCCGCACCGGTAACGGTGTTTGCGCCGACGTAGTTGTAGTTGTCCACCCGAACGCCGAAGTTGAAGAAGAGCCTATCGCTCGGCCGCCATTGATCGGTGATCGAATAGCCGGCAAAGTACGGGGTCACCGTGTTGTTCAAGCCATAGGTACCGTTCTCGACGACGTAGTAGGCGCACGGGCCACCGCCGCAAGTCAGGCCGGCGGGGTTGGGGGGCATCGACGTGTTCGAGTAGATGCCGTAGAGCGAGGCGAACGTCGGGAGCGAGGTCGATGAGCTCCCGTACGTAACGCCGCTCGCCTCGCCGTCGCTGCAGGTGGTAGGCACCGTGGATTGCGCGCCTCTACGTGTGACGACCGCGTAGCAGGTTCCGCTGTTGAGCTGATGCGGATTCACCAGCACTGCAAAGCTGTCGGCATAATCAAACATCTGCTCGTTGTAGATGCGCGCCCCGGTCGCCGTCGTGTAGGAACCCTCCGCCTCGAGCAGGTTCTGCGGATTGATCTGGTCGGTGAACGACAAGCTGACGCCGCGCGTGTGATTGTTGATTTCGTAGTCGCCGGAGTCGTAGTAGGCGTAGGGCTGCAGCGACATCATCGGGCCGTTTTCGATCCAGTCGGAATAGTAGGTGTAGCCGTACAGCCGCATGTAGGCGCTGGCGTTGAAGTTCTTCTGATACTGAAGCTTTACGATCGCTTGTCCGTTGTAGCCGCGGTCGCGCTGATTCCACGGGTCGGAAATGGCACCGTCAAACGGATGCGCCGGCGACGAGGGGTAAAAGTATGGCGTAACCAGCGACGCATAGTTAGTGGGTAGGAACGTTCCGGGTTGTCCGCGGTATTGATATGAGTCCAAGTAATAGGGGGGAAAGGAACCCACGGTGGCCATCCAGTTGTCGAAGCCTTCGTCGTTGACGGAACTCAGAAAGGTCGTAAAGATTTCGTCGTTGTCATAAAGCAGCTGGATGTCGTCACGCAAGCCGTCGTGTTTATGGGGAATTGCAAGGTGGAAATTGAGCACCGAGGTACGCGTCGCGATGTTCGCCGGGTTGATCGTCCCAAAGCCGGTCGGCCCCAGAATCCAGCCGGACGTCCCGCTGGCTCCGACGTTGGGCGCGCCATTGGTGAAACACGATGGAAGCGTCGTCGTGGACAGGGTCTTTGAACTGGGACAAGAGCCGAGCAGGTCCCCGAACTCGCCGACGGTGGACGCTCCGTTAAATTGGTCGATGTAGCGATGGTCCTGATTGTAACCGCCGATGCCCACGTAATATGAGAACATCCGATCGGGCGTAGCACCGCCGGCTTCGACGTTGAGGCTGTGGTAAAAGGTCGGCGTGCCGAGGCTGCCGTTAGCGATCGCGTAGCCAGGGAAAGTTCCGGTCTTGATGACCTGGTTGACGAACCCCGCAAGGCCTTGCGCTTCGGCATTCGATGGCGTCGCGCCGGTGTAGACTTGCAGCTCGAGTTGGCCGAGCGACGAGAGTGAGCCGGAGGGAAAGTTGTCAAAAGCGCGATTAACCGGAATGCCGTCAAATTCGTAGCCGACCTCGTACGAATCGCCGCCGCGCACGTGAACCGCTTGAAGATATCCGTTTTGGTTGGCTGGGACGTACGCGCCCGGAACGGAAGCGATGGCCGAGTAGGCACTGTTAAGCGAACCACCGCCGCCGAGTACCGCCGTTCGATCTTGTTGGGCCGCGTTGACCGAGTAGAGATCGGCGGTCGTTCCGGGGCGCACCAGACTCGAAGCGCTCCGCGAGGTCACGCTGGCGATCGTCTTGAGTGCGGCGCGGAGCGTTAACGTCAGCGTTTGCTGCGCATCGGCGAAGACGGCGACCCCCGCATACGAGATCGGAGCATAGCCGCTTTTCTCCAGCGCGATGGTGTACTCGTCGGGCGCTAGGGAAACGAAGGCGAAATGCCCGTGCGCGTCGGTCGTGGTGCTCGCGCTCTGCGAGGGACTCGTGACCGTGACCTTGACGCCGGCGACCGGCGTCGAACTACCGGCTTCAAGGACGACGCCGCTGATGCCGCCGGTCGTACCGGCCCGCGCCGAAAACGGCACCGCAAAAACGAAAACTAACGTGAGCGCTAGATATTTCATATTTACCTACGTAACCGGGCAAACCGGTGGACTGGGGTCCGGCGGTAAGTTATGTGCGGCCAGAAAAGCGCGATACGCGGTCATGGCCGCATCGAATTGCATGCGGATGGCGGCCGCTTCGCGTTCGTGCGGTGGTAACGGTGGACCCTGCGAAAGCGCGATGACGCCTTGCAAGATCGTCAGACGCTCGCGCAGCTGATCGGGCATGAGTTGATCGTCCTCGGAGTTCACTACCCCGGAGGTAAACATTGCGTAGATCGCCTTCTGCCCCTGAAGCGCTCGAAGCGAATCGAGCCGGTTGAGCGCGACGTCGATGGTCGAGAGTTCGTCGTCGAGCGACTTTACGAAGTTATAGCGCGCAAGGTACTGCGCTTGGGTCCAGGAGGCGCGCGGATCGGGGCGCACGTCGAGCGTTCGTTCGACCGTAGTCGCGGCCGCGTGGAACCGCAGCGTGTAACGTCCGGGAACGACCGTGGGTCCTTCGCTGCCGCGATTCCACGCACGAGCCCGATACCACGGAACCGGGGTGGTTTCGCTTAAATCCCAGGCGATGCGCTGCACGCCCGCATCGCCCGGCGCGTCGAGGCAACGTATATGCCGGCCGTTTGGATTGAAGATCTCAACCCACACGTGCGCCGCCGCGGGTAGGTAATAGCTAATTGACGCACCGGCCGGCGGGTTCTCACCGCTGTACGTGCCCGACGCGACGCAGCATTCGTCCGGTTGAGTTCCGTAGTCGCTGCTCCACCAGCGATACCAGGTATACGCGGTCCGCAACGGAAAAAGCGCCGGGGCCTCAGCGGCCACCGCGCTGCGCAGCCCGCTGATCGCGGCAAGATCGTCGAGAATCCAAAAGCCTCGCCCGTGCGTTGCTACCAGCAGATCGTGGCTTTGCGGTTGAACACGCATATCGTGCACCGCCACCGACGGCATGTTGAGGCGAAGGCTTTGCCAATGCTCGCCGCGGTCGAGCGAAAACCAAACGCCCTGTTCTAAGCCGGCGTAAAGCACGTCGGGATTTTGCGGATCCTCGCGAACGACGTGTACGTATTGGTCCGGCGGAAGCCCGTTGACGATCGTGCGCCAGGTAGCGCCGGAGTCATCGGTTACGAGAACGTACGGCCGAGGATCGCCCATGACGTGCCGATCGATCGCGACGTACGCGCGCCGGGCGTCGGCGCTCGACGCTTCGACCGTGCCGATCCTACCCCATCCGGGAATGCCCGGCGGGGTCACATTTCGCCAACTTCCGCCACCGTCGGTAGTCAGCTGCACCAAACCGTCGTCAGTCCCGACCCAAATCAGTCCCGCCGACAGCCGTGAAGGTGCGATGTCGAAGATGGTGTCGTAGAACTCCGCACCCGAAACGTCGGTATTGATCGGACCGCCGGCGACGAGCTGTTTGGTGGGATCGTTGCGGGTGAGATCCGGGCTGATCTCCGACCAGGTACGCCCTAGATCGCGTGTCTCGAAGAGCACGTTCGCCCCGTAATATCCGAGAAGGCCCCCGGTATCGCTTTTGAAGGTCGAGAACGCAATCGGTGCTTCCCAGTTCGAACGAAACGGCAGCCCTGCCAGCGCACGGCCATTGGTATCGGTGTCGTCGGGCGTTATGTCGTAGTTCTGCCGCGATCGAAGATCGAAGATGCCGAGCTGGCCGTTGAGCTCGTTCACGCCGACGTTCCAGATTGAAGATGGGTCGCCAGGCTGCGGCCAGACCCACGAACCATCGCCATCATTGCCGACATCACGCCAGTCGGAGTTCTCGATGCCGAGCGGGCTGAGCGAATCCGACGGGCCGCAGTAGGAGTCGTTGTCTTGGATGCCGCCGCAGATACGATAGGGATTCTGCTGGTCGTAACCGATCCGATATATCTGCGCGATCGCGACGTTGTATCGCCAGTCCCAGGTCTTTCCGCCGTCGATCGAGATCGGTGCCCCGCCGTCGTCGGCCTCGATGATGCGCCGGCCGTCGCGCGAAATCCATAGGCCATGATGATCCTGATGAATTGCAGTCAAAACGTCGCGGTAGGTTTTACCACCGTCGCGCGTCTCGATGAGATCTTCGGAGGAGAAGAAGACGTGATTCGGATCAGCCGGATCTACTGCAAGCCGGCTCATGTAGAATGGTCGCTGATTGACGAGCGTGTCTTTCGTCATCCGTCGCCAATGGGTGCCGCCATCGTCCGATCGCCACAAGACGCCTTCCTTTGACTGGATGAGCGCGTAGACGCGCCCGTGCGGGCCGGCAGCCAATCCGATTCGCCCCGTGTAACCGCGTGGCAATCCATTCCCGCTCAGGCGGCGCCAGCTGACGCCTCCGTTAGTCGATTTGAAGATGGCGTCATGCGGACCGCCGCTGGTAAAGTTCCATGGAACGCGGCGAAACTGCCAGATGCCCGCGAATAGGACGTTTGGATTGTCGGGATCGATTGCAAGATCGGACGCCCCGCTCGAGGGAGCCAGATAGAGCGTGCGTTGCCAGCTGCGTCCCCCGTCGTTGGTGCGGTAGACCCCGCGCATCGTGCCGTCGCGGTATGGATTGCCGGTCGCCGCGACCCAGACGCGTCGCGAATCGTGCGGATCGACGACAATCTGTGCGATCGCCCAGCTTTGCCGCAATCCCATATTCTGCCAATCGGCCCCGCCGTCGTGCGTCACCCAGAGGCCATCTCCGTAGGAGATGTCGTTGCGAAAGTTCGGCTCGCCGGTTCCGGCCCAGACGGTATTCTTGTTGCTCGGGTCGATCGCGATCGCGCCGATCGCGCCGGCTGCGCTCTGTGGCCAAACGCTCTTCCAGGTAAGACCCCCGTTGACGGTCTTCCAAACGCCGCCGTCAGCTCCGCCGAAATAGTAGAGATTCGGATCGGCATTCGTGCCGGCTACGCCGGACGCGCGGCCACCCGCAACCGCGGGTCCGATGTTTCGCCACGCAAGAGCTTGCAGCGACGGCAAGGCGATGCCGGCGGCGAGCAGCAGCCCCAGCGTTGCCCTACACCTCCATCGTGTCGAGGTAGTGGCGATCGAAAGCGCTCAGCAGCCCTTCGGCATTCGAGTACGGCCCGGGTGCATATGCGCGCGAACGCAAGCCAAGCTGCGTTAACTCGGTGACGTGCCAATCTTGCCGGTTGGTGAGATCCCAAAAATCAACCGCGTCGCTGGGATCGAAGCCGGGATCTGCCATCGTTCGTGGATCGAAGAGCAACCCACAGATCACTTCGGTGCGATCGGTCGCCAGCGGCTTGACGTAGTGCACCATGACGTAGTCGCGGTGCAAGCTCAACATCATCGTCGGAAAGATCGTATAGTAGTACGAGCGATCGAGGTCGGCCCCGGCGATGCTGCCCAGCGGAGGCCGCGAGGTGTGACCGCTGGTCGTGAGGCTCATCCCGCTCCGGCGCATCTCGGAGTACCCGCCGAGAAAAGCGCCTTCGGCAAGGTCGTTGCGCCCGCTGTCCGAGGGTGAAAGTTTGTCGAGTTGAGGATGTACGAGCGGGCAGTGGTAACATTCGGAGTAGTTGAGAAAGACGAGCTTCCAATTGCAAGCGAGTTCGTAAGTAAGACGGGCCCCGGTCCGAAGATTGCCGATATCCCAGCGCGAGAAGCGCCCGATCAAAGGCGCATACGTCCGCTCAAACGATTCGTTGCTCGCCGAGAGATTTACCAAGATAAATCCCTCCCAAAGCGCGAGTGCCGCTTCCTTGAGGGGGTAGTTGGCTGGGTCGAAGCCCGGAACCTCAGCCATGTTGCGCGCGACCTTCAGCCCTCCGTCGAGTCCGTAGGTCCAAGCGTGATACGGGCATTGAATGGAGCCTTGAAAGTGCCCCGAGGCTTGTTCGCAGATACGCGAGCCCCGATGCCGGCAAACGTTATAGAATGCGTGTACGCTGCCGCCGGCGTCGCGTGTCACGATGAGACTCTCTTCGCCAATATCCGCAGTGAAGAAGTCGCCGCTTTTGGCGATCGTTTCTTCGCGTCCGATGCAAAGCCAGCTGCCTTCGAAAATCCGGCGCCTTTCGGCCGCAAACACCTCCGGTGACGTGTACCAAAAGGCCGGCAGCGTCTTTGCGCCCGTGCTCACGTTCGGCCTAACGAATGTCTCCATGGTCCACCCCCTTGCGCCCCGGCTGCCTGAGGACGGAGGACTCCTTCCTGTTTGAAGGAATCCGCCATAAAGCAGCAATTCGTTTGGCCTTTTGATAGATCGAACGGTGAAACCTTCGGAAGATGTGGCGACTACGCCGAATGATATAGCCAAGCAGCGGCTGGCCAAACGGCTCGAGCCTTCGCTTCCCCGCACCGCCTATTGGGATGCCGCTTTCTTTGCTCGGGAACAGCAAGCGATCTTCTGGGACCAATGGTTTTATGTCGGGCGAAGCGAGTTGCTCGAGCAGCCGGGTGCGTACCGCGTGCTCGACATCGCCGGCGAGAGTGTAATCGTGATTCGCGGAAAGCGAGGGTTGCACGCGCATCTGAACTTTTGCCGCCACCGCGGGAGCCGGCTGCTGTGCGGTGAGGGGGTTCTATCCGGGCCGATTCGCTGCCCGTATCACTCGTGGGTGTACGCGCTTGACGGACGGCTCATTGCGGCACCGTTCATCGAAGCGGAGGGCGTTCCGTTGGAGGCTCGCCGCCTGCATCAGGTCGGCGTGGACGAGTGGGCCGGCTTCGTCTTTGTGAACCTTTCTCCCGAGCGCGCTGAAAGCTTTGGCCTTACGCTGACATCGCAGCTGGGCCCCGTCCCCGCGCGCCTCGCCCGCTACCCGCTCGCCGAGTTGAAGGTTGCGCGTTCGTTCGCGTACGACCTCGAGGCCAATTGGAAGGTGATCCTCGAGAACTACAACGAGTGTTACCACTGCGCCGGCGTGCATCCCGAGCTTTGCCGCGTAGTTCCCGCCTTCAGGCAAGGTGGGGGCGCCGAGCTTGATTGGGACCGCGGCATCCCGCACCGTTCCGGCGCATGGACTTTTACCCCCAACGGCACGACCGATCGCCGGCCGTTTCCCGGTCTCGACGATGACGAAAAAGTGCGCCACAAAGGCGAGCTGATCTATCCGAACTTCATGTTGAGCCTCGCTGCCGAACACGTGGCAGCTTTTTCGCTCTGGCCGCGAGGACCGGCGGCGACGACGATCCTCTGCGATTTGCTCTTCCATCCCGACGAGATCGCCAAGACGAGTTTCGATCCGAATGATGTGGCCGATTTTTGGGATCTGGTCAACCGGCAGGATTGGAACATCTGCCAGAGCGTGCAGGCCGGAATGCGGTCGCGGGCTTTTCAATATGGCTTCTATGCACCGATGGAAGATGCAAGCCTGGACATCCGCCGCTACATTGCATCTCGCCTGGGCGAGTGAATCCAGAATACGACGTCATCGTCCTCGGATTGGGCGGCATCGGCAGCGGCGCGGCCTTCTGGTTGGCTAAACGCGGCGCACGGGTGCTCGGGCTCGAGCAGTTCGAACTGGGCCACGTGCGCGGCGAGTCCCACGATCACTCGCGCATCATCCGCTTGTCATACTGCACGTCCGCGTACGTGCGGCTTGCTCAAGAGGCGTACGCCGCATGGGCGCTGCTCGAGCGCGACGCCGGCGAGCAGCTAGTCTTTAAAACCGGCGGACTCGACATCCGCCCCCGCGACGGAGCTATCCCGTTGGAAGCGTATGCCGATTCGATGCGCGACTGCGGCGTTCCATTTGAGTGGCTCGACGCTGGAGCAATTCGTCGCCGCTGGTCCGCGTGGCGCATCGACGACGATGCTCGTGCTCTCTTTCAGCCCGACGGCGGCATAGTCGCCGCCGCACGCGCAACCGCCGCGCATCAACGCGCTGCGATGGCTCACGGCGCGACGCTGCGCGAC
>JBAVTZ010000045.1:0-24517 GCA_049696515.1 Candidatus Cybelea sp. | reverse complement strand
GCTCGACGCCGCCGGCGCCGCATCCGGCCAGCATCGCCAAGCAGGCGCAAAGAACGGTGCGCACCTATAAACCGTTGCCGGTTCCGGCGAACGGAACGTTGGCCGGCGTCATGATGCGTGCGATATCGCGGAAGAGCGCATTCGCAACGCCGGGCGCGGGCTTATTCGCCTGCACCGTGACCCACGCGACGATCGTGATATCGGTTGCCGGGAAGTAGTAGTTGGCGGTGTTGTAACCCGGTAGGCCGCCGGTGTAACCATACCAGCCCGCGCTGCAGCCGAGGCCGAGGCCGAAGGCAAGATTTCCCTCGCCGGTTGGAATGCAATCCAGCAGGGCCTGGTGCGTCGAGGGTCCGCTCGTTTTGCCGGTAACGTACAGTTTGATCCAACGCTTCATATCGGCCATCGCGGAAATCATCGCGCCCGCCGATCCCATTAACGAAACCGGAATCGTTCCGCTCACGTCCTCCCAATTGCCGTGTTTGTCGAGGCCGTAGCCGTGCGCCCATGGATCCGGCATCGCCTGTGTGTCGGGATAGCTCGTTTGGCTTAGCCGGAACGGCACCAGGAGACGCTTGCGGATCTGATCTGCAAGGGTATCGTTAGTAACCTTCTCGATGATTAGCCCCAGGATTAGGTAATTGGTGTTGCTGTAGTGGTAGCCTTTGCCGGGCGGGAAATACGGCTTCTCTTGTACGGCCCACGCGATGACGGTGCGCGGATCGAACGTCGTCGCAGGTGTGATATTCATGTGTTCGAAACGCGGCGAGTCGAAGGCTTCGAAAAGGCCGCTTCGCATGTTGCAAAGCTGACGTATCGTAATGCTCGCCGCGTTTGGGATCTTCACCCCAAGGTCGAAGCGGCTAATGGGATCGTCGAGGCCGAGTTTCCTTTCATCGGCCAACTGAAGGATAACGCTGACGACGAAGGTCTTGGTGTTGCTGCCGATGCGGAAGTGGTCGGAAGCGGATAGCGGGCGCCGTTGCGCAAGCTCGCCGTAGCCGAAGGCGCGCACGTAAGCGCCTCCGTTGCCGTCCCAAACGCCGACGAGCACGGCGGGTACCGGCGTCCGGCCACCGTAGATTTTTCGATCGCGTTCGACGACTGCCGCGATCGCCGCCTGGACCGATCTGCTCGCCGCGGAGGGATAGGTTGGCGCTCCGCTTGCTTGTGCGGGTGGGAGTGCGAGCGTGACGATGGCGAAGAGAGAAAATGCCGCGAGTTTGTTCACTGCCAACTCCGGAAGAGAAAAAGCTCGGGCGCCCTTTCGCACTTGCTGGCCGCCGGCCTGTGGGGGGCCTTGGGTCACCCTGTCAAAGAAGGCTTTGAGATTTCCTAAGGGAGGAATCAAAATGCTACCGCTCGCCAGAAGGGTCATCCTTTAGTCCCAACTTGATGGAATTCGACGCCGACGCGCTAGACGCGATTCCAGAGATAGCATGGACCGGGGTGCGCGCCGGCCGCATCGATTGGTTCAACCGCTCTTGGTACGAGTACACGGGGCTGACGCATCATGCCCGTGCCGAGGCCGAACGCTTGGAGCGGGAATGGCTGGGCGCGGTTCATCCCGACGACCGCCATTTGAGCCGTCAAGCACTGGGAAACGGACAAGTTCCCGACGCGGTAATTCCAATCGAGCTGCGCTTGCGCCGCGCCGACGGGATCTGCCGTTGGTTTCGCGTGCAGGTCGCGCAACGCGACCTGGCGCGTGGGGGCACGAGGAGCTGGCTCGGTATCTGCACCGACATAGACGATTACAAGCGGCAAGGGCTGCGGTTTAAGTTCATTGCGAAAGCCGGCGAGGTTTTGGCTGAGTCGCTGGATCTGCAGACCACGCTGGAACGGCTCCTCGCGATCATCGTTCCGGAGTTTGGCGATTGGGCCGCTATCGATCTCTTTGACGAAAACGATCGATTGAAAACGGCCGCGGTGATTCACGCTAACCCCGCCAAGATGCCGCTCCTCACCGAGCTGTTGGGGCGTTACAACCACGACCCGCGCGTGGAACCGCGCATCGCGGCGATGCTTCGGGAGAATCGATCGTTCATCTTCCGCGAGATTACCGACGAGCAACTCGAGCGAACTGCGGATCCGGAGCTGCTCTGGCTCATCCGCCGGCTCGCGCCGCGATCGACGGTGACGGTTCCGCTGCGTTCGCGCGGACGCACGATCGGCTCGCTGGTGACGTATTGGGCCGAGACGCCGCGCCAATACGACCAACAGGACGTGCCGCTCTTCGAGGAGCTCACGAAACGCGCGGCGGTCTCGATCGAAAACGCGCGTCTGTACGAACGTGAGCGCGAAATCGCGGCCGAGTTCCAGCGCGCCTCCCTGCCGATTTCGTTACCGCGCACCGCCGGCATCGAGTTCAACGGCATCTACGTGCCGGCCAGCGATCGCGAGCTGCTCGGCGGGGATTGGTACGACGCACTGCGTCTCGCCGACGGACGGATCGTGATCTCGATCGGGGACGTTGCGGGCAGCGGCATCGCGGCAGCGGTCATCATGTCGTCCATGCGCCAAGTCATTCGCGGCGTAGCGCACGTCTACGCTAATCCGATCGCGATCCTCGACGCGGCCGATCGCACGCTGAAGACCGAGCATCCCGAGACGTTCGTCACGGCATTCGTTGGGATTTTCGATCCGATCGCGCGGACGCTGACCTACGCCTCGGCCGGACATCCGATGCCCTTGGTACGTGACGGCAACGGCGTGGTCACCTCCCTCGGCGAGGCAGGGCCGCCGCTCGGCCTCCGCGCCCGCGGCGAAACGATGGCCGGGGTTAAACTCCCCGAGTTGGCTTTGCTGGTGTTCTACACCGACGGCTTGATCGAATCCGAACACGACGTTATTGAGGGCCAAGCGAAGGTTCGCGAAGCCCTTTCGGACCCCGATGTGGCGGACAGCTCGAATCCCGCCGAGGCGCTCTACCGCTCGGTGCTGAAATCGGGCAGCAAGGACGACGTCGTGGTACTCACGTTGCGGCTTTATCCTCCGCCTTCGACCAACTACGACTCACTCGGTAAGTCGCGCACCTGCCGCTGGACGTTCAACACCGACGACTCGACCGCCGCTCGCAACGCGCGCCACGCGTTCGTTTCCGCCCTGCGCGACGGTGGAATGCGCGATGAAGAGCGCGACGCTGCCGAACTGGTTTTCGGAGAACTTCTCGGAAACGTCGTGCGCTACGCGCCGGGACCGATCGAAGTCATGTTCGACTGGAGCGAACCGGTGCCGGTGCTGCACGTGCTCGATCGCGGGCCGGGATTTACGCTCATGCCGCGGCTACCGTCGGACTTGCTCAGCGAACGCGGTCGTGGTCTCTTCATCGTCTGGTCTTTGGCGGAGGATTTTAACGTGACCGAGCGCCTCGACGGTGGCTCGCACGCACGTGCCGTACTCGGCACGAAGTGAACAAGCACGATGCCGCGGTCGTCTTCGATTTGGACGGCACCCTGGTTGACAGCGTTTACCAGCACGTTATGGCCTGGCACGAAGCGCTCCGCAAATCGAACATCGAGCTCTCCATCTGGCGCATCCACCGCCGAATCGGGATGAGCGGGGGGCTGCTTGTGCGCGCGCTCGCTCGCGAGTTGGGCTACGAGCTAGACGCGGCGACGCTGGAGCGCCTCCAGCGAGACCACGAAGCCGCCTATCGCGAGCGTTCGAAAACGGTGGTTCCGCTGCCCGGCGCTATCGAGTTGCTTGCGACGCTCTCGCGCGAAGGCGTGGCTTGGGCGATAGCCACGAGCGCGGCGCGACGCTTCACTGAGTCGTCGCTGGCCGCACTGAATGTTCCCGATGGCGTTCCCGTGGTAACCCACGACGAGGTCGCGCACGCCAAGCCGAATCCAGATCTCTTTCTTGCAGCCGCGCGCGCACTTGACGTCCCTACGGAACAGACCTTTGTGGTGGGCGACTCGCTCTGGGACATTCTGGCCGCGCGTCGCGCCGGAACGCTGGGTGTCGGGCTGCTTTCGGGTGGTTACGGTCATGCGGAGTTGGTGGAGTCCGGCGCCTATCGCGTCTACGAAGATCCGGCCGATTTGCTAGCCAACCTGCACGAGCTCGGCTTGCGCGTTCCCCGCGATCCCTAGGCGGACCGTGCCAAAGGGCGGGGGTTATCCAACAGATAACCTTAAGCTTGCTACCGTATCGCTCGAGGAGTGTGTCGATGAACCGCCTGCGCTTGCTTTGCATTCCCTTCGGCTGCCTTGCCGTCGCCTTCATTACCGGCTGTCATAACAACGTCGCCGGCCTCCCGACCGTAAGCTCGGCCGCTTCAAGCGTCACAGCGCAGCTATCCGACGACTCGCCCGTCGGACCAAAGTTATCCACGCGAACGATGCCCTTTGCCAAGGGCGTGGGCTCTTCGAATACCATTACGGCCGACATGCCGGTGCCGCGCCCCGACACGAACCCGTGCGTGGTGAATCTTTTCCAACATTACACGTTCAAGAATTTCAACAATAAGCCGTTCAAGTATGCGCCGCCGGCGGCGTGTCCGGGTCCGTGGGCAAAGGTCGTTCTCAACTTCGATGTAAGAGTCACCAAGGGCATTCAGTTCGATCGCACGGCGATCATTTGGGTAGATGGCGCGGTTATCTATTTTGGTACGACGGCCGAGCCATCGCCGAACCTCGCACCGCACTGGCACGTCGAGCGCGACGTTACTGATCTCTCGGCGCTCTTTACCCAGGCGTCAAAAGGGCAAATCGCGCTTGGAAATTGCTACTGCCCGCCGACCTATGACGGCTTCCAGGTTGCCAAATCCTATCTGCAGTTCTACCCGGTGGATCAGAAGTACCCCGCGCCGAGAGTTCCCGACGAAGTGATCGGCATTCCGTACAGCCCGCCCCTGGGCGGCGTGGCGCAGTTGCCGCACACGACGATGCAAATTCAGACAACTCTGCCGCGCAACATCGTTCACGCCTATCTCGATCTGTACTTGCAGTCGCAGAACAAGGAAGAGCAATGGTTTATGTGCGTGCCGGACGAGGTTTGGCGCAAGTCGAAACACGCACTCGGCTTCTGTCGAAACTCGCCCTTCCGCGAGGGCTTGGTCAGCGTGGACGGCATGCCGGCAGGTCTTACGCCAATCTATCCGTGGATCTACACCGGCGGCATCGATCCCAATTTGTGGTTCCCGATCCCCGGCGTCCAAACGCTTGAATTCGTTCCGACTCGGGTGGACCTTACGCCGTTTGCGGCGACGCTCTCCAACGGGTCGACCCAAACGATCGACGTCAGCGTCGTTCGCGCGTTTAGCTACTTCAGCGGCGCCGGCGACTTGTTGCTCTACCGGGATCCTAAGGCGGCCACGGTTACCGGAAAGCTAACCCAAGATACGCTCGCGGGCGCGCCCGATTACAACGTCGATAGCGGCGTCAGCTATGGAAGCGGCGCCGGCCTTTTCGGTGGACCGACGGCGCACGGAGCCATCGATACGCAAAGCCGAAGCAGCTACACCATTGCGGGCTACGTCAAAGGCTCGGGCGGTCGGGTTACGACGACGGTCAGTGCGACCGCGCGATTCAGCAACAAACAGACCTTCGATTATACGGCCAGCAGGTACGTACAACTTTTGATGCAGGATACGCATTTCGACACCAGCTCGGCGACCGACGGTTCCGGGCAGCATGGCACCGAAACGGCCTCATACGAGTATCCGTTCACCGTAAGTTACCCGATCCTGCCGCTCAGCAGCGGATTCAAACTCCCGCTTACGATTTATCAAGGCTATCGCGCGCTTACGACCACGACGTTTGGCGGAAGAACCGCGTCGACGCAGATCTCGAAT
Source organism: Candidatus Cybelea sp. (assembly GCA_049696515.1). GTDB lineage: Bacteria > Vulcanimicrobiota > Vulcanimicrobiia > Vulcanimicrobiales > Vulcanimicrobiaceae > Cybelea. The sequence goes on along the minus strand of JBAVTZ010000045.1, from coordinate 18,717 downwards.
ACGGTCAAGAGCAGCGACACGATGATCTTCAACTCGAGCTTCAGCTGGATCGGGGTGAAAAACGGTGCCTCGATCCAGCTCTACACGAATAAGTCTAAGGGTCCGGCGATCTGTTACGGCAAACAAATCGAGTCGAAGAACAACGTCGTTACCGCAATCACCGAACCGGGTTGCGACGCGCAGCCGCCCGTGCGGCACCGGCCGCATGCATAACGGGAGGCTGCCGGGCCGGTAGGTCTACTGCGCGCCGATCCGCTGGTTGGCGTTGGTGAGCAGGTAGATCTTGTCGGCGTGGCGCGCGCCCAGCGCCTTCTGGTCGTAGATGATGCCAACGTACTGGCCGGCTTTGACCGCACGCATTTGATAGGTCGTCTTCCCGTCGGCCGAAAAGACCTGATCAAACTTCGGCACAATGACGAAGCTCAGGGTCTGCTTGGTCTTGGGATCTTGCACCTTGATGTTGTTGGACGAGACGTGAACCGTAATGCCGTAGAACGTCGAGGTCGTTGCGGCGAAGGTCGCTTGCGGGAGTGCCCAGACCGGCGCGATCGCGATCACGAGTGCGGTGGCTCGAAGAACTGACATTTGTATCATGATGCAGACTCTACCCAACCAGCAAGCGGTCTATGCGTTAAGATCGCCGAAGGGCGAAAGATGGAAGCGACTCTCTTTGCCGACGGCGGATCGCGGGGAAACCCTGGCCCTGCAGCGAGTGCGGCTGTGCTGCTCGAGCCCGGCGGAGAACTGATGGAGGAGGTTGGCGCTTACCTCGGTGTGGCGACCAATAACGTGGCCGAGTGGACCGCGCTTGTGCTGGGACTCGAAGCGGCCGCAAAACGGGGAATCCGCTCCTTGGCCATCCGACTGGATTCGGAGCTGGTGGTGAAGCAGCTTCGGGGCGAGTATCGCGTAAAGCACGTTGCCCTTCAGCCGCTGCACCGGCGTGCGATGCGTCTGTTGCGCGGCTTCGACCAGATCGACATCCGCCACGTTCCGCGCAAGCAAAACACTCTGGCCGACCGTCTGGTAAATCGCGTGCTCGACCAGGAAGCCGAAGCGGCGGCAAAGTAGGACGCGCGGTAATGCGGCGTTTTCCCATCGAGATTTTGATCGTCGTGCTCGCTGTAGTGATGCTTGCGTTGGGTTGGCGCATCTACGGAACCGGCGAGATGGGGCGTTTCGGCCCGGCGGTTCACGCTCAGAAGGCGCCGAGCGAACTCTACGCGCGAATGACGATTCACTATCCCAAGGGTCCGATCGACGACGAAGAGTACGACATGTCCGACGTTGAGGGGGTTTCGCGCTTTCAATACAAGGTTCGCGGCTACAATGGTCACCAGATCACGGTAACTGCGCCGCCGGCGCGCGTCTATGACGTCAGCTTTTTCTTTGGGAGGCTCGACCAAGACGGGATTTGGCAGCTCGTGAACCGGCCGCCGCGGCCGGATGCCGACGCCCAATATACGGTCTTTGTGAAACAGCTCGCCGACTACCAGCAAGGTGAGCGAACGGTGACCTTCACCAACCCGGAGTACTGGGCCACCAAAGCCGGACGCCAGTATAGCATCGACCTTTCAAAGGGCGTGCCCAAGGATCTGCTGCACATCCAAAGCAGCGAGACGGTCGACCCTCGCTACCAGCAGATCGTCAAGGATTTCCGCGACTTCGGGCCGGACGAGTTCAGGCACAATGTGGACGCCGCGCGGGCTCGGGTTAGCGGCAAGCACGGTTGAGGCCGATTAAGAGCCGCTTGGCCACGCGCGCGGCGGTTGCACTAGCGCTCCTCGCAGTGGTCGCGTTTGAAGGTTACCGGTTCGTCGAAAGTCCGGGAAATCAACTCTTCGGCAAGACCCTGGTCAGCGGCCCGAAGAACGAGCGCGTGGTCGCGCTCACGTACGATGACGGTCCAAACCCGCCATATACCAATCGGATTCTATCGGTGCTTCGCGCCGAGCGCGTTCACGCAACCTTCTTCGTCGTCGGGCGCGCGGCGCAAGCGTATCCGAGCGTGATACGCCGTGAAGCCAAAGACGGCGACGCGATCGGCAACCACACTTGGAGCCACGGTCACCTGCTCCTCTACGGTGAGGACGGCCTCCGTCGAACGCTCGAGCGCACCGACCAGGCAATCTTCTCCGCTACCGGCATCCACACGCGAATTATGCGACCGCCTTTCGGCGCGCGCGACTGGCTGGTACTCGGCGAGGTACGCAAGCTCGGCTACACGCCGGTGATGTGGTCCGTGCCGCTCGCAAACGATTGGGAATATCCGCCCGCGCACGTAATTGCGGCACGCGTTCTACGTTATGTGGGCGATGGCGCGATCATCGATCTGCACGACGGCAATCGCGGCATCGTCTGCGCCCACACCCGCACGGCGACACGCCTCTGCGATCGCAGCGCCGATGTCGAAGCTACCCGCCTAATCATCGACGCACTAAAACGCGAAGGCTTCCACTTCGTCACGATTCCGCAACTCCTCCGCATGCAACCTCATCCCCCTTTGTCATCCTGAGCGAGCATTTTGTCGTCCCGAGCGAGCATTTTGTCATGCGCCGCAGTGTCGCGTGCGATCGCGGGGTCGAAAGGCTCAAGGAATAGAGCGAGCCACCGCCGAGTAAACCGGTTAACCCGTCGCGATTATGTGGCGGGGCATTCTCGGTTATAGGAGGTATGGAGTGAAACTGCTTCTCGAGGTGCGGAGACGCCGGTATGCTGCGGGGGCAGCGGCCGCAACTCTGCTGCTGGCCGGCTGCTCCGGTGGCCGGTCTCTACCCAGCGCCGGAGCGTTGGCTCAGCCGTTCGCCGCGGCGCCGGTGGGGTCGCATACCACGCTAGGCGCGTCGCCGATGGTGGTCCCCGACGGGTGCTCCGATCCGGCGAAACTCAAAGTTTGCCTTAGGCAGGGCGGCAGCTTCCGTCTGAAAATTACGATCACCTGTCATCTTGGCTCGCAGTCCGCCAGCTGCGGCACGGTAAAGTGGAAAACTCAGGTCAGCAACAAGCTGATAAAGGCCACGTTTAAACCCGATCCCGGAAATCCGACTACCGAAACGATTATGGCGCTCAAGAATATCAAGCCCGGTCATTACGTGCAGACGATCACGGCAACATGCACCGGTGTCCCAAACTGCGGCGCGAAGGACAAGGGCCAAATCTGGGTTACTAAGTAACCTCAGCGTATGCAGGCAATGATCGCCAGGATGACGCGTTTCGTGTCTTCCGGGTCGCGCACTGCGATGCTCTCCGCGCCTGCTTGAAACGCGGGGTAGTCGTTGCCGCCGGGGAAAAGCGCATCACCGATGAAGAGCATTTGTTCGATCGGTATTTTCAGAACGTCTCGCAGCTTGCGAATGCCGTAGGCTTTATCAATGCCGGGGAGCGTAACGTCGATCGAGGTTGCGCCCCCGAGCCGCACTGAGAACTCCGGCAGCGTGGTATCGAGGATTGCTTGGATCGCTTTGCGCTTCGCAAAGTCGGGATCCCAGGTGCTCTTCGCGTCGAGCGGCGCCTGCTGCCCCAGCGCGGAGTAGGTGATCTGGGTTCCGCGATCCTCGATGCGTTCGCCCCAGGTTTCCTGCGGTTGAAAGCCGGTTTGCGCGACGGCCTTTTCGAGCGCGTCCTCGATCTTTTTCTTTTGGTCGTCACTGAGGTCTTCGGAGTAGAGCTTACGCCATTGGCCGTCGTAAACGTAGAACTTCGTCCCGGAAGTCGGCAAGATCGACAGGTTCGTGAAATTGGCGTCGCTCGGAAGTCGTCCCAGCACTTGCTCCTGAAATTGTGGGAAGTCCCCACCGGAAATAATTGAAACCTTAATGACGGCGAGCAGGCGTGCGAGCAGCGCAGCCATCTCGTCGTCGAGCGGGGCCTTGCTCTTGGCGAGCGTCCCGTCTAGGTCGAACACAATGAGTTTTTTCATCTTAGTGCTGGGCGCTTTTCGCTATGCGTAGACTCGTCCCCGCAGGCGAATGAATCCGTCCGGATGACGGTGCTGGGGGTCGTGATGGGTCCAGTGGACGACCGGCAGGCGGCCCGGATCGTGGACCATTTCGCCGCGTATCTCGATCCGGTCGCCGGTTTGCACCGGACAGCGCGGCGCAATTCCTACGTTATCGACCACCTCGAGCGGCCCGGCGCTGCTCTGCACGTCGAAAGCCTCGTGCATGCAGTGCGTGCGCGATCCGTAGAAGAAACGGGGCGGCGACGCGACGGTTGCGGTAAAGTCGACCCACGTGGGCGCGCGCCCCGCGTAGGCGGCAGCAAAATCCATCGGCATTCTCATCACGCGCGGCCTACGCCACGACAAGAGGTGCGGCGGTAAGCGCGAAATGAGTGCGCTCGATGAGGACGATCGAGACGGAACGATTGCGGCTGGAGCCGGTGACTCCGGCCAACGCCGGGGTGCTCTGGGGCGTGCTGCAGGAGCCGGATTTACGCGATTTTCAGGATCTACCCGATCTGAATCGGGCGCAGTTCTTACGGGCAGTCGGGGCTCGGCCGACGCGCCTGCGTCCGGGCGTCGTCGGGCGTTTCGAATGGATGTTGCATTTCACGGACGGCGACGAGCCGCTCGGCTGGGTCTCCTTGCGCATCGCCGAGTCGAGCCCCGCGACAGCCGAAGTCGGCTACAGCGTCGTGCGCGCGTATCGCGGCCGCGGCATCGCGACCGAAGCCGTCGCTGGTCTGATAGCAGAAGGTTTCCGCCGCGCTCAACTGTCACGAATTCGTGCCTACTGTCTACCCGAGAATCTTGCCTCGCGCGCGGTTCTGCGCCGTAACGGCTTTCAAGACGACGGCACGCTTCCGCGCGGCGCGACCGTTCAAGGCAAGCCGGTTGACGTGATCCTGCACTCGCTCGAACGCGAACGCTGGACCGCCAGGTTTACGCCGAATCGTGCGGCCACTCGATCGTAACACCTGCCTTGTGAAAGCCGGCATACTGCTCGGCAAGCGCTCCGCGTAAATACGCCAGCAACGGCTCACGCACCACACCGACAACGATTCGTTCGGCCACCTCCGCCGGTGGAACCCAAGCCACCTCAACAACATGATCGCACCCCTTCTCATCCTGAGCCCTTCGGCGGCGCTCAGGACAGGCTGAGTCGAAGGATGCATTCCCCTTGTCATCCGGAGCTTGTCGAAGGATGACCAGAAACGTAACGTTTAAAAAATGCTGCTCTCCATCGTAGCTCTCGCTTACGTAGGCCAACGAAGCAGCTCTCACGCGCAACCCCGTCTCTTCGAATACTTCGCGCACGACCGTCTCGGTGAGCAGTTCGCCGGGCTGCTGACGCCCCCCGGGAAGATTCCAGAGCGGCTGCGGGTGATTGGGATAGCGCGAAGCTACCATCAGCAGACGACCGTCGCGCACCAAAAGCCCGGTTGCGAGATGAATCACCGGACCGTACCAGCGATTACGGCCAGCGTTTGCAATGCGGTTTCCTCCCAGGTCAGGGTCGCGGCGTGCGCCGGTCCGCGGCGGCGCAGCTCATCGGCATAAGCCGAATCCCCAACGACACGCAAAATCGCAGCGGCTAGCGCTTCGTCATCGTCGGGAGGAACGTAACAGGCTGCATCCCCACCGGCTTCCGGCACAGAGGACGCATTCGACGCAACAACCGGCGCGCCGTAGCTCATCGCCTCGAGCACCGGCAACCCGAAGCCCTCATAGCGCGAGGGAAACGCAAGCAGCGTGCATCCGCGGTAGAGCGCCGCGAGAGTGTCGTCGTCAACGTGACCGAGCTCGACCACGCGCAGGCTGGGATTCGGCTGCCAGCCTTCCAAATGCGTCGTGACCACCAGCGAAAGATCGGGACGCTCGCGCACGACACGGGCCATAGCAGTGAGCAGCGTGTCGAAACCCTTGCGCCGCTCGGCCGTTCCGACGTAGAGCACGTACGGCTTGAGCGCTTCGACGTCGAGCGCAACCGCCACTGGGGGTCGCGGCGGATCGGTCCCGAGGGGAATCGGGATGAGACGCTCGGTTGGAATCTGCAACTCGCGCGCCAGTTCGGCCTGGGCAAAGCGCGAATCGGTAATCAACGCGCGGCAACGCTCCGCAGCGGCACAAAAAATCGCTTGCGTTGCCGGCGCGTAATCCGGAACGACGAAATTCGAGGCGTCGTGCAGCGTCGCAGTTGCCGGCAGCGAGAAGTTCGTCCAACTGCAGCCGTTAAATGGAAACCAGAGCGCGTTGAGTCCGGCGTGGCGGTGCCAGGTACGCGAGACAATGCGATATCTTCGCCCATCAAGTTCGCGCAAATAGCGTTCCCGCACCGTCCAGGTGTGCCACTCCGGAACGATCAGCGTCACCTCGACACGGTCGCGCGCCTGTTCCCACCAGACCCGCAGAATCTCGCGTAGATAGCGACCGATGCCGCGCCGGTCGCCCGGGAGATTCCACGCATCGACGCCGAGCCGAATCATCCCGCGACCGCACGAAAAAGCGCCAAATGCCGCTCCGCGCTCGTGTCCCAACTGAACTGCTTCACGCGCTCGAGCCCCGCCGCGCGCAACCGCTCGCGCAAATCTGGGTCCTCGACCACGCACCGCAAAGCGGAGGCCCATGCGCCGGCGTCGTCGGGCGGCGCATAGAGCGCGGCCTCACCTCCGATCTCGGGAAGCGAACTTGCGTGCGATGCGACCACCGGCGTGCCGCACGCCATTGCCTCGAGCATCGGCATGCCGAAGGTTTCGTGATACGAGGCGAGCGCCAGCGCGAGCGCACCGCGGTAACATGCGCGCAGCGTTTCGCTGCCGCCCGCGACGAGATCGTCGCCGAGATTGCCTACGTGAATCACGCCGGGCAGCTCGGGTGCGCGAGGTCCGGCAACCACGAATGCCGGTGCTTCGCCGGAAGGCCAGGCACGACGATAGGCTTCATAGAGTAAGGGAAAGTTCTTGCGAGGCTCGGCAATCGGATCGCCGACAAAGAGCAGAAAGCGCTGCGCGCGCAAAATCGGCGGCAGCGGCTCTGGCGGACCGGGAGTGAACGAGAGATCGACGCCATGCGGAATCACCTCGATCTTTTCGTCCGGAATTTGCAACAGCGCGTGAAGCTCGCTGCGGCCGAATGCCGAGACGGCAATGATGCGCCGCGCGCTGCGCGCGGAGCGAAGAAAGGGTTCTTGGGCGTGCTCGCGCCGTTTGGGATCGGGGTCGGGATAGCGAAACGGCACCGCATCGTGGATCGTCGCGACGCTCGGGAGAGGCGAAGAGAAGAAGGTACCGTTGGCGGGATGCCAGAGCACCTCGAGGTTCCCGCCGGCGCGCGAGCTTACGGTAAAAGCGTCGCTGCCCAGGGCGCGGGTGTACGCGCTGCGCCGGCGTTGTGGAAAGGGCCCGTCAGCCAGAAGCGTGAGGGCCACGTTGTCGCGCCCGACCAGCCGCCGCAGAACCGCGCGCGCATAACGCCCGATCCCGCGCGTGTCTTCGGCGATCACGCGTGCGTCAACCCCGAGGCGCAGAGGCGGCATCGCGCCGACTTCGATTACCTGGCGGAAACTCCGCCGGCGCGCACGAAGCGCGCGGCGATGAGCCCGCCCAGCGGCGTCGCCGCGCATTTGATCTTGGGGCCGCGCGAGGAGCCATTCTTGAGCGCGATGCTCGATTCGATCGGCGGTGCGGCATCGCTCTTGATCGTCAACGATAACGCGCCCGATCCCTCGCCACACGCAGGCGTTTTGGCGGCCAGCCGTTTTGGAGAAGAAGGGCGTCTGGTGGTCGATCGAACGCCGTTTCGCGGATTTGCCGAGGCGCGGAACGTCTGTCTACGGCGGCATGCGGAACATAACGCCGGCAATTGGGTCGCCTTCATTGATGCCGACGAGGTGCACGGCGAGGGTGTGGACCGGATCGCGGCGCGTCTCGACCTTATACCACCGGAGTACGATTTCGTCGACGGCTATACGTGGCATTTCTTCGCGTCGTTCGACTACTACACGTCCATCGAGCGGAGGATGATGTTCTTTCGCTATCGGCCGGAGCTGCGCTGGGAGGGCGCTGTGCACGAGCAGCTGATCGGATTGCACGGTAAGCGGCTCGCGCTGCCGTACATCTACGCGCACTATGGCCACACGCTCGAGCCGCGCCGTCACGCCGAAAAGGGGCGCCATTACTCGTCGCTTGGCGCGCCAGGCAACGTGCTCGAAGAAGACGAGCTGGACGCATTCGACGTCGTGCGGTACTTCGCGCCGGTCTACCCGCGACTGCTCCGCTTCCGCGGCAAACATCCGCTTGCGGCGCGGCCGACCCTCGAGCGTTTGCGGCCGGTATTGCGCACCCACCACGCGCTGACGGAGAAGGTGGTCAGGGCCCAGCCGGCAGCCACTAAAGCTCGCAATCTGGCGCGTATGCTGAACTACGAGTTGCGCTGGCGAGGCCGACAGGTCAACCCTCTCGTCTGTCGCATGTCGAAATAGGCCTTGTCCGACTGATGGAGGACGCCTGTCTTGGGGTCACGAGATCAAGGTTGATCTGCTTCTTTGGGCAATCGAACTTCGACGTATTCGCTTGAGCCAGTGGTAGCTCGCTCGGTCCGGCCGTCGCTCGCCTCCGCGGCCCCCTCCGCATCCGGAAAACTCGCGTCCGTATCCTAACCACCCGGGATTCGGTCATCAGATGAGGAACATCGCGTTCGCAGGCCGCAAGAGCGTTCTAGCCTCGGCGGAGTTGGGAGCCGTCGCCCGTAGCATCAGCCTGCCGCGCCCAGTTTGATGTGGCGCGCCCGTTTTGTAGTGGTTCGGTTCATATTGTAATCTCAAGGAAGTTTCGGCGCTCGATTATTCAAACGCCGTTATCGCTTCGGTCTTTTCGATTTCCGCGCTAACCCTGAGCAAGGCATTACCTCTCGTCTAAAGGGAGCGTCTTGCTCGACATCACGTTTAACGGTTCGAGCGGCACGCGATCGTAAGATGCGTTGCTCTCAGATTCCGAAAATTCTCTCGACGAACGTAATAGCAGGGGAGGCATAATTTTGAGCGAGCGGAGAGAAGGGCGCGGGCAGGTTTTACCGCTCGTGGCGCTTTGCTTGGCAGTCCTGACGGGCCTTGCCGGCATGGCCGTTGACATCGGTTATTGGGAATATCAGCAAAGACAACGGCAAATCGCCGCGGACGGAGCGGCGGCAGGCGCCGCCCAACAGTTGATCTACGCAGGCTGCCCTAACAAGACCGCCGCGCGAACAGCCGCCTACACGGATGCGGCAAACCGCGGCCTCCCGAATAGTGGAAACGTTACCGTCACGGTACAGAACCCACCAAGTTCGGGGCCCTACGCCAACAATAACTGTGCGGTTTTCGTTCAGATCACGAGCAAGCACGTAGCGACTTTGTTCGACAAGCTATTCGCTCGAGGGACGGGCGTTGGCGGCACGATCGAATCGAATTCGGCCATCGGCGCCGTGGTAACGGCGAACAACAATCCGTGCATTTACCTTCTCGGCGGAGGCGTCGGATCGAGCTTCAATGGCGCCAACGTTCGGGCGCCCGGGTGCGGGATCGTGATGAATGACTCCGCCAGCTTTAGGGGAGCGACGATTAGTGCCCGCTCAATAAGCTATGCCGGCATAGCTCCCAACGTTAGCGGCGCGAGGTTCTCCGAAGCGACCCCGGCGCCGGAGCCGCCGGTCACCGACCCGTGCCCGGAGATCGCCGGGTGCGAGTACCTCGCCACGGACCCGCCTGCGGAGACCAGCTGTCAATCGGTCAACGACAACGGTAAGACGGTCACGATCAAAAGCGGATGCTACGCAAATCTCAATCTGGATGACGCGAGCGTTACCTTCGAGCCAGGCGGGCTCTTCGTAGTCGAGTCGATGAACCTGAACGGTGCGAGAATTACTGGGAACGGCGTGACGTTCTATATTCCAGCTAATAGTAGGCCGCCGAACTTCAGCGGTGTTTCCGACGCCACCCTCGCGCCGCCCGCGAGCGGGGACTACCGGGGCGTCCTCTATTATCAGGTGCCAAGCAATCTCGCTAGCCCAAACTTCAATGCTCGCAGCATTAAACTGCGTGGGCTCGTCTACGCCCCGGGCGCTACGAGCGTCAACTTCAACGGTGCAAAAGAGGGCTATCTCGTCTTAGTAGTTGGGAGCGTCAACTTCAGCGGGGGCATCGTGCAGAACTTTGCTACACCCGCGCCGGGCCGAGGGCTCATCAAGAATTCGGTGCTTGCGGAATGAGCATAAAACCGTTGGCTACTAAGGTAGAGCCCCACACCTTCTTAAGAGAGTCACTGCGATCGCCGCAGAACACGATCCACTATGCTGAGGCTCATGAAAGCTCCAAGACGCTGCTGCGCTACGCCGGTATTCGAGACGCAGCATCGGTGAGCGGATGCACGATCTGGCGGGTTGTGCAGCAATGAGTATTAGAATTTGGGAACACCGCCACATCCTTCCCGAGACGGTTTTCTCGATAGCAGTGGCGCTAGCGGTAATATTCGGTATCATGGATCTGGGACGTGCCATGTATACGTACGCGTCCGTCACAGAGCTCGCGCGCGAAGGCTCGCGCTGGTCTATCGTACGCGGCTCACAATCGTGCGTCAACAGCGCGAACCAGCTTGACAACTGCAACGTTCTGCGCAGCGCACCCGTCCAGAGCTATGTGCAAAGTCTGTCGAAAGGGGCAATGGTAGCGAGCGAGATTAGCGTCACGGCCCGCTGGCCAAGCTGCACGGCGACAGGCCCTGCAGGCGCCATCAACGCGCCGGGGTGTACCGTTGCCATAAGCGTGAAATACCCGTTTCAGTTCCTGCTGCCATTTTTGCCGCAAGCAACGCTCAGCATGTCGGGCACGTCGACGATGGTCATCTCGCAATAAGCTTGCGATCGAGCTACTGAGAAAAGGTGCAAGCGCGCACTTCCCAGGGCAGACCTGATCAGAAGAGTGCCGGGAGGATTACTCGGCCGCTACTGCAACGACGGGGACAGCTCGCCGTTTACTGCTTCTCATGAGGAAGACCAGCGGAGTCGAAAGCACGAAAACGATCGCCGTTGCGCGGAAGAGGTAGTTGTAGGCAATCACTGACGCTTGCTGCGAGACCATCTGCGTGAGCTGCCCGACCGAATAGCCATGGGTTTGGGTAACGCCCCCAGCGAGCGCGTTCCAGGCAATGGCGGTCTGGTGTGTGAGCAGCGTGGTGAGAATGGCGATGCCCAAACTTCCGCCAAGTTGGCGCAGTAGCGTGAAGACCCCGGTCGCGCCGGCCATTTCGGGCACCGGCACGTCGTTGAGCGAGATCGTGGTCAAGGGAACGAAGAGGAAGCCCAAAGCAAAGCCTTGCACCAGCCGCGGCCAAAAGACGTCCCAATATCCGGCTTGCACGGTGAGATTGCCCAGCAGCCAGGTTGACCACGCAAAGAGCAGCGTGCCGAAAGCGATCGACCATCGGCCGTCTATATAATTGAGGATTCGGCCGATGATCAGCATCGAGACCGCCGTCGCGAACGCACCGGGCATCAACGCCAAGCCGGTGTCGAATGCCGTGAACCCGAGAACGGTTTGGAAAAAGAGCGGCAAGATCAACGCGGTCCCAAAGAGACCAAAACCCATGATGATGCTCAAGAACGAGCCGACTGTGAACGATCGAAACTTAAACACGTTTAAATTGACCAGTGGATGCCTGTCGCGCAGCGTTTTGACCACGAAGATGATCAGCGAGAGCACCGAAACGGCCGAGAGAATCTGAATCGATTGCGACTGGAACCAATCGTTGCGCTCGCCCTGCTCGAGCACGAACTGGAGCGATGCCAGTCCGGTGGTCAGTAAACCAAGGCCGATCCAGTCGATGCCGCCCTTCGGCTTCTCGATGTACTTCGGACTGGGAATGAAGGCCAGCGTCATGAGAAAGGCGACGATGCCGATTGGAATGTTGATGTAAAAAATCAGCGGCCAGCTGGCATTGTCGACGATCCAGCCGCCGAGCGCCGGCCCGATGGCGGGACCAACCATCGCGCCCATGCCGAAGATTGCCATCGCCGCGCCACGCCGCTCGGGCGGAAACGTTTCGAACATGATCGCCTGCGCCGTCGGCTGGAGTGCGCCGCCGCCCAACCCTTGAACGATGCGGTAAAAGACCAGCACCCAAATCGAACGCGCCGTGCCGCAGAAGAACGACGCGATCGTGAAGACCGCCAGCGAGGTGGCGTAGAAGGTTTTTCGTCCCAGTAGCGCCGTCAGCCAGCCGTTGAGCGGCATAACCACGACGTTGGCGAGAATGTAGCCGGTCGCAACCCAAGCAACCTCGTCGACCGTTGCCCCGAGGTTTCCGCCGATCGTGTTTATCGCGACGTTCACGATCGTCGAGTCGATGATCGCCATAATCAACCCGAGCATTACCGTGATGGTGATCAGCGCGACCGGCGCGCTCTCGCGTTGTCGAAGTGCGATCTGCATGATTGGAGAGCAACACTTCGCAGATGCGAGCGAGGCGTCCTCGAACAAGGGACGACCTAGCCGGCTAGTTAAGCTCCTGCTACCTCGGTGCAGCCATCGTTCGACACGTTGCCAAAGAAAACGGCCGCTCTTCTCGTTGTGGCCGCTTTTGCGATTTTCGGGTTGGTCGACGTGCTCGTCTTTCACACCGGCTCTTATCGTGGCTTGCTCGATCCCTCGTCCAGTACGGGGAGCTTCGAAGCTGCGATCGCACAGTTTCGAGCGGTTCGCCCCGAGCCGGGCCACGACGTATTGGTCTTGGGCGATTCGCGCATCTACTCAGGCCTCGATCCGCGGACGGCAAGTATTGCGAGCGGGGATCTGCGCTTCCTTAACGGCGGCGTTCCGGGCACGACCCCGCGCACCTGGCCGTTTTTCGTGCGCGCGATCGATCCCAATCGCAACCGGTTTCGCGCGGTGGTCATTGCGGTGGATACCTATGGCGACGACGACAGTGCGATAGGGAGCCTAGACGGAGACAACCGTTCGCTGGATCTGCGTTACGTGGTGCTCCAGACGCGCCTTGGCGACATTCCTAGACTCGCCGGTTCTTTCCCGGATCCGCGCGAACGCGTCGAGCGCGGACTCGACCTGCTGTGGCGGGGCCCCGAGCTGCGCGACGACTTTCAAGCCTTCGCCGCCGACCCAGTCGCACGTCTGACGGGGGTCGCGCAAGCGCGCGACACGCAGACGTACGATCCTCTTGCAGCGCACCCGCGCAGCCAAACCTTGGCCGGAATGCAAGTTGACTTTGCCCGCGGGACGATTCGCTATCCCGCGGGGATCTCGGGCGAGGAGCGCCGCGCGATCGCCACCCAAGTGCTGCGCGTCGGCGAAGCGAGTCCGTCCTACGGCCACTACCGCATGGAGTGGCTCGCGCCGATTGCGGCGCGCTACGCCGCGGCCGGCGTTCCGCTGATCTTCGTGCGAATTCCAACTCGGCCCGCGCATCGCGCAACCTCCGAAATCCCAAGAGGTTCCCTGGCCGCGATCGCGCGCGACCAACGCGCTCGTTTAATTCCGGCTGCCGGCTATCTCGCGCTCGAGCAGCCGGGACTCTTCGCCGACGAAGATCATCTCAATCGGGCGGGGAGTTTACGTTTCAGCCGCTTGCTGGGGGCGGACGTCGCGCGCGAGCTGAGCGATCGCGCCCCACAGGCCTCCACCGCCGGGATCGCGCCGCCGGTCTCGGCGTCGCAGGAATCGCCTCATGGCCCATGGTTCTGGGTGCGAACCGCGATCGGGATTGGGATCCCGCTGCGCTTTCAATCCTACGAGTTTTGGCTCTTCTTCGCGATCGTCGCGGCGCTCTTTTATAGCCTCCCACGGCGCGCCGGCTGGATCGTCCTGTTGCTCGCGAGCTACTACTTCTACGCGCGCTGGAATGCCTGGTACGTCCTGTTCTTGTGGATCCTCACCGCGAGCGATTTTCTGATTGCGATCGCTCTGGAACATACGCGCCAGGTCAGGCAACGCGACCCCCGCCTGCTACTCGCGCTGGGGGTTGCGGCCAACCTTGCATTTCTGGGAACCTTCAAATACGCAAACTTCGCGAGCAGTACCGTTGCGGCGCTGATCGGCATGCACGAGAATCCGTGGCTGGTCAATCTGTTCGTGCCGATCGGCATCAGCTTCCATACATTCCAAAGCATCTCGTATTTGGTTGACGTCTATCGCGGGCGTATGACGGCGATTCGCAAGCCGCTCGACTACGCGCTCTACTTGGCCTTCTTTCCGCAACTGCTGGCGGGGCCGATCGTGCGTGCAGGGCTCTTTTTCGGCGAGCTCTTTGCCTGGCGTCCACCTGGGCCCGACGACCTCACTTACGGTTTCGCGCGCATAGGCTTCGGCTTAGTGAAGAAGACGGCGATCGCCGATCAGTTCGCGCCGGTTGCCAACGGCTATTTCGGCTCGATTACGAGCCATCCCGGCGCGCCGGCGGCCTGGGGCGCCGTCTTTGCATTCGGCATGCAGATTTACTTTGATTTCTCCGGCTACAGCGACATCGCCATCGGTTGCGCGCGACTGCTCGGCTTCGTCTTTCCCGAGAACTTTCGCATGCCGTACTTGGCGACGAGCATCACCGACTTCTGGCATCGCTGGCATATCACGCTCTCGACCTGGCTGCGCGACTATCTCTACATCCCGCTCGGCGGCAGCCGCCACGGTACGCTGGCTACCCTGCGCAATCTGATGATTACGATGCTGTTGGGCGGCCTGTGGCACGGCGCGCAGTGGACGTTCGTGGCTTGGGGCGGGTTCCACGGCGTGATGCTCTGCATCGAACGGCTCTTGGGCATCGGACACGAGCGCGACGCGCCGCGCGGTTTGGTAGTACTTGCGCGCATCGGAGTAACGTTCGCGATCGTCTCGCTGGCCTGGGTGCTTTTCCGCGCGCCGACCTTCGGCGTTGCGATCGGCGTCTATCACGCGCTCTTTGCCGGCGGCGCGGGGCCGCTGATGCTAACCGGCTGGCCGGCGGTTTTAGCTGCCGGCATCGTCGCCTTCGGGTTGTTGCGCTTGCTCCTCGATCGCTGGAAGATCGAGCCGTCCTGGACGCAGCTTCGCCCGCTGACTCAGGCGGGGACACTGGCGGGCCTGCTTCTTGCCCTCGAACTGCTCTCGTGGCCAGGCATCTCCCCAACCTTCATCTACTTCAAGTTCTAGCCACCCCTTTGTCACCCCGAGCGGAGTCGAAGGGCGACCGGAGTAAAAACGGCGTCACATGACGGATTCGAATCGCAACGGCAGCCGTCTCGATCTGATCGTTCGACTCATTTGGATTGCGGTGGGCGTGGCCGGCGGGGTGCTGCATTCGATTGCTAGCGCGACCGATCGTTGGCCGAATGCGGATCTGATTACGATCGCCTGGTTTGCCTTTGCGGCCTTAGGCTGGCTTCTGCCCCGGATCGACACTATCGATTTTCCCGGCGGGGGCATCAAGTTCAGGAAAGCGGTCCAGGCCGGTAACGAAGGCATAACCGATCTCGAGCGCGCGCTCGGCGAGGCGACCGAGCAGACGGCGACGTGGCTGAGCAGCGTTTCCTGGCTCAACATCTATCTCCAGCGCGCGGATGTTGAGGACGATGCGGCATCGGCGACGGTCTTTCGCTTTTGTTTGGAGCGCATGGATGAGGCCAAGGAGTGGATGGGTGCCGAGCAAGAGGCAATTCGGATATCACTCTGGTGGTACGACGCCAAGGCCAACGATCTGTTCTTCATGTTGAGCAACGACATTCGGGACGAGACGACCAAGACGTCTACGTTTGCGCCGAACGTCGGGCTGATGGGGCAGACTTTTGCGGAGAACCGGATCTACAATCTGGCCGACGCGCCCTCATCCGCCTTTTACATCCCGATACGCGAAGCGCCCGTAGATTATCACGGGTTGCTGCTGGTTCCAGTGCGGATCGCCGACGAACCGATGGGCGTGATCTCCATCGACCGGCAACAAAAGAGCGTCTTTAGTGAGGACGCTCAAAAAATCGCGGAGGCCCTGGCCTCATTGATCGCTTACGCGTTCATGCATCCGCGCACGCGGACGCTGATGCTGGCTACGCCAGCGCGTGTAAACGCGCTTTTGCTTTCATGGCGCGTTGAACAAACGCCCCCGGCCCCTGACTCGACACCTTCTCCGTCTTCTGGAGATTAGGCGCGACCCGCGGCGCGAACTTTTGGGCGGCCTGCTGGACGGTAACCGTAACGTCCGTGCTTGATTTCATGCTCGACTTGGTTCTTTGCGCTCGCAACTTCATCCTAGTCTCGTAACCCCCGAGTGTGTCCACTGGGTGGCACTGTATTTACCCCGAAGATGTCGAGGGGGGCGCCGACTTTGGGAAGGCGGCGCGAATTCGGTCCAACGTTTCGAAGATCGCCAGCGCAAACTTGGCCAACGTCGGAATGACCCGCGGGCGCAAAAGGCGCGGATCGAAGGCCGCCATATAGCGCTCGTTCTCGTCCACGCACGCCCGCAGGAACGCGGTCGGCGTGAGGTTCTTCAGCACGTCACCGAAGAGATCGATCGTGTTTTCCGGCGTGTTCCCGCTCTCCATCTCCATGCCGCCCTTGACGCGCCGGGCGATCGCCCGGCCATAGCTCAGCAACACCGGCAGCGCCTGCGCGATCGGCCCGCGCCAGCCGCGCCGGCACCGGTCCCAGGCAATCCAGTTCACGAAGAAGACGATATGGCGCGACTCTTCGATTAGCACCCGCGAAAAAAGGGAGGTTAGCGCCTCCGGAAGGATGCGCGAGTCGCGGGCCAAGCGGAAGATGCCGAAGCCCGCGAACGAATCAACGCACTCGTCGTAACCAAAGGCGACGAACGCGCGACGCCCTGATTCTTGGTCGGGCACGTCAGGCTTTACGTTGAGGCCATATCGGTCGATCATGCATTGCAGGATGCGCCCGTGACGGGCTTCCTCGTAGCCCTGCAGGTCGAGCGCCTGACGCACGAGTGAATCGGGTTCGGTCTTGGCGTAGGCGGCGAGCATCACGCCGGCGCCCATTTCGATCCCCAGTGCCATCGCCCAAATCGGAATCGCGCGCAAGCGTGCTAGCGAAATCTCGTCAAGCTCCGGCCACGGCCAGTCCTTGGGATCGTACGCGCGGTGCGAGTCAATGAAGGAGCGGCAAAAGAGCTCTTTGTGTTCGTTGGACCCGATCTGCACCGTGATACTCCCGTCTTTAAGGCTGGGCAACGTTAAGGAAGGCAACCGTCGTCAGCGCGGTCGAAGGAAAGCCGGAGAGATGACTTTGCCCTCCCGCGCGGTTCCTTTGCGCGATCATCGCGCCCGCCTGCAGCAGTACCTCGGTGGAATCGTTTTTTCATTCACTTCGGTTGCGGGACGTATCATCGAGGAGCGTCTTCCCGCTCGCAGCACCAGGGATGCAGTCCGCCCGAGCTTGGTCCTCTGGGCCTGCGCCGCCAATGGCGGCGATCTCGCCGACGCGCTCCCGGTTGCTGCCGCCTTCGAGCTTTTCGACCGTTTCATGCTGCTTCACGACGAGTTGGCCGACGAATCGGCCGCGACGGTCGCTCGCTGGGGCCTAGGCCAGAGCCTCAATGCCGGCGATGCGTTCTACGCCTTGGCATTTCGAAGCTTGGCGAGCGACGTCTCGGACGCCGGCCGCCGGATCGAAGCAGCCAAGCTGGTCGGCCAAGCCATTCTGGGGGCGATTGAACGAAGCGGCGGTGAAGTCCAGCGCAGTGCCGGACTGACCGCAACTGCCTTGCACGCCGGCGCGCTTGTGGCCGGCGCCCCAGAGCGCGTCTCCCGCGTCTATGCGCGTGCCGGCCGGCTGCTGGGCATGGCCGCACTAGCAGAAGATGCCAGCCTTGCGCACCGGATCGCGGAGGAGGCGGTCGCAACCCTCCGGAGCCTCACGAACGGCCGGGACCTTGAGGCCTTTGAAGAAGTCGCTCTGTACGTTGCACGACCAACGGCCTGACCGCGCGACGCCTTCACGCAAGGCAGAGCACCTCCGTATCAACATCGAGCACGACGTCGACGCCAAGGGAATCGACGCCGGCTTCGATGCGTACGCGTTTTCGCATCGCGCCTTGCCGGAGATCGATCTTGCCGAAGTGGATACGGCATGCCGTATCTTCGACCGTAAACTTGCCGCGCCGTTGCTGATCTCGTGCATGACCGGCGGCACGCCCGAAGCGCGTCGCATCAATCGGCGGCTGGCCGGCGTGGCGCAGCACTACGGTCTGGCAATGGGGCTGGGTTCGGGGCGAGCGCTGATCGAGTCGCCGGATTCGATCGAAACCTTCGACGTGCGTGCGGAGGCGCCGGACATTCTCCTCTTTGCCAACCTCGGAGCGGTGCAGCTCAACAAGGGTTACAGCATCGCGGAGTGCCGGCGGCTGGTCGAGCTCTTACGTGCCGACGCGCTCGTGCTTCATCTCAATCCGCTCCAGGAAGCGCTGCAGCCCGAGGGCGACACGTGTTTTGCCGGATTGCTCGGCCAAATCGCGCAGCTCTGCGCGAACGCCGACTTTCCAATTATCGTAAAGGAAGTCGGATGGGGCATCGCCGCCGGCGATGTGCGCGCGCTCTTCGACGCCGGTGTCGCGGCGGTTGACCTTGCAGGGGCGGGCGGAACGTCGTGGAGCGAAGTCGAGCGGTACCGCATTGCCGAACCCTGGCGCGCTCGTGTCGCCGGCGGCTTTTCCGGTTGGGGAATTCCGACCGCGCAATGCTTGGTCGAAGCGCGGAAGGTCGCGCCGAAGGAAATCTTGATTGCCAGCGGCGGGATCCGCCCCGGCCTCGAC
>JBAVTZ010000044.1:0-15326 GCA_049696515.1 Candidatus Cybelea sp. | reverse complement strand
CGGCTAAGTCGGAGATGCCCGGGGTCGCATCCTCGTAGCCGGCGCCCGGCGCACGGAACCAGAGAGCTATCGCCGCCGAGCCGACTGTCGGATCCGGATCGAGCACGTATGAGCCGCCGCGCGGCAGGGCCCCGGTCTGCTGGGGCGCAGACGCGGCCGCCGGGAGCGCGTAAAGAACGAGCGATGCGGTTAGCATCGCGGTCGCGAGTACAACTCGGGAGGTCATGCGGGTTCCGGCGAGATCTTTGGTGGAAGACGTGAGGGCTTTTCGGCTCGCTTCGCCTCTTCGACGACCGGACGGTCTGCCTGAGCATCCGGTGTCGCGGTAACCTCGGTGCCTTTGGCCCGATCGAACGGACGTCCGTCGAGAATCGATTGGACTTCTTCGGCTTCAACGGTTTCGTACTCGAGCAGTGACGCGACCATCCGGTCTACCTTGCTCCAATTTCCTTCGAGCAACTGCTTGCCGTTGTCGTAGCACGATTCGATGATCTTGCGCACCTCTGCATCGATCTTGCTGGCCACTTCTTCTGAGTAGTTGCGCTCGTCGCCAAAATCGCGGCCGAGAAATACTTGGTGGGCGCCGCGACCGAACTGAATCGGTCCGAGATCGCTCATCCCGTACTGCGTCACCATGCGACGCGCGAGCTCGGTGGCTTTTTCGAAATCATTGCTTGCCCCGGTCGTAACGTCGCCGAACTTGATCTCCTCGGCCAGACGTCCTCCCATCGCCATCGTGATCTCGGCGAGCAGTTCTTCACGCGTCCGGCTGTGGCGATCGTCCTCCGGCAAGGACCAGGTAATACCCAACGCCATACCGCGGGGAATAATCGTCACCTTGTGCACCGGGTCGGCTTTTTCGAGCAGGGCGCCGAGAATGGCATGGCCCGATTCGTGATAGGCGGTGACCTCCTTCTCTTTCTGGGACATCACCAACGATTTGCGCTCCGGACCGACCATGACCCGATCGATTGCTTCGTCGCAGTCGATCATTTCGATGAAGTTCTTGTTTTTACGCGCTGCCAGCAACGCGGCTTCGTTGAGCAAGTTTTCCAGGTCCGCACCGGAGAATCCGGGCGTACGCTTAGCGAGCGTTTCAAGCGAAACTTCTTTACCCAGAGGCTTGTTTCGCGCATGCACCTCAAGGATTTTCTCGCGCCCCTTAAAGTCGGCGCGGCCGACGACGATCTGCCGGTCGAAACGCCCAGGACGCAATAACGCCGGATCCAGAACGTCGGCACGATTGGTCGCCGCAATCAAGATGACGCCCGTATTTTGATCGAAACCATCCATCTCGACGAGCAACTGGTTGAGCGTTTGCTCGCGCTCGTCGTGACCGCCGCCTAGACCCGCGCCGCGCTGGCGCCCAACGGCATCGATCTCATCGATGAAAACGATGCATGGCGCAGATTTCTTCGCTTGGTCGAAGAGGTCGCGCACCCGTGAGGCGCCCACGCCAACGAACATCTCGACAAAATCCGAACCGGAAATCGAGAGGAACGGCACGCCGGCCTCGCCCGCGATCGCGCGTGCGAGCAGCGTCTTGCCGGTTCCAGGCGGCCCGAGCAGCAGTACGCCCTTCGGGATGCGCGCGCCGAGCGATTGGTACTTCTTCGGGTATTTCAGAAAGTCGACGATCTCGGCCAGCTCTTCCTTTGCCTCGTCCACGCCGGCGACGTCCGCAAAGGTCACTTTCGGACGATTCTCGGAGAGCATTTTTGCGCGCGAGCGTCCAAACGAGAGCGCTTGGCTTCCCCCGCTTTGGGCCTGGCGTAGGATGAAAAAGAGTAACAGGACCGTGATCGCCAGCGGCCCCAGCGTCATCAAGCCCGAGAGCAACCCCGTGTTCTGTTGCTGGTCGAAGCTGATCGCTCCGCTCTTTACCTTTTTATAGACCTCATCCACGAAGGTTTGGTCCACGTTCGGTACGGCCACGCTGTATTTGGTACCGTTGGAAAGATCGCCGATGGCGTTCAGGCCGGTAGCGTGAAACGACTGAATTTGCCCCGCCTCGAGCTTCTGGTAGAAGGCACCGTAGTCGAGCTTGGTCTCAGTCTCACTCGGCTGAACGAACCGCTCGACGATGATGAATACGGCGACCACCGCCAGAATGATGAGAATGATAGACCGGAGATGTTTGCTCACGTTGACGTTAGACCGTTTGACCCTCTCGAAGCTCGGCTAGGTAAGGCAGGTTGCGGTAGAGTTCCTTATGGTCCAAACCGTAACCTATAACGAAGACATTCGGCACCTCGAGTCCCAAGTATTCGATCGGGACCTGTGCCTGCCGCGGCGCCGGCTTGTCGAAGAGGACGCAGGTGCGTAGGCTCGCGGGGCGCCGCCTTCCTAGAAACGTTTGCAGGAACGCGAGCGTGCCGCCCCCATCGACAATATCCTCAACAATCAGGAGATTCGCGCCGGCGATCCCAAGGCTCGCATCCTTTGTGAGGCGAGCCGAGCCGCCCGTGGTGCCCGACCTTCCGTACCTTTCGACGCAGATGTAATCCACCATAATTTCGCTCGGACCGTCCACCTTCCAAGCAATCGCGCGCGCGAGGTCGGCAGTAAAATGGAGCGCCCCCTTCAACACGCCCAGGAGGAGCAGCGGTTGCCCCCGATAGTCGGCGGCGATCTCAGCAGCAAGGCGCTCGATCGCCTGTACAATTTCTTCGGGCGCGAAGAGCCGGCGCCCAATTCCCAACTCACCCTCCTGCGCCGTCACTCATTCCTAATATCCCAGATCGAACCTCGTTCGATTCTCAGCGCAAGTCCAGGCTTCATATGGAAGGTCCCGGTGCGGCCGGTTTCGATCGCCCGCACCGCTTCTTCCACGTGAGCAAAATCGATATCCCGAAGACCGTCCTCCGCGGCAAGCTGATCCCGAATAGAACGACGCAACTCGGCACGCGGGGTGTCGTCCTGTTCCTCGGAAACGAGTTGGGCGGCCCGCGCAACCGCCGCATCGAGCCCTGGAAAGAGGGGCCGCAGCGTGGCCAACGCTTCGCGGACGGCGTTGCGGCGGAGTCCGCGCTGCGCGCTCGTCGGGTCGACCGCGTAGGGCAAGGCCCGCGCATGGCAATATACTCGCAGCGTCTGCGAGGGTATTCCAACGAGCGGCCGTGCGAGGTCGAGCCCCGAAGCCAACGGACGCCGGCCGCGCATACCGCGCAGACCCTCCGGACCGGCACCGCGCAGTAACGCTAGAAGAACGGTTTCGCTCTGGTCCTCCGCATGATGCGCGGTGACAACTACGCTGGCGGCTTGCCGTAGCGCCGCTTCGAGGAGAGCGTCGTAGCGCGCGGCGCGCAGATGCTGTTCATCCCGTTCCGATCCTTGGAGCGCCAACACTTCGAGAGGCATTGCGAACCGAGCGGCGATCTGAAGCACCACGCACTCGTCCTGCCACGCCGATGCGCGCAGGCCGTGGTTGACGTGAGCCAGAGCGATTGTGAGCTGCATGCGTTTGGCGAGGGCGTGTAACGCGGCGGCCAGCGCCACGGAATCGGGTCCGCCGCTGCAGGCAATCAGGACGCGCTCGCCATGGCGCAGGCTGCCGCTTCGTTCGATCGCCGTTTCGACGTCCCGCTCGGGATGAGCGCCCCTCATGAACGGCGTACGTGCGCGGCGATCTCCCGCTCGACGTCGCGTTTGGCGACCGTCGCGCGCTTGTCCCAGAGCTTCTTCCCGCGAGCCACACCGAGTTGAACTTTTGCGATGCCACGTGTGAAGTAGAGGCGCAACGGGACGATGGTCAGCCCCTTTTCGGCAACCCGGTGCTGCAGACGCGCGATCTCCGTGCGGTGCAGAAGTAATTTTCGGGGGCGCCGCGGTTCTGCATTTGAGAAACTTCCCTGCTGATACGGGGGGATATGCATGCCGAGTAACCAGGCCTCGCCATCACGGAAACGCGCATAGGCTTCGCTCAGACTGGCACCCCCGCTGCGCACCGACTTGACCTCGGTTCCGGTTAGAACTAAGCCGGCCTCGAGCGCCTCCAGGATATGATACTCGTGGCGTGCGCGGCGATTATCAATTGCAGGAGCCTTGTCTGCTCGCGACCGCTCGGAGTGACGCTCCTCGGCGCGCTGCTGCTTCATCTTGGCCATTATTGCGACAAGGTCCCCAAAGGATTGCGCCGATCGTCCACTGCCTCGAGCCTGCCCCGCGAAACGAAACTTCCCTCGGCGTGCGCCAGCACGGCGCCCGCACTATTGAGGATGCTCGCCTCCACACCGAGCACGTTGCGCCGTTGCCAAGTTACCCGGCCACGCACCTCGATGGGTTCTTCGAGCGGCACTGGTTTGCGAAAGCGGACACTCACGTGCGCACTGACGCCGCGATGCCCGGCGTAGCCGGCCGCGTGCGCCATCGCCTCGTCCAACAGCGCCATCACAATGCCGCCGTGCGCGATTCCCCGCCAACCCTGATACTCGGGCGCCAAGCTCAAGCGCGCGTACACGCCTTCGGCATCTTCGGCTCGATCGAAATGAACGTGCATACCGATCGGGTTTGTGGGTCCGCACGCAAAGCAGTTGCCGTCGTCGAACGGTATGTCGCTCATCGTCCGGCACTCAGCCGCTCGACGAGGTATGCAGGTAAGTTCGCTTCGCGCATCTTGCGTTGGACCTCATCGATCGGGTAGTCATAGCGAACCCACTCGATCCGCCCTTCTTCCGAATCGTACCGAACGAAGGAAGCTTGCGGATTAAGGTCGCGCGGCTGCCCGACGCTGCCGACATCGAGAATGTAGCGTTTATCCTCCTCGAGTCTTAGCTCGCCTCCGTGCTGCATATGCTTGTGCCCGATCGCGCCTTCGCCGTCACGCGCCCAGTATTCGGCGATATGGGTGTGCCCGACGAAGACGATTCGCGCATCGGTACGCTCGAAGGCTCGGGCCGCGGCAGCTTTATCGAGAATGTATTCAAAATAGTTCACTGGAGCACCATGAACCAACAAGAATTCCGGGAATCGCAGCTCGTACGGAAGCGCGTTCAGCCAAGCTCGGCTCGATTCGTTGAGGATCCCCTGGGTCCAGCCGATCGCCGTGCGTGCGGCGCGATTGAAACTCTCGACCCCAAAGTTTTCGACCGCGGCCAGATCGTGGTTGCCCAACACGGCCTGCCGGCAGCGCTCCTGTAAGGCCGCGACACACTCGTTGGGATTCGGCCCGTAGCCGACCACGTCCCCGAGCGAAACGACGACCTCGTCGCTGGAGATCATAGAGAGCGCGCGCTGGAGCGATTCCAGATTTCCGTGCACGTCCGAGAGGATGGCATATCGCACTAAGCCGGAACCTCTGCCAGCACGGCGCGCAAGGCCGCAGCAAAGGCTTGGCGCATGGGCTCGGTACCCACGCTGACGCGAATGTAGGAGTCGAGCGGCGGAGCGCCCGGCTTACGTATCCAAACGCCTCGCGCGAGGAGTTCGTTCATTACGCGCGTCGCGCGCTCGCAACTGTCGATGTTTATGCAGACGAAGTTCGCTCGCGATTCGATGTAGCCACGATCGAGCTCGCGTGCCAGCCGATAATAGTCATCCCGCGCGCGGGCGGTTTCGCCGACGACGAACTGCCGAAACTCTTCATCGTCGAGTGAGGCTAAGGCCCCGATCTGGGCGTTGCGGTTGATTCCATATTGTAGCCGAATCTTCTGAAAGGTCTGCACGTTGCGCTCGGTAGCGAGCGCGTAGCCTATCCGCGCCCCGGCCATGCCGTACACTTTCGAAAACGTGCGAAGCCGGATGAGGCGATCCTCGAAGACGGGCGGCAGGAGATCGCTTTCATCGACGAAATCGGCGTACGCCTCATCGAGCAGCAACAGGCTGTCCTTCGGCAATGCTTCGTAGAAGTTTGCGATTTCGTCGCGCGGGATGAACCGCCCGCTAGGGTTGTCGGGATTTGCCAGATAGACGACGCGAGGCGCATGCCGGCGTGCTGCGCTCAGCAATGCCTTGCAATCCGGCGTGCCATCGTTCCGATAGGGAAGCTCGACGAGCTTCCCGCCATATCCCACCACGTGGTAAGCGAAGGTTGGATAGGTGCCGCGGGTAGCTAATGCCGGATCACCCGCGGCTACGAAGGCACGCACCGCCAAGCCCATGACGTCGTCGATGCCCGCGCCGACCAAGATCTGCTGCGGATGGCAGCGGTGTTTTGCAGCCAGCGCATCGCGGAGGTCGAGCGATTCGGGATCGCCGTACCACGACAGACGGTCGAGTTCGCGCGCCATTGCGGCGATGGCCTTTGGCGAAGGCCCAAAGGGACTCTCATTCGCGCCCAGCCGCACGAGTTCGCGCAGGTCTGCCTCGCGCATCAACTCTTCGGGGCCGACAAAGGGCGTCGTAGCCGGAATCGCTTCGACGGCATGCGTGGGACGAATCACGAGTAAATACTAACCTCCCAAAAAGCGGTGAACGATAACCGGGGTGCCGGCCGGCCATTCTTCGTCGCCCTCTTCCATGACGATGTAACCGTCGGCGCGTGCCGTCAAACTTACCGAGAAGGAGCGCAACGGAAGTGGTTGCGCGACAGGAACTCCTCCATCATCCTGAAGCGCTACGGGAATATACCACGTCCAACCCGGCCGGCTTTTCGCGGGTGCCGCTAGCCGGGCGTGAAGCGCCCAGTCGCCAATCGGCGCACCGCTAAGCGCGGCGACGATCGGCGCGGCAACGGCCTCCAGCATGATCAACGCCGAGGTCGGATTTCCCGGCAACCCGATAATGGGCTTGTCGGCGTGGGCGCCAAGCAGGGTCGGTTTGCCCGGCTTTACGCGAAGTCCATGCACGACAACTCCGGGTTGCGCGATCTTTGAAACGGCCGGCGGCAGACGATCGCGTTCTCCAACCGAAGATCCTCCGGTTACTACGACGGCGTCGCATTCCGAGAGCGCCCGCGCGAGTCCCGATTCAAACTCTTGTGCTTCGTCGCGCAGGGTCGGATAGTGGCGCGGCTCGGCACCCATTGCGCGAAGCGACGCGGCCATTGCGTAGCGATTGGAGTCGCGAATCTGACCCGGCCGGGGACGGGTTTCCGGGTCGACGAGTTCGTCGCCGCTCGAGAGCACCGCGATCACCGGACGTCGATAGACCGGCACCGCCGTGACGCCCATCGTCGCGAGCACGCCGATCTCATTCGCGCGAATGCGGCGCCGCGGCCGAAGGACGATTTCATCGCGCCGCATATCGGCGCCGCGCTCGGCGACGTTATCGCCAACCTCAACGGATTCCTCAACCAGCAGGACGTTCTTGCTAACTCGGACGTTCTCGATCGGAACGACCGCGTTGGCACCGGCGGGAAGAACACCTCCGGTCGGGATTCGCGTCGCGGTTTGCTCGGTAATCGAGCGTTCAGGAGCAAGACCCATCTGTACGTCTTCGACGATATTGAACTCGCCGGGCGCGGCCTGCGCATAGATCGCAAATCCGTCCATCACCGAACGAGGCGCGGCCGGATAGTCGCCATCGGCGACGATGGCCTCGGCCAGAACCCGGCCGAGCGCGCTCTCCAGCGCGACCCGCTCCGTCCCGGGCGGCGCAAGCGCCACGCGTGAGAAAAATGCCACGATCGCCTGACGCGGCGGAAGCAGCTTTTCCTCAGCAAATCCCACTTCCGGTAGGAGTGGATTTATCGACTGCATAATGGCGCGTTTCTCCATGCTCGACCTCGCTCTTATTCGGCGCGATCCAGACCGCGTACGACACGCTCTCCTTCGTCGCGGTTACGATGCATCGCCCGTAGACGAGGTTCTGCGCTACGATGAGGAGTACCGCTCCGCACTAACCGCGCTCGAGCGAGCGAAGGCCGAGAAAAACCGGCTCACGGCTCGCATCAGCGAAGCGGTCGACAAGGCGGCCGCCGCGCGCGAGCTGCGACCGAAGATCGCGGAGCTTTCGCGGGAAATCGAGCTCTGGGACGACCGCGCGGGCCCGCGTTCGAATGCCGACGAACGCTCCGAGTTGCGCGCAATACTCGAAAATCTGCCCAACCTTCTCGATGACTCCGTTCCCGACGGTACCGACGAAACCGCCAACGTCGAATTACGCCGATGGGGCGAGCCGCGTTCATTTGACTTTCCAGCCAAACCCCATTGGGAACTCGGCGAACGGCTCGGCATCCTCGATTTCGCGCGTGCCGCGAAACTTTCGGGCAGCCGTTTCGCTGTGCTGACCGGTACCGGGGCGCGCCTTTCGCGGGCGTTGAGTGCGTTCTTTCTCGATCGGGCCGCGGAACGCGGATATGTGGAGGTCGCCCCGCCGTTGCTCGTTTCCGGCGACACGATGTGGTCGACCGGACAGTTGAGCAAGTTCGCGGACGCGATGTTCAGCGATCCGGAAGCCGGCCTCTTCATGATTCCTACGGCCGAGGTACCACTCACCGCGTTGCGCAGCGACGAGATTCTTGAGTTGGGAGATCTGCCCTTGAAGTACGCGGCCGGCACACCGTGCTTTCGCAAAGAAGCCGGCGCTGCGGGTAAGGACACGAGGGGATTAATGCGCCAGCACCAGTTCGATAAAGTCGAGTTGGTCTGGCTTACCACCCCGGAAGCCTCCTACGCCGCGCTCGACGTGCTG
Source organism: Candidatus Cybelea sp. (assembly GCA_049696515.1). GTDB lineage: Bacteria > Vulcanimicrobiota > Vulcanimicrobiia > Vulcanimicrobiales > Vulcanimicrobiaceae > Cybelea. The sequence goes on along the minus strand of JBAVTZ010000044.1, from coordinate 6,755 downwards.
ACGCACGACGCGGAATCGCTCTTGCAGGAATTGGAAGTGCCGTATCGCGTTGTGGCGCTCTGCGCCGGTGAAATCGGCTTTAACGCTGCCAAAACGTATGACGTCGAGGTCTGGGTTCCCAGCAGCAACAGCTATCGAGAGATCAGCTCCTGCTCGAACTGCACGGACTTTCAAGCGCGGCGGGCCTCAATTCGGTTCCGCCGCGAGGCCGGAAGCAAACTGGAACTCGTCCATACACTCAACGGCTCCGGCCTTGCGATCGGGCGAACGTTGATTGCGATTCTCGAGAATTTTCAGCAACCCGACGGGTCGGTTAGGCTGCCCGCGGTACTCCATCGCTACGCCGGATTCGACCACCTGTCACCGCCGTCATCCTGAGCCCCCCGACTCCCGCTCGGGATAAACTCCGTCGAAGGATCAGGAAACGTCTTGTATTAACTCGAGCAGCACTTCGCGATCGAGATAGCGGATATGCCCGTGCTCGCGGCGCAGCGCTTTGCGGGATTCCAACTCGGCGATGGCGCGCGCAGCAACTTCCTTGACCGTTCCGCCGGCAGCAGCGATCTGCGACTGCGTGATCGTGGAAAGCGATGCAGCGGCCTGCACGAGTCCCCGCTCCGGCATGGCATAGGGCAGCAAGACGCGGGCGATGCGCCCGAGGATCGGCAGCGATCCTTGAACGCTCAGCGCATCCGCCAGTAAGCGAACTCGCTGAGCCATCACAATGCCGAGCGCGTTCGTGAGTTCCGGATAGCGCGCCGCAACGCGTGAAACGACGTCCCACGGTACTTTCAAGATGCGCGAGGTTTTCGAAAAGCCTGCGATGCGTGCCATCTTCAATCCGCGATCGAAGTATTCGGCAACCCCGAAAAGTTCGTACGGGAAGATCTCATAGAGAATTCGTTCGCGCTCGCGCCCGCCGCCATTGGCGCGCGCAACGATCCCTTCGGTGACCATGCCGATAAACGGCCAATCGCTATTTTCGGCGACGAGCGTCTGCCCTCGCCGCCCGGTTTGCCAGACTGCAGAGGCGGCCAGCTCTTCGCGTACGCCAACATCGAGAGCGGCGAACGCAGAACAGCGACCCAAATGTTGCGCGGATGCGTTGCGATCGATCGCCTGCCCGGGTCGGTGCGTTAAGCGCAACTGCCAGACTCGGCTGGCAACCCGGCGTGTTTCGACCACGAACCGGTCGGGCCGGTCTTGCGTGACGCGAGCCGAGAGCGCGCGAGGTTCGTTCTCGGTTATAAGGGTAAGCGAGGCTCCCGATGGAAGACGGTCGAGTGCTTTTCGCACCAGATCGGGACGCTCCCAAACCGGAAGGCTGCGCAGGTCTATTTCGGCAGGCTGTACCACTCCCGTCACGTTCTCGGCAACCCGAGCGCTCTACTCCCAGTATGGTCAATCGAGAGGAGTCAGCATGGTAAGGTCTCTGGTTCTACGCTCCATTAGCTGCGTTGCGCTCGTAAGCATGGGGCTCTTCGCCCTAGCCGGTACGGCGTCTGCCCAGCAGCAGGCGACGGATTTGCACTTCACAACCGCGATCAAGGCAGTCTATGGGTCTCCATACCCACTCACGGGGCGCCTTGACCTTCAGGTCTTTCCAAGCGGCACCATTCGCGGTTTCTATCACACGTCGTACTACAAGCTAAACATCCCGGTCGTCGGGGGACGCGACGGCAACTACATATGGCTGACCATCGGGCCTTCCACGGTGGACCTCGGGCTGAACGCCGGTCCCGAGGGAAGGCTCCACATCGTCGGCTCGATGAACAACGACGGCTCGTTTAGCGGGCAGGTCTATCCCGAAAACGCCGCCGTGATCTCCGGCATCTCGATGCAGCTCAACACGCCCGGACCGAACTCGCCCGAGCAGTACCTCTTCTCGGCAACCCCGGTCGAATCGACCAGTCCGTCCGAAACGGGCAACGCGAGTCCACAGCCCTAAGCGGGGGCTCACCGAGTCTCGCCCCACAACTCTTCACAGCCTGCCAGAAGCGCCGCGGCGCCAACGGCGGGCTGTTTACATGTTTGGCTCTGCGCGTGGCGGAGTGAGGCTTTTCGAGGCTAATCTCGAGTTAACCGGCGGCGATAAACTCTCCACTGGTTGTCAGGTCCTTCCACTACGGTTAGGGCATGTCCACAATTACGGTTCCCACTTCGAACGGTCTCGCCGGTGCGGGCGCCATGCTCGGCAAGTTGCCGCGCTGGCTGCTTCCGGCTGCGTTGCTCCCGGCCGGCGCGATGATCGCGTGGGCGTTGCTCCACTCGCGCTCGAGCGTCCAGTTGATCACCGCACCGGTGACCCAACAGACGCTTATTGCTTCGGTAACCGCTTCGGGAACGGTCAATCCGCAGAATCTCGTTTCGGTCGGCACGCAAGCGTCGGGGACGATTGCCTCGATCTACGTCGACTACAACAGCAAGGTCAAACAAGGACAGGTCCTGGCTCGCCTCGACCCGAGTACCTTCCAAGCCCAACTCGACCAAGCCGAGGCGGCGCTCGCGCAAGCGCGAGCGCAGGTTAGCCAAGCCGCATCAACTGCGAACAGCGCAGCCTCCGGCGTCGGGGTAGCGAGCGCCAATAGTGCCGCCGAGTTGGCGGCGGTTGCATCGGCCAAGGCCAACGTAACCAAAACCCAAGCCGCATTGACGCTGGCCGAAAAGACCGAATCGCGCGATGCGGCCTTACTGACTCAGGGCTACATCGCACAGAGCAGCGTCGACACGGATCGATCCAACGTCGCGCAAGCTCAAAGCGACGTTGCGGCAGCGCAAGCCGCCGTCGCACAGGCGGACGCTCAGAGTCTCGCAAGCAACGAAACCGTCAGCCAAGATTCATCGACGGCACTCAGTCAGGTCGCGAGTACTCAGGCGGCGCAAGCCAACGTCGGGGCCGCGGAAGCCGTCGTGCGTCAAGATCAGCTCAATTTGCAGCACACCGTCATCACCTCGCCGGTCGACGGCACCGTCGTCGCCCGCGACGTCTCGGTGGGACAGACGGTCGCGGCCTCGCTGCAGACGCCAACCCTCTTTTCGATTGCGGCAAACCTTGGAAAGATGGAAGTGGACATCAACGTCGGCGAACCGGACATCGGAAACGTGAAGCCCGGCGATCCGGTGTCGTTTTCAGTGCTTGCATATCCAAATGAAGTTTTCCGCGGCACCGTCTCACAGGTGCGCATCAATCCGCAAACCCTCAACAACGTGGTTACCTACGACGTCGTCGTCTTCGCCGACAACCCAGGTGGCCGGCTGCTGCCCGGCATGACGGCAAACGCGACGATCGACGTCGCAAGCGCGACCAATGCGCTGACCGTACCGCTAGCGGCGCTGCAGAGCTCCACAGCCCAGACGACGCCGTGGGGCAACGTGACCGGCGCCGGCAACGGCGCAATCGCCGCCGGTTCTAAGGCGAAGCTCGCCGTGGATCGCAACGGCAAATCGGTTCCCATTGACGTAAACGTCACCCTCACCAACGGCATGCAGGCTGCCGTACGGCCCATGCAAATCAACACCCTAACGGCCGGCGATCGTGTAGTGATCGGGACGACCAGTGGGCAGAGTAGCCCCCGCGCCAACGGCGTCCGCTCTCCGATGAACGCGTCGCCCTTCGGCGCCGGCGCTCGAGGAATCCATTCATGACACCGGTCGTTGAAGTCGCAGATCTGCGCAAGACGTATGCGCTGGGCGACGACCATGTGTTCGCCCTACGCGGCGTGGATCTCACCGTCGAGCACGGCGAGTTCGTCGCCGTAATGGGACCCTCGGGCTCGGGAAAATCAACCTTCATGCACATCGTGGGATTGCTCGACGCGCCGAGCGGCGGCACGTACAGTTTCGAAGGTGCTGAGGTCGCACACTTGAGCCCGAACGCCCGCGCGGATATCCGAGGGCGACGTCTCGGCTTCGTCTTTCAGGCTTACAACTTGCTCCCGCGTACCAGCGCGCTTGAAAACGTCGAGCTGCCGATGGTTTACGCCGGGATCCCAGAGGAGACGCGCCGGCGAATCGCCCAAGCAAAGCTCGAGCAGGTAGGCATCCCGCAGCTTTCCACTCATCATCCCAATCAACTCTCGGGCGGTCAGCAACAGCGAGTGGCCATCGCCCGTTCGCTCGTGAACGATCCCGGTCTGATCCTCGCCGACGAGCCGACTGGGGCGCTCGACACAAAAAGTTCGCAAGAGGTAATGCGCCTGTTCGCGCACCTCAATCGCGAGCAAGGCATCACGATTATGCTCGTTACCCACGAACCCGAGGTCGCCGCGTTCGCGCGCCGGATCGTAACGTTTCGCGACGGTCTCATTACCAGCGATACCATCAACGAAAGGCGGGCGGCATGACGATCAAGGCGACACTCCGTCTCGCGCTCCAAGCGCTGATACGGAATAAGGCGCGTTCGATGCTGACGATGCTCGGTATCGTGATCGGCGTAGCCGCGGTCATCGTGACGGTGGCAATCGGGGTCGGCGCGCGTACGTCGGTGCAAGCCAGCATTAACAGCCTGGGCTCCAACCTCATCGTGGTTCAGCCCGGCAGCGTGACGCAAACCGGTGCGCGCAGCGGATTTGGGGGCGCATCGACGCTCACGCCTGAAGACGGACTCGCGCTTGCAAAGCTTCCCGGCGTAGCCGCGGTGTCGCCCACGGTTTCGATGCGTACTCAGGTCGTAGCCGGCGAGAACAACTGGCAGACGACGATAACCGGCGTCGCGCCGACGTATACGTATATTCGCTCCTGGCCGCTCGCGGCCGGCCGCTTCATCAATGAGAACGACGTTGCGTCGGCGGCAAAGGTGGCCGTACTCGGTCAAACCGTCGCCGGCCAGCTCTTTCCGAGCGGCGGATCGCCGCTGGGCCAGACCGTCATCATTAAGGGCGCGCCATTCACCGTAGTCGGAACGCTGGTCCCGCTCGGCCAAAGCGGAGTGGGGCAAGACCAGGACGACACGGTGCTGATTCCCTATACCTCGGCCATGGAGCGCCTCACAGGACTGACGACCGTGAATACCTTGATGGTTTCGGCCTCCAGCGCTGCCCAGATCGCTGCCGTGCAGCAAAGTCTAACCCAGGTCCTCGAGCAGCGCCACCGGATCGTACCTCCGGCGACCGACGATTTTCAGGTGCGCAACCTGCAATCGATCGCCCAGACGGCTTCACAAACAGGAACGGTTATGGAGCTGCTCCTCGCAGGCGTCGCCGCCGTATCGCTCGTCGTTGGTGGAATCGGGATCATGAACATCATGCTGGTCTCGGTTACCGAGCGCACCCGCGAAATCGGATTGCGCATGTCGGTCGGCGCCCGGGCGGGTGCGATTTTGCGGCAGTTTCTCGCCGAATCGATCGTGCTCTCGACGATCGGCGGCCTGATCGGAGTCGTCGCCGGCGGAGTCGGGACGCTCGGCATTGGCCTGGCGACGCATTGGCCGACCGCAATCCCGCCACAATGGATTCTCGCCTCGGTCGCGTTCTCGGCGATGGTTGGGATTTTCTTTGGCTACTATCCGGCACGCCAAGCCGCACGGCTCAATCCGATCGAGGCGCTGCGATTCGAGTGAGCGCGCGCATCGCGGTTATTGACGACGAACGGCATATCCGCGAGCTGCTCTCGCTGGCACTGGGCCATCGCGGATACGAGGTACGCTGCGCCGCCGACGGGGCCGCCGGACTCACGCTCGTGCGGGAGTGGTTGCCGGACCTGATCGTGCTCGACGTAATGATGCCCAAGGCGAGCGGAATCGAACTGCTGCCGGAACTGCGACGCATTTCGGACGCGCCAGTCGTCATGCTAAGCGCGAGAGGCGAAGTCGAAGACAAAGTCGAGGGGCTCGCACATGGCGCCGACGACTACCTCAGCAAACCATTCGAAATCTCCGAGCTTATCGCCCACGTGGAAGCGAAACTGCGCCGCCCACACCTCGAAACACGCTCGGTGCTTCAGTACGAGGGACTCACCGTGGACCTCGAAGAGCATATCGTCGAGCGGAACGGCCGCCGGCTCGATCTCTCGCCGCTCGAGTACGATCTGCTGGTGACGCTGCTGCGCCGCCCGCGACGCGTCTTCACGCGCGAGGAGCTGCTCGACGAGGTGTGGGATGATGCAAACGTGGGGACCGGCGCGGTCGAGCGCTACATCTCCTATCTCCGCGGCAAGGTCGACGAAGGCTTCGACCAGCCGCTAATTCAAACAATTCGAGGAGCCGGGTACACGCTGCGTGCCTGAACCGTTCGCACCTTTCGCACGGCGCCTCACCCGTGGATACGTGGTTCTCGCCGTCGCGCTAATCGTTTTGGTCGTAGCCACGACCACGGTGCTCGCCTTTCTGCTTTACGTCGGTGCCCTCAATGAAGCAATCGGCACCTACGCGCAACGAGCCACCCAGCGCGCATCGGCCTACGAACGCCTTCACGAGCCCCTCAGTGTATATGCGCCCAAACTCGTGAACGAAATCGGCGGTGCCCGCGTTCACGTACGTGCGTACGATAGCGCGCACCGGCTTCTCGCCCAAAACGTGCGCCGCGACAACGCCGGAGGGCGTTTCACTCGCGCGGTGGCGACGGCCCTAGGACTGCATGCGGCAATCGTCCCCGTCAATGGTGGCACGATCGTGGTCGCCCCCGATCTCGAAGGCTTTGCCCGCCTGCTCGAGCGTTATTTGAGGTATGTCGTCCCCATCGGAGCTTTGGCGGTCGTCGCCGCGTGGCTAATCGGGCGCGCGATTTCCCGGCGCGCAATCGCGCCGCTGCAAGAGGTTG
>JBAVTZ010000043.1:0-9480 GCA_049696515.1 Candidatus Cybelea sp. | reverse complement strand
CGCCGCCGCCTGGTCATGAATATCGGTCGAGTGCCTATTGACAGTATCTCGATATATCGAATACTATGCCGACATGGATATTTTTGGTGCCTGGGGTGATCCAGGCGACAGAGCGTGGCGCGCGGGCTGGCACGGGCGGCACAAGGGCCGGCGCGCAGGCTGGCACGGACGGCGCGGAATTCTGAAACTGGCGCTTCTAAAGCTCCTGGCTGAAACGCCGCGCCATGGATACGACCTGATTCGAGCAGTGCGCGAGAGAGGCTGGGGGAGCGGCCCCGGTTCGGTTTACCCGTTGCTCGGCGCGCTCGAGGCGGCCGGTCTGATCGCCGGACGCGACGAGGGCGATCGGCGTGTCTACGAGATCACGGACGAAGGGCGCCGGCTGCTCGGTGAGCGTGCCCCGGAGCTTGAACGCGTTCTCAACCAGGAGGATGAAGAGGACGACGAGGATGCTGGGGTGACGCAGCTGCGTGATTCCGCGCTTCGGCTCGTCCAGGCGCTCCGCCAACTCGGCGGCTCGGCGAAGCCCGAAACAGTTGAGCGCGTTCGCGGGTTACTCGACGGAGTACGCAAAGAGATCTACAAACTGCTAGCCGAGGAGTAACTCCCACCATGGCCCAGGCTCGGGCGGCGCATCGTCCAGGGGTCAACGTTTTCGAGGAGGGCAAGCCCATGTGGCAGATCCTCCTCGTCTTTCTCGTGCCGCTGATGCTGAGCAACGTGGTGCAATCGGCATCGCAGACGATGGCGAGCATTTGGATCGGCCGCTTGATTTCGACCCAGGCACTCGGAGCGGTCTCGGCGGTTTTTCCGATTGTCTTTCTTTTATTCTCATTTGTTTTCGGCGTGTCGAGCGGCAGTAGCGTCTTGATAGGCCAGGCATTCGGCGCGCGCGACCACCACAAAGTGAAGAAGATCGCCGGCACGGTGCTTGGCGCAGCGCTCTATCTTGGAATCATCGTCGCGATCGTCGGCACGTTTGGCTCGACGACGATGCTCGGATGGCTGCGCACGCCGCCCGACATCATCGCGCAAGCCGACGCCTATGCCCGAGTCATATTCCTGACGATGCCGGTATTCTTCGTCTATTTCGTCTATGCAACGATTTTGCGAGGCACCGGCGACTCGGCCACGCCCTTCTACGCGCTGATCGTTTCGGCGGTGCTCGCGATCGCGATTACGCCGCTCTTTATCATCGGCGCCTTTGGGCTGCCGAAGCTCGGCGTCGTCAGCGCGGCGGTGGCCGGACTTATCGCCAACGCGGCGGCGCTCGCATGGTTGCTGATCTATTTACGCCGGCGAAATCACCCGCTGCAGTTCGACCGCGAGACGCTCGGCGACATGCTGATCGACTGGAAGATCCTCGGGTCGGTCGTTCGCATCGGCGTCCCGACCGGTCTGCAAGTAATGATGGTCTCGCTGGCCGAGATCGCCGTAATCTCGTTCGTCAACCGATTTGGATCGAGTGCTACGGCGGCCTACGGAGCGGTGAACCAAGTCGTCAACTACGTTCAGTTCCCGGCGATCTCGATAGGCATCTCGGCCTCGATCTTCGGCGCGCAGTGCATCGGTGCGCGTCGCGAGGATAAGCTCGGGAGCGTAATACGCTCCGCCGTGGGGTTGAACTACTTCATCGGCGCCATCCTCATTGGCCTTTGCTACCTCTTTGCGTGGGCGATTCTAGGATGGTTCATTACCGACCTCAACACGCTGCACATCGCGCACCAGCTGCTGATGATTACGCTCTGGAGCTACGCGATCTTCGGCAACTGGTCGGTCCTCAGCGGCATCATGCGAGGCAGCGGCGACGTCATCTGGCCGACCGCGATCGGAATCTTCACAATCTGGGGCGTGGAAGTTCCGGCAGCCTACCTCTTGATGCAGCACGTCGGTCTCAAGGGCGTCTGGCTCGGCTATCCAATCGCGTACTGTGTCGGTCTTACACTGGCGTTCTGCTACTACGAGTTTGTTTGGAAGCGCAAAACGCACGCGCGTCTGGTGTAAGGCAGTCGAGGCGCTACTTTCGCTTTTTCGCTTTCGGCGTAACGCAGGTGCCGCTCGCGCGGCAGACGACGACCGGCGGCTCGAGCACGTCGGCGGCACTCTCACCGATTTCCGGGCGTGCGGCAATGACCTTGCGTGCCTCGAACTCCATGCGCCGTGACGTGCCGCCGACGCGCACGATGCGGCCTTGCGCTTCGATGTAATCGCCGGCATAAACCGGCGCCAAGAATTCGACGCGGTCGTAGGCGGCAAAAAGTCCCTCGTCGCCGTCGAGCCGAATCAGGAGTTCGGTCGCAACGTCGCCGAAAAGCGCCAGGATTCGTGCTCCGTCGACCAGCGTTCCGCCGTAATGCGCATCCAGAGTGCTCATGCGCACGCGCAGTAACGAGCTTAAACCTTCGCCAATTGCCATAGTTCCTCGAGTTCGTCGAGCGAGAGTTCGGAGAGACTCTTGCCCCCGGCACCCGCGCGCTCTTCCATAAACGCGAAGCGCTTGTAAAACTTCTGATTAGCTTCACGCATTGCGGTTTCGGCATCGATTCCGAGCGCACGCGAGAGATTGACCAAGGTGAAGAAGACGTCGCCCAGCTCTTCGCGCACTCTTGGATCGTCCTGCTTCTGGCGGCGCGCTTCGGCAAGCTCCCCAAATTCTTCGGAGAGTTTTTCCAGGATGCCGTGCACGTTGGGCCAGTCGAAACCGACCCTGGCAGCCTTTTCTTGCATGCGCTGACCGCGCTGCAGGGCGCCCAGATGACTGGGGATACCGTCGAGGCGGCTCTTGCGCAGGCGCCCGGTTTTCTCGAGAGCTTTGAGCCGCTCCCAATTGCGCCATTGGGCGTCGACGTCTTCGATTATCGCATCCCCAAAGACGTGCGGATGGCGCCGAACCATTTTGTTGGAGAGCGCGTCTACGACGTCGGCAATGCTGAACTTTCCGACCTCGGTTGCGAGCTGAGCGTGAAAGAGCACTTGGAGGAGCAAGTCGCCGAGTTCGTCGCAAAGATCCTCGAGGTGGGACCTTTCAACGGCTTCGACGACCTCGTACGTCTCTTCGATAAGATATGGAACCAGGGTGCGATGCGTCTGCTCGCGATCCCACGGACAACCCATCCGAAGGCGAGCCATGATCTCTACCAAGTCATCCCAGGAATAATGCGCCGATTGTGGCGGAAGCGGGACGAGCGGCATCGCGATCGAGGCCGAAAGCGTGGCGCGCGGTACGCCCGGTAGAATCTCCGTGGCAATACCGCGAGTATCGAGCGCGCGAAGCAGCGGCGGCAGACCGGGGAAATCGGAGAGCGGATTCCCCAACACTCCCAACCCGAGCGCGCCCTCGGGTGACAACGCTTCGCGAAGGCGGTCGGAAAAGCGAATCGCTTCCTCGCCGCTTCCGCGTACCAGCAGCGCCGGATCGTCAACCATCCCGCGCACGATGCGGATACCGTTGCGCTCGAGATAGCCGGTTAAATCCGACGGAGCGAGCAAGACCACCGCGCTTCCAATCGAACGCAGCGCATCCAGGCTGCCGAGCGTCAAAAGTCTCGGATCGCCCGGACCCAGACCCGCGATGCGAACGAGCATTGGGAGCCTTTCGGCCTCGCCCTCGTAAGGCCGCTGCGGCGGCCTTACTTCGTGTTTGCTGGTGCCGGGGCAGCTGCTCCGGCTGCGGGCGGCGGCGTCGTGAAGACGCCGGCGAACTGCGGATCGTTGACAACGATCGTCGCTTTCTGCTGAAGCCCTTGCAGGAACGGCTGAATCAGCGGCGCCTCTTGCTGCTGGCGCAAGGTTTCGGTGATTTGCGGCGTCGCCGAGGCGAGCGTCGCCTTCGTTCCGGGTGTGCGCGACTCAACCACAATGATGTGATAGCCGAAAGGCGACTTTACTGGGGCGCTGATGGCTCCGATTGGTGCCGAGAAGGCGACCTTATCGAACGCCGGTACCATCTGGCCTCGGCGGAACGTGCCGAGTTCGCCGCCTTTGTCTTTGCTCCCCGGATCGGTCGAGTATTGCTTCGCGAGCGCTGCGAAGCTCTGCCCAGCTTTGAGATCGCCCTCGATCTTTTCAGCCATCGCGAGATTGGGGACGAGAATATGCTTTGCCGTCACCTGTTCTGGTTTATCGAACTGCTCGTGATTCTTATCGAAGTACTGCTTGACCGAGGCGGGGGTGACGGTTACATCCTTCGAGAGCGCCCTATCGAGGATGAGCTGCTCGCGCAGCGCGGAGCGTACGTCGGCTTCGGTGAGGCCGCGCGACTTCAACATCTCATCCCACGAACCCGCCGGGAAGTTCCCTTTGAGCTGGTCTTCTCGCTGTGCGACCTCCGCGTCAGTGACGGTGAGATTGTTGCTCTTGGCGTACTGCTGAATCAGCGCGTCCTGGACCATTTGTTGTAGGACCGTCCGTCCCATTGGCGTGCCGGCCAGGCGGTTATCGAAGTCGGCTTTGGAGATCGGCTGGCCATTCACCGTAGCGACCGTGCCACCACCCGAGCACGCCGCGAGAGACGTGCCCAGAATAAGGGCGGCGAGGCCCACGGTGATGCGTTGGGCTTTCGACATCTATTGCTCCGTAGGAAAGTTCAGTGCGTAGGAAGCGGGGCCCAGGGCCCCGCATACGCCACCGTGCTTCGCTCGGAATCGAGGCAGTCCTCCAGGAGCAAGCGCCCCTGGGCGGGGCGCTAGCGTAGGGGCTCGGCCATCGCAGCCGGCAACGGAACGCTGCTTGCCCGCGCTGCTTTTGCAAGCACGGGACCGGCTCGCCGGATCGTAAGAATGGCGACGTCGTCACGCCCTCTCCCAGCGCCGAGGATACGGTAGCGGATGGCCCGAGCCGGTCGCGCTCTCTCGTTTGGTTTCAGTGACGCGAGCACGCGACGAAGGCGCGCTTCGCCCGCGACGATGTTGCGCTCGTTCTCGATTACGCCGTCGGTGTAGCAAACGAGCATCTCGCCCGGAAGCAGGCGGTCGGCGCGGGAAGTCACCTCCAGCCGATCGGTTACTCCCAACGGCGGCGCGCCGCTGGTGATCGCGCGACTCGCTCCGCGGGGCGTAACGATGAGCGCCGGGGGATGACCGGACGAGGCAAAAATGATGGCGCCGTCGGTTTCATCGATCGACCCGCAGAGCGCCGTAACGATCAGATCTCCCCGAGCTCGAAGCAGCGCATTCGCTTGCTCGAGAATGACCGCCGGATCGTGCTCGATCGTTGCTAGCGTCGAGATTGTCTGTCGGACTCGGCTTGCTACGATTGCCGCCTCTAACCCGTGGCCGCCTACGTCGCCCATCGAGAAGTAGTAACGCCGGTGATCGAATGTAAAGACGTCGTACCAGTCGCCGCCGACGACCGTCACCTCCTCGGCCGGGACGTAGGTGGCATCGAATGAAATGGTCGGTGAGGAAGGGAGCGCGTGAGGGAGCTGCGCCTGATGGAATGCGTCGGCGACACGCTGAAGCGATTCGATTTGCCGCTCGGCGCTTTCGTACACGATTCGCAACCAGTTTTGGTGGCGCAGCCACGCGATCGCGGCCGCGGCGACGAGAACGACGAGCGCCAGCGAGATCCACGAGACTTCGCGCAGTTCGGCAAAGAGCGCATCGAGGAGCGAGTCGGAGCGTTCGTTTAGCGCAACCTCCAAGGCCGACGAATTCCTGCGGAAGGCGTCGATGATCGGTTTTCCTCGAATCTGCAGGTTGGCCGCCCGCGAAGGGGGATGCGCGACGAGCGACGGTCTCGCGATCGTCCGTTCCCAAAGCGCGTTGAGCGCCGCCATCCGTGCTGCGCCGGTTTGAAGCTCGGGCTCGTGAAAAGCCGCCAGCTCATCGCGTAGCGAGGCAAGAATCCGCGTCATGCGGCCACGCGCCGTGAAGAACGGTGCGAGCAGCCGCGCATCGGCGGTCGCAACGTAGCCCCGTATTCCCGTCTCTTCGTCGAGCTGCAGCCGAACGACGGCATCTTGCGTGGTCATTGCCTGGCGTAGCTGATGGTAGATGCGGGTCGAATCGGCGGCAACGCGCGCATCGAATAGGTCGGCGAGGACCAAAATAAGCAATATGACGATCGCCATCACGGCGAGCGCCGGCGGAACGAATGCCGCAACCGCTCTGGTGCGCAATTTCCCTCCGCTAGGCTCCTAGATCGCTTCCAGCAACTTTCTCAGAAGAGGCATCCAATTCGCCGAGGAGTCGCCCGAGGTCTGCGGCGAGCCGCTCCGCGCGGGCGGCAGATCCACCAGAATTTTTCCTTCGGCGAATCGGAAGCGATTCTTCGTCAGCGACGCAACCTTCGAAATAGCCGCCGGATCGAGCGCAAATCCGGAGCCGGCGCCGAGGGTCAGCCGATGGTCGTCCACCACGACCCGGGTCACGTGCTTTTGCAAAGCGATCGCCCGCAACTTCGTCAGCTCCACCAGATTGGCCAACGGCCGAGGGAACGGGCCGAAACGGTCGCGTACCCCCGCCGCGACCTCGTCAACCTCATCCTCGCTGCGGGCCTTTGCGAGCTGCTGGTAGACGGCGATTTTTTGGGAGACTTGGGAAATGTACTCGTTTGGAATGAAGGCACTGATCTTTACGTCAATTACGGCTTCTCCGCGCTCCTCGAGCGAAGCCGGGGTGCCCCGGCGCTGCGCGATAGCTTCCGCGAGCAGTTCGCAGTAAGCGTCAAAGCCTACCGACGCGATGAAGCCCGACTGGGCCGCGCCCAGCAGATTACCGGCGCCACGAATCTCAAGGTCCCGCATTGCAATCTGCAATCCCGATCCTAGATGTGCGAACTCACGGATGGCTTCCAGACGTGCCTGCGACTCCTCCGTCAGGGCTTTGTGCCCCTGGTAAAGCAAGTAACAATAGGCTTGATGATTCGATCGCCCGACACGCCCGCGGAGCTGATAGAGTTGAGCGAGGCCAAAACGGTCAGCGTCGTTGACGATCATCGTGTTGACGTTGGGGATGTCGATCCCGTTTTCGATAATCGTGGTCGCTACCAGAATGTCGAGCTCGCCGTCAATGAACCGTCCCATTATCGGCTCGAGTTCCGATTCACGCATCTGTCCGTGCCCCACGCCGATGCGGGCGCGTGGAACGAGCCGTTCTAAAGCATTGCGGACTGCGAAGATCGATTCGATCCGGTTGTGCAAGTAATAAACTTGGCCGCCTCGGTCGAGCTCGGCGGTGATGGCGCGCTGGACGACGGCGTCGCTAGCAGGAACGACCAGCGTCTTGATCGACATGCGGTTCTTCGGGGCAGTCTGAATCAGAGAGAGATCTCGAACGCCCATTAGCGACATGTGCAGGGTGCGCGGAATCGGAGTGGCCGAGAGCGTCAGGACGTCGACGCCGGCGCGATACTCCTTCAACCGCTCTTTGTGCATGACACCGAAGCGCTGTTCTTCGTCGACGACGATCAGTCCGAGGTCCGCAAAAGCGACGTCCTTCTGGAGCACGCGATGCGTTCCGATGACGACGTCCACCTTGCCTTCGGCGAGGTCGCGAATGATGCGCTTCTGATCGGCCTTGGAGGTGAAGCGCGTAAGTTCTTCGATGCGAACCGGAAAGGTGCCGAAACGGGCGCTGAAGGTGCGGTAATGCTGATCGGCCAGCAGCGTCGTCGGCACCAGCACGACAACCTGTTTCTTATCGGCGATCGCCTTGAACGCTGCGCGCATCGCGACCTCAGTCTTGCCGTATCCCACGTCGCCGCAAATCAAGCGGTCCATCGGGCGCGCTTCCTCCATATCGCCCTTGGTCGCGTCGATGGCTTTCTGCTGATCGGGGGTGGTTTCGTAAGGAAAGGCTTCCTCCATTTCGGCCTGCCAAGTCGTATCCTGGCCGAAGGCAAAACCGCGCGAGACCTCGCGCTCGGCGTAAAGCGCGACCAGCTCGTCGGCGATTTTCTCAAGCGATTCTGAGACGCGCGCCTTGGTGCGAGCCCAATCCGCGCCGCCCATTCTCGAGAGGCGCGGGCTGTGGCCTTCGGCGGCGGAGTACTTGGCGATCTGATGCATCTGCGTAACCGGCACGAGCATCCGGTCGCTGCCGGCGTAGCGCAGATCGAGGTAATCTTGGGTTGCGCCGAGGATCGTCTCGGCTCGCAGGCCGAGATATTGCCCGATGCCGTGCACGCCGTGAACGACATAGTCGCCGACCCGCAAATCTGCCAGGGTGACCGGAACGCCCTCTTTGACCGCGCGCATCTTGACGCGCTTGGGGGGCGCGCCGAAAATTTCACGATCGCCCAGTACGCGCAGACGAAGCTCGGGAACCCTAAAGCCGGCTTCGATCGATCCGTGATCGACCAGCACGCGGCCGCGCGAGCCGCCGACCTCGATGCCCGCAGCGTGCAACAAGTCCACGGTCCGCGAGACGGCAGCGCTGACGATAAAAACGGTTTCGCCGCTTTGGATCCACTCACGCATCGCTTCGGAGAAGAGCGCGATCTGACGATTGAAATGCTCGACCGGACGGCATTCGAAGACAAACGATTCAAGGACCCGGGGCACCCAATCGGTCGGCGCGCCGAGCTCGATCGCGCCGGGAAAGGCTACCGCCGCATGTTGGGCAACCAGCCTGCCCACCTCAAGCAGCGAGGCCGAGGGGACCGCAAGCTCCGCGAGTAGCGCTTCGTCGTGGTCGCCGGCGAGCAGCGTATGCCTCTCGCGCGCGCGCTCTTCGTCCAGTGCTTCCGCGACCGCGGCAATCGCCGCGGGCTCCTCGAGCACGACGATCGCCTCTGAAGGAAGATAGTCGAAGAGCGTAGCGCGCTCGTCGTCGACTCGATCGTTCCACGCGGTGACCGCAAGGCGATCGACGGCGAGGCTGCTTCGTTGTGATTCGATAGCGAACGCCCGCATCGACTCGATGCGATCGCCAAAGAACTCGATACGCACCGGCATCTCAGCGGTGGCTGCGAAGAGGTCGATGATACCGCCTCGTACCGCGTACTCGCCGACCGCGCTCACGACGTCGCAGCGCGCATAGCCCATCGCAAAGAGTTGCTCTTGGACTCTCTCCCAGCCGGCTTCGTCGCCCGGGCGCAAGACGAAGCGCAGTTCCTCGAAGCGCGAGCGCGGCATGAACGGTTGGCGTACCGCGGCGATCGGGGCCAAGACGATGCGAGCGGCGCCGTTGGCGAGATCGGCAAGCAGGGTCAGGCGCGCGCTGCGCTCCGACGGGCTCTCGATCGCCCCGACCGCCTCGTCGCGCGAGCGAAGCAACGCGATGACCTCGCTTTGCTCGCCGAGGTAGTAGAGGAGATCGGCAAAGCTGCGCTCGGCGGCGTCGGGAGTTGGAACGACCACAAGCAGCGTTCCGCCCAGGGCGCGTTGGAGCGTGGCCAGCAGCGCCGGCCGAGCCGCGGCGATCGTTTCGTGAACCGAACAGATGCCCGGCTTGCTTCCCGGGACCGAACGTACCGAGCGCAGCCATTCGACCGCGCGCGGCCACGCGCGACTCGATCCTTCGAGTAGCGCGAGAAGGT
>JBAVTZ010000042.1:0-23186 GCA_049696515.1 Candidatus Cybelea sp. | reverse complement strand
GCCGCGGTCCGCGGATTCGACCGCGCTTGGGCCGCCGTGGCCGATCTGGCCGATCCCGCCGCGGTGGCGAAAATGGTCGACGAGACCGCGACGCGCTTTGGCCGCATCGACGCCGTGGTGAACATCGCCGGTCGCGGGAAGTTCGTAGCGCTGACCGATTCCACGCTCGAGGATTTGAAGATCAACCTCGACGGATTCGTGGTGCCCGCGTATAACCTGGCGATAGCCGCGTTGCGGCAGATGCTCGCGCAGTCGTATCGCCCGGAGCGGCGCTCACGCGGCCACATCGTCACCGTGACCGCGGGCAGCTCGAAGGATCCGCAACCACGTTTTGGATTATTCGGCGCGGCCAAGGCGGCCGTGAATACGCTCATGCGGTCCGTCGCGCAGGAGCACAAGGCCGATGGAATCGTGGCCAACGCCGTCGTCCTTGGGACCGTCGCGACCGATGCTGCCCGCGAGTATTTGGACGCCAAGGATTATGCCGCAGCGGCTTCGCCGGAAGAAGTCGCGCGCGTCTTGACCTTTCTCGCAAGCTCGGATTCCGACGGAATCAACGGCGAGCTGGTCGACCTCAACGCTCGCGAAACGGAATAAGAGCGCGATCAGCCTCCGGCCATCGCGCCGACAACGAGAAAGGGTTCGACGCCGTTGGCAACGGCCGGTGGGAGCGGCGCGTCGGGAGGTTCGTGCGACAGATCTCGTTCGCAGGCGAAAAAGCGCACGTAGGGGCGCCGGCGATGCGTTACCTGATCGCGCATCGTACCGCGCAGCGCGGGATAGCGCGACTCGAGCGCATCGAGCAGAGTGCCTTGAGTAGCCTCGCCGTTTATTTCAAGCGTCACTTCATGGTCGGTACGCGCCAGCGCGCGCAGATGGGCGGGGAGCACGACGCGGATCACGGCAGCGTCTGAACTTCGACGGAAAGCACCGCGGGAAGGTCACGCGCGATCGCGCTCCAATTCTCTCCGGAATCGGACGAAACGTACACCTGTCCACCAGTCGTGCCGAAATAGATTCCACAAGAATCGAGCGCATCGACGCACATCGCATCGCGAAGCACGTTCACATAGCAATCGCGTTGCGGGAGCCCTTTCGTAAGCGCTTCCCATTCGTCGCCACCGGTGCGGCTGCGATAGACGCGTAGCCGCCCGTCGAGCGGAAAATGCTCGGAATCGCTCTTGATCGGGACGACGTAGATCGTCTCCGGCTCGTGCGCGTGTACGTCGATGGTGAAGCCGAAGTCCGTCGGAAGATTACCGCTGACTTCCCGCCACGAATTGCCGCCGTCATCGCTGCGCATTACGTCCCAGTGCTTCTGCATGAAGAGCACGTTGGGATGTCGCGGGTGCATGGCGATCCGATGAACGCAGTGGCCGACCTCGGCTTCTTGTTGCGGAATGCCATTGGATTTCAAGCCGCGGTTGATCGGCTGCCATGTCGCGCCGGCGTCTTCGCTCCGAAAGGCACCCGCCGCAGAGATCGCGCAGACAATCCGATTTGCATCGGTTGGATCGACGATGATCGTGTGCAGGCACATCCCGCCCGCGCCCGGTTGCCACGAATCGGTCGACGGATGACGGCGAAGACCTGCAAGTTCCACCCAGTTCTGTCCGCCATCGTTCGAGCGAAATAGCGCGGCATCCTCGACACCCGCGTAGACCATGTCGGGATCGCTGAGCGAGGGCTCGAGATGCCAGACCCGCGCGAACTCCCACGGGTGGGGGCTATCGTCATACCATCGGTGCGTGCCGGGTTCACCCTCGTAAACGAACCGGTTGCCAACCGGCTCCCAGCTGCGGCCGCCGTCGTTCGAGCGTTGAACGATCTGTCCGAACCAGCTCGATGACTGCGAAGCATAGAGACGATTGGGATCGGCGGGCGAGCCTTTCAAGTGATAGATCTCCCAACCTCCAAAGTACGGGCCGGAGACCTTCCATGCTTCGCGCTTCGCGTCCGACTCGAGGACGAACGCACCTTTGCGCGTGCCGACCAGGACTCGCACCGAACTCACTTCGCAAACCCTGCGGGACCGATCATCATGCCGTTGTTCCCCCTTGCAAGACGCCTGGCTCTGCTAGGTGCGCAAGAGCCGGGTCGCCGCGCCGGCTACCCTTCGAGGTTCCAGCAACATGACCCGGCTCGGCGTACGGCGGTTATCGGTCGAAGTTTACGGATTGCCGCGGGGGATCGGCAGTAGGTCCTTTAGCTTTTCCGCTTCGGTGATCTCTTCGCGCCCGATCAGCTTGATTGTCCCGGTCGTGTACGGCTTGCCGTTCGATTCCTTTAAGGTTGCGGTACCAGAACCGCCCTTTGCGGAGAGATGCGAAATGGTCAGTGCCGTAATCGGGCCCGTCGTGAAGTGTTTGAAGGCATAAGGCGCCTTCAGGTTCGGTTCTCCGATAGTCTCACCGCTGTACTTGCTGCCCGGGGGCGGCTTACCGTTCGCGGTCACAAACAAATAGGCGCAACCCACTTGCTTGTTCATCGTCGTAAACGTACCCACGTATATAAACTCTTTGATCGGCTTTGGCGTCGGGGTTGGCTTCGGTGTCGGCGTCGGTTTGGGCGTCGGCGTCGGCTTCGGTGTCGGCGTCGGTTTGGGCGTCGGCGTCGGCTTTACATACTGAACGAGTTCCCAAAGCGCAGTATCTTTAGAGATCACGGCTTTGAACGTCGTTCCCTTGACGTTTCCATCGGCAAAGTAGCTAAGATACGTCCCGGGAACTCCTTTTGCGGGCGCCTTGCACACAATCGTTCCCGCGGCAGGCGTTATCTCGATTGCCCCCGACGAGGGTGAGAGTTGCGACAGATCCTGCGGGGCGGCGGGGTTATAACCACCGCTGCCGATACCATGGCACGCGACGAGCACCGCTCCCACAAAAAGTGCAAGAGCAGCGCTTGGCCGGTGTAGACCTTTCATCAGAAAGCCCTCCCAGTGCTAAGCTAGTCTCCCCTTTATAGCTCAGAGCCCGGGCAAAAGAAAGCCCCAATGGACCTAGGCAGGTCGCCGCGACTCTTGCTCGCTTGAGCGCCCAAGCTAGGTAATCGAAGTACGGTTGCGGTAGTCGAATCGGCATGGGCGACGATCGCACCCTTCTTGAGGGCTGCACGGTCTTCGTTGAGCCGGGTCGGCGACCGCTGCACGATGCAACGATATTGCTCGAAAGGGAATTTGTCGCGGCGGTCAGCTCGAACGCGCCGGCCACGCAGGCGGCGGGTACCCGCCTCGACTGCTCCGGGGCCACCGCGCTGGCGGCCTTTTGGAACTGCCACGTTCACTTTTTCGAGCGGAAATGGGCCGATGCGGCCACCATTCCGGCCAACGAGCTCGAAAGCCAACTCGAGAGTCTGACCCGATACGGTTTTACGAGTGTCTTCGATCTCTCATCGCTTTGGGCGAACACGCGGTCCATTCGAGAACGCACTCGCACTAACGAGATTCGAGGACCCCAGATCTACTCAACCGGCGAGGGTTTGATTCCGCCCGGAGCGCTTCCGCCAAAGATTGTCACCAAGATGATGGGCATAATGGATATTCCCATGCCGGAGGTAACGTGTGCCGGCGACGCTACCACGGCGGCAAGGAAGCTGCTAAATGCGGGCGTAGATGGCGTCAAGCTGTTTGCATCGGGATCGGGTTCGGGAGCAGGAACGGTCATGAGCGCGGAGGTCATGCGTGCCGCGGTTGAGGAGGCGCACCGCTGCAACAAGCCGGTCTTCGTTCATCCCAACACGGATGACGACGTCCTAAACGCTCTATCCGCGGGAGTCGACGTGATCGCACACACAACGCCGTCGCACCCCTGGCACCAGAACATTACCGAGATCGTGAGCCGGCAGCGATTGGCCCTCATCCCAACGCTCGCTCTGTGGGAACATTTCTTTCGCCACGACCGTCGCTCTACTCAAGAGCGAATTCTCGCGGCCGCGATTGAACAGTTAGAAACGTGGGTCGAGGCGGGGGGCACCGTGCTCTTTGGTACGGATTACGGCGCCGTTGACCCCGACCCAAGCAGCGAGTACCGGCTAATGACCGCGGCTGGAATGGACTTTCACCAAATCTTGGCTTCATTGACGACCAACCCGGCCGATCGATTTGCGCGATCCTCGAAACTCGGCCGAATCGCGCCAGGATATCAAGCCGACATCGTCGTCCTAAACGGCGATCCATCCTCGGACATCGCCGCGCTAACCAACGTACGATACGTCATCAGACGCGGCAAGGTCATCTACCTCACTTCCATCGATCCCCGGGTGCCCTGACGTATGTTTCAAAGACGTAGCGCCACGGAATCGTGAACGGGAAGATTACCCAAACCAACGCGCAGGCTTTGATGGTCTCCCATGTATCGGGATCGACTTGATGCGCCGTCCATAGCGGCAGTGCAAAGAAGAGCAGCCAGATCGTCTTCCAGGCCAGCTCGAAGAAGAGCACCGGTAACATCTTGAGGGGATAGCGAAGGCCCACCAGCATGAGCGGCGCCATCGCCGCCAACAGGCTCCGCGCGACGCCGTGCATGAGCGCCAGCTTGTCGTGCTGAACCACGCCTGGCCAGATGCTCGTCACCAAGAAGACCAAGATCAGCGCGTACGTTCCGCGCAACAAATATAACTGGAGGGTCGAGACTCCGGAGGTCCCCGGTACCGCGGGCGCTGAGATTGCGGCCATAGCCAAACTCCTAGAAGAAACCTTGACCTAGATACGTCCGCTTTCCGTTCAATGTTTCAGCGCAGGGAGCCCGCACCGCCAAGCGCTGTGGCGAGCTTGACCGGCCTCGATAGCCAGCAGAATATGAAGCGGTAGGGTGAAAATAGAACTTCGACCGGCCACAAAAGATGACAAGCTTTTCATCGAGTCTCTCTATTTCGAGGCTCATAGATGGATTAGCGAGAAACTTTTCGGCCGGCGAGGCGACGAGTTCGAGCGAGCAAAATTCAGCCAATTATATAATGCACCTAACACGGCAATCGTTACGGTGGATGGCCGGCGCGCTGGTTGGCTTACGGTTCGTCGACAACCTGATGCCATTCACCTCGATCAAATCTATTTGTCGGCGGCTTGGCGAAATCATGGCATCGGGAGCTCTCTCATTCGGCAGCTTATGGG
The DNA here is from genome assembly GCA_049696515.1 of Candidatus Cybelea sp. Taxonomy (GTDB): domain Bacteria; phylum Vulcanimicrobiota; class Vulcanimicrobiia; order Vulcanimicrobiales; family Vulcanimicrobiaceae; genus Cybelea. The sequence goes on along the minus strand of JBAVTZ010000042.1, from coordinate 18,076 downwards.
GGCAAAAATAAATCCCGCCAGCCAGCTGTACGAGCGCCTTGTTTTAGAGTAGTGAGCGAGGGCGAATATAAGGTTTATTACGTGTTTTGAGATGCGCGGGTCGAACCCGGAACTTTAAGCGCCTCGGGCTGCTCCCAGCTGGAGTCATTGTCATCTATGGTCCAGTTGGTGTAGACGGTCTTGTATGGATTGCCGAACATATCTTCATATGCTATCGTCACGGCTTTGGGGCTCACGATTTGGTAGGACCGCTCGCTCTGGCCGGCCAGTACGTTAATAGCGATCTTATCATCGGTGGCAACCTGTGATACGTCCTTACCATAACTAACGGCTTCGCTAGTCAGTCCGTTAGAAGCGCCGGCTGGATTCGAAGCCATCGAAAACTCGAGCGTTGCCGAAAGCTGGATGCGCACGCGCATTGCTAAGCCCATTCCCTTGTTAACTAGGTAAAATACGCCAAGGTCGCCCTCGGAGCGCTCCAGTCTAAGACTCGGAGCGAGACTTTGTTGGTGGCGTCGATCCTCGCTGCGAATTACGAGGCGGGTTTCCCAGACGGACCAGGCCGTAGCGACTGCAAGCAGCAGCGTACCGACCGCTACCCAGACGCTCGCTTCCGTATCCGGCGTCCATACCGTCCAACGGTTCATAACATATTGACCGGCGGCAAAAGCTACGAGCAGTATGGCGACTAAGACGACAATCCGAATCACGTCGCAATTATAGCATGGGCCACACCGCGCCTCGTCCAATGCTAGAGAAGTGCGCAGTTGTTCTGATCAACCTAGGCGGCACACATCCATTCACTGGGAGGAGGGCTTTGCCGATGGAAACCCTGACTGAAATCCGCGAAATTCAACGGCTCCCCGCTCCCGGGCCCGAGCCACTCGGGCTCGCCTTCGACGGAACGGCGCTGTGGATCGCAAGTCGTGAAGCGCATCGGCTCTACCTCGTCGATCCATCAACCTGGATCGTGGCCGGCGAAGCCGAGGCTCCCGGCAATCCATTCGGTATCGCGGTCTGCAGAGACGAACTCCGCGTGGTGATCGGTCACGGCGAGGACGACGATGATCGATACATCTACCGATTTGTCCCTGGGCGCGGCTTTCAGAGCGATCGCATTGAATGTCCGGATCTCAGCGGAGTGCATCTCGCCTTCGACGGCGGCACGCTGTTTTTATCGCAAGCGCATAACATGAAGATTCTTTCCCTGGACGATCGAGGCGCGATAATTCGCGAAATACCCCTCGATCGCGTACCGGTAGGCATGACCATTATCAATGGCCTTTTCTATCTCATCACCGGCGACAGGCAGTTCAGGAACTTGCAGTTCACAAAAGTGGACGCACACCATGAGACGCCGCGCGTCACCTCACTTGCGTCAATACCCTTTGTCGCGCGCGGCCTCGCCTTTGACGGCTCACGCTTCTGGACCGGCGATCGCAGCACCAACGAGATCGTCGCATTCGCACCGCCCATGTCGGTTGAAGCTGTATAAGCCAGGGCTCGCGCCGCGACGATTATTGTCGAGTTTGCAGCGTAGGCGCCGCCGGGTTAAACCAGGCGGTACCGTTCGCGTAATTTACCCTCAGTACGACGCAGTGGGTCTACGAACCGAGTGGAAATATCTCTTCACTCAACATGAGGTCGTGGCTTACGAGGGCGTCGCGCGAGAACGTTCCGGAATCCTCACCTATGCCGACCAACTTGCCGCCCGAGACCAAGCCGAAGACAACTGCGGTCGCGGCGCTTGCTGCTTCGTTCCGATACTCCATTGCCAAGATAGCCCGTAGGGAACTCTTATAAGGAGTCACGCGGAACGCCGATTCGACGGTATTGTTATAGGGACGGGGATCGCACTGGGTGAGCAAGATGCCCGAACCCGGCGTCTGCGGAATCTGCGCCGACGCGGCGGCTGAGGCAAGCAATACAGTCCCGAGAGCCACGGAGAGAACCGAAAAACGCATGCTCATTCCTCCGTTTTCTATCTTACCGCCGAGGAAATCCTCACGCAAGGCCCGGGCGTAGGCTCGGGCTATTGGGCGAAGTTGAACATGTCCTGGATGCTGGTCGCGCGCTCGTCGGTCTTCCCTAGGGATCCGAGCTTCCAGTTTTCCTCGATGAACTTCAAAATGGATGCTTGTTCGTATTCTGTGTGTGACACGTAGCCGACTTTTGCGAAGGGCGAGATGACGAGCATCGGAACGCGCATGCTCAAACCGATGGCGTCAAGCTGCGGCGGCGCAACGTGATCGTAGAAACCACCCCAATCGGTCCAGATTACGACGATCGCCGTCTGTTTCCAATAGCGGCTCTGCTTCACCGCATCGACGATCGACGTTACCCACTGAGGACCGCCCTTACCACCGCTCGCCGAGTCGTCCGAATTGGCCAGATCCGGCGTGACCCAAGAGACGGCTGGAAAGCCGGTCCGTTTCAGGTCTGCGAAGATATTTGTGTTTGGGACGCTGACGTCTCGAGTCCAATCGCTTCCGTACCGCACGGCCTTGATTGCCTCGAAGGCGTTCCAATCGCAGCCGTAGTCGGCATCGCGTCCGGTGCAAAGCAGGGTGTAATATTTCCACGGAACCTTGGCCGCGTCGAGTAGGTTGGCCATCGTCTTCCAAACGAAGCAGGGCCGAGGGCCGTGGCGACCGTTTGAGAGGATCGTCCGTGTTCCTCGGGGCGCATCGCATCCACCAGCGTTGGTGACCCCAACCACAAATCTGCCCGGACTGAGCATCGTGCTTCCGGCGATCAATACTTGACTGCCCGCAAAGCTGCTCGCACGCTCCGTCGCGAACATGTGGTCGGCAAGAGCATAGTGCCGAGCAAGGTCCCAATAAGGTTTCGTCTCGGAGCGAACGACGTAAGCGTAAGGATACAGGCGGGCCGGTACTCCATTGCCGCCTGAGCCAAAGCGGATCAAGTCAAAGCCGTCCATCTTTCCCGCGTCGTATTCGGTGGCAAACGTGCTCAGCGAATCGGGAAGTGCGGTGCCCTCTCCCAGCTCGCCACTACCTTGGAGCGTTATCGGCTTAAGCGGAACTTGGTGCGCGACTTTGCACCACTGCGGGCTCGGTTCGCACATACCTCGCATGGTTGTATCCGCGCCTGGATAGCCGCTAAAAAGATTATCGAAGCTGCGGCCAACCTGCACGACCACAATGACATGCTGAATCGGGCTGCTTCTGGACAATGGCGACAACGGCGCCCTTGCGCTTTGCTGTATCTCGGTGGGGGTCGTCACGAGCGGCTGCGATCCACCGCAAGCCGTCACCGTCGCCGCAGCTACCCAGCTGGTTAGCAGATAGCCGCCAAACTTCAAGCTGTTCATCTATCTCGCTCCTAGCTCAACGAATTGGTCCGTGGTAAGGATCTTCGACTTCCCCACTCTAGACCCGTTTGATCGTCGCGAACCAGGGCGGTGCCCCGTTCTCGCCGCTCCCGAATCCCGCATCGAGCACTGCTCCGGCGAATCCGCCCTGGGATGCAAACGCACTATTGCCGGCTGCGGCCGCCCAATATTCCACGGCGCAGGGCCGTCGTGGTACGACGCATCCCAGGGCAGTCCCGTCAGCCGTCACCGGGGTCATTTGGGAAGCGCGAGCGCAGGTGCGACGGCGATGCCGCGTGCATCACCAAGATACGAGGGCAGCTTCGGGAACCACGGTGACACAGTGTTGATGAGGCTAACGGAAAACGTACTCGGATCGTAGCTGTAGACTTCGCCCTGAGAAAGCTGATAGTCAGCAGAATACAACGTCTTGCCGTCTCGATCAAACGCCAAACCTTGGGAATGCCCGTTGAGATTGAACTGACCTTTTTGTGTGTACGGCGCGCTCGATGAATATGCAGCGACGCCTCCACTATCCGCACCGTAGCCGAGAAGGAGGTTCCCCATGATGTCGAGCGCGAGAACGCCCGCCTCCGACGACGATCCATTTTGTGGGACCTTGATGCCCGTCTCCGTTGCATTCTCTGAACCCCGCAGAAATACGGCGACCGTACCGGTGCTCGATGGCGAGAAGTTGTAGCTGACGAAAATGTTTCCGTGCCGATCGACGGCGACGCCCTCAACTTGGTCAAAGTTCGAATCGGTATATGTCTTGGTCGGGCTGCTCGCACCAGGCGCGTACGCCACGATGTTTCCAGGACCAAAGCTGGCTGTGTACATGTTAGCGACATATAAAGTCCCGTTCGCGCCGATAGCGACCTGGACCGGAAACATGCCGGCATCGCTAAATGTCTTGCTCGGCGTTTTCGCGCCAGGTGAGTACATGTAGATAGCGCTCGCACCGCTTGCGCCGCCATCTACCACGTAGAGGTTACCATTGGGATCCGTCACCATCCCTTGCGGGCTGACTAAGTCTTTTCTGTTCGGTCCCCATAGAACGCCGCGCCGATGGTTCTTGCCGTGAAGCGTATATGCATTGACGATCCCGAAGTATACCGCCTTCGAGCCTTCATACATGTAGCTGCCCCCAGACAGCCACATCGAGGGCCGCGAGTGATCCTTCACGTCCATCAAGGACGAATAAGCGTTAGATACACCCCCGATAGCCGGCTGCGTAAGCCGATCGTTCGAGCAACCGGCGGAAGAGAGAGCGACGGCAAGTACCATGGAGCAGTGAAAACTCTTAGCGATGTATTTCAGCATACCTTACTCCTTTGGTGCGAAAAAAATGCAAGGGCAGAGGCATGACCCGGCGCTGACATCAGCTGACAATCAATGGTAGCCATCCCAAAAGGATGCGTCCAGCAGGAAACGCTGCCAATCAGGTTGCGCCGGCGGGGAAACCAATGGAAACCCGTCTCGGGACCGTAGATTCCAATTGCATCCCCCGCGTTCGGAACAGGTTGCGAAGCTGTCTGCTGCGCTAGGGCGTAAAAAGCGTGTCCGGAACTCGCTCGCGGCGGGCAGGTTCCCGGATATTCAACTATGGATTGACTTGGATGCGGAGGGCTGGTAATGCGCCAAATCCCCGCACTTTTTTCTCGGGAACAAATTTAACGTAGTCGAACTTCCATGGTTTCTTACCCGAGAGGTTGCCGGCAATCTTGTAGTCCACGTACAGTTTGAGAATGCGTGTGCAGATATCGTTGTGACACTTCTCCTGGCTGGAACCACCGCAGCACTTGCCCACCAACTCCCCTACTGGCTTTCTGTCGCCCTGTGGTCCGCAGGTGAAGAGCTGATCGGTGTAACGGACCAAGGGGCGACCCACCTTCCAGCCGGTATAAGACAAATAGACGCCCCAGCCTTCGTGTGACGGCGCCGTCGTTTCCACTTGCCAGAACTTCATGGACACATGCCCATTTCCGGTTTTATATGTCTTGCCGCCAGCCGCCGGGCATCCGGCGTTAGGCATCATTTCGGCAATATTTTGCGATGAGTGCATTGGGAGCAGCGCGCTTTGCGGCGCGGCCCCGAGGCTCCCGACCGGCGTCTGCGAACCGCCGCAGCCTGCAAGCAATGCAGTTGCCAGCAAAGTGCCTAGAGCGGACCCGCTAAAATCTCGTGCTTGCACGTGTATCTCTCCTCTGGCAGAACCAAAAGGTCTGCCAAAGCAGAAATCAGCGCCAAGACCTAATCCGTCTCAGCACTCATGCAATAGCAGCCAAGCCCTAACTTCGGAGCGCGCCTCGCCCCACTCCTCTGTGACCACGTCGCCGATTGTGGCGGCCCCTCGTCGCTAGAGGCTGGCCTGGACCAAAGGGTGAGGCGCTTTGTGCCTTACGCGTCCCGCCGTAGCCACAAATCAAGACCCGAAGAGGCTGTAGCCTTTTCCGGTCGCCTCTCAAGGGGAGCGATCGGCAAAGTACGTTCAGGCTCCGCATTGAGGGAAACTTCGACCCAGCGCTTCGCCCTGAGCATTTCTTGACCGTAGGCGGGCTGGTCGTTTATCTTCTTCATTTGGCCTTTCGCTTGCGCTCTAGCAAGCATCTAGAAGCTCACTGACCTGCCGGTGGTCCTCGAAGAGGGCCTCCTCGGTCAGTCCTTCATAAGTAACAATTGCAGCGTACATTATCACCTCCTATCTTGATAGTGTGAAAGCGTTAGTTTTTGCCCAATGGTTAAGGACGCTCTGGGACGCTTGACGCCAGGCCCAGGGTTCAGGGCTCTTTAGTGACAGTAAGCGAGAGTAACGGTGGCGCCGAATGGATCGTACAGGCTCATCGTTCCGTCGGCGTTACTGCCGCCGAAGTAGGGCCAAAAGCCGACGCCCGTCCCACTGTAGTAATAATCGGGTCCGATAATGATCTTGCCCTGAACCCAAGACTGCTTATTAATCCAGACTACAGCCCCCCGAGCGTCTCCCGGAAACCGCCCTGCTTGATGCGCTTAATATAAGCGTTCCCATTCGCATCAGACGCCATTTCGGGGCCGAACAACGTGCACGTCGGAAGGAGTACAGATTCGCCCCCAAACCCACCGCCTCGAATCGTTCCCGAGATCATAGATGTCCGTGACGTTATGGTGAAACGTTCTACTAAGCTCCAAAATGCGAAAGGGTACTCGAAGCCGAATCCCCAGTGTCCTGTGGCAATAAATGTTCCGGGATGTGGTCCCGTTGCTTTCCCGCGCGCGCGAAAATCCGTACGGTACTCTACGCCAAGAATAAGGTTCCCGTGGCCGATGTAATGTTCTTGACACTGCCCGAGCCTCGCCGTCCCGGTAAGCTTCTCGGCGCCCGAAGAGTTCGGACCTATGCCTGGAGGTAATGTGTAGTTCGGCGAAGTCATCCGGTGGGTGCCCGCGTTACCGAGGGGCGTCTGCGTCGCCGGATTTGGCAACTGGCCCGATCCGCCACAGCCTCCAAGAATGAACGCCGCAGCGCAAAAGCTCAGCGCATAGCAACTGAAATCTGATATTCGAATAATTCGCATAGCAAAGCTCCTCAGCGTGGCCGCAGCTTTGTTTGGCCTCGTCCTACAGCCAGTCTAGCTTGGCTCGGATGCCGCCACCACACACACAACCTACACAACTTGTCGTCGCGGAAGTCGAACTTCGTGCGTCGGGTCTGAGCGTCGATTCGCAAGGAGGCTAGCGTGCCATGGGCGACGATGCACTCGCTCCGCCGTTAAACGATTCGATGAACTCGTTCTCCGTCGGCTTTCCGGACCGTGAGAACTCGAGTGCGATCTTCTTCCAATACACCCAAGGGTAAAAATAACAGATTCCAAGAGACTGCGCAGATTGAGGCAAGGCGATCGTGGGCCGCCCTCTCCAGGCGAAGGTAAAGGCGAAACCGGCATGCAGCTCGTAACGCTTCGGTTACGTCTGCTTCCCAAGCATAAACTCCGGACTGTTGAGCCCATGAGTGGTTGCTGAGCGGTAACTGCCGGTAGCGCGCTACGGTGCACCGACAAGAAGCACCTCTGGAGAGTCGATTCCTTTCACTACAGTACGCAGCAGCTTCGTACCCCCAGGGCCGTACACTCTGACTAAGCCTGGGTTGCCCGCAATGGCCACATAAAGATCATCGGCAGCGTCGACGGCGAGTGCGGTTGGCTCGGTGCTTCCATCGGTGATTTTTCGCACCGGCTCCGTGCCTCCGGGCAAGTAGACCGTCACCCACCCGAAGAACGGCGGCTTCTTGATGTGTAGGTTAATGACGTAGAGACGGCCCTTGGAGTCTACCGCAAGCGCCGTGGGGGCGACGATGCCCTTGATGATCTTTCTCGAGAGCCTTGTCGCGCCTGCCGGATAGACCGTGACCGACGATCTCCGACCTAGGGGATTGGCATCATCCCAGTTCGCTACGAAGAGGTCATTGGAAGGCCCAATTGCCAGCGCGGAGGCGCCGTGCACGCCGTCCGTGATGTTCCGCTCGAACTTCATCTTTCCGGACGTTTGCGTTGGCGCGTAGACCCTAACGCGGCGACCGGCAGTCGCATAGAGGTTGCCGCGGTGATCGAACGCTAGGCGATAACCGCCCCGGTCTAGTGTTCCTATTTGCCGCGTAGCACCGGGAGTGTATACGTAGATGGTTCCGCACCCGGCGTACAGGTAGCCGAGCTGGTCGACCGCTATCGACGCGCAGATTGGCGTGGGGAACAGCTGCAGTTGTTTCAGCGTACGAGCATCGTAGACAGCCATCAGCGCATCGCTCGGGCTTCCGCTCTCTTCATAAAGGTAATCGCCCTGCGCGTCGAGGCCAAGCGATGGCGCTTCACCGAAGCCATATTTTCCGTTGTCCACCGTGTGTAACGGTTTCAAGCCGTCAGGTCCGTAGTTAGAGAGCTTCAGGCCGGCGGCATAGAGATACTGTCCGCTCGTGACTAAGCTTCTTACCGCCGCGCCGCCCCGAATCTGAGGGCTGAAGGTCGCTTGAGAGGATTGCAGCGAGCAGCCAGCCGCGAATAAAAGCGCCGCGATCGCACCGAATGCGCGATCGTCCGTACTCATTATCGGGCGGCCCTGTCGGCAGAGTTTTGCTCTCGATACATGACGCATAGCGTGAACTCGGAATCGTTTGAAACGAGCGTGGAGATTGCGAGAAGTCGAGCACATCTCCGACGCTTCACGGTCGTTCCCGGAATCGGTCTGATCGGTGTACCCTAGGGCCCAGCCTGTACTCGAGGGGCCGGAGCCCGAGCCGTAGCCGCCATAACCCTTGCACGGAAGTGACCCAAGCGGCGGCATATTGCAGACCTGCTTTAAACCGCTGTTGCGGCGGGCTGGCCTGCCCGCAGTTGATTTTCACTCGCTGCGCCACTCCTCGAACTCGCTGCTGATTGAGGAAGGCGCCGATCCAATCTTGATCGCGCGCCGCAAACGAGCGCGCCTGCGGCGGTTCAAAAAAGTCTTGGAAAATCGGCACATTTCTTGGTGGAGATGTGGGGGCTCGAACCCCAGACCCCCTGCTTGCAAAGCAGGTGCTCTACCAGCTGAGCTACATCCCCGAGCGCGAGAGTCTTCTCTTGTCGCGCTTCGACTCCGCTCAAGCGCGGCGAGCCGGAGGAGTCGAACCCGAGACCATGAAAGGTGGCGGGTCGCAGCGCCGGCTGCCGTCACGGGGGCATAGCTCAGCTGGTAGAGCATTACGCTGGCAGCGTAAGGGTCAGGAGTTCGAGTCTCCTTGCCTCCACCAAAGAACGCCCGTTATCCGCGGGCGTTTTCTCTCTAGCGGAACGACGGTTTCCATTTGGTTGCGTCGCTCGAAAGATCGGCGCGTTCGTTGCTATCTCGACCACCCGAATGAAGGCCGGCGATGTAGCGGAGATTCGTTCGAGCCGTTCGCCTAAGCTGACGTTAGCGGTCGCGCGTTCCTAAGGCACCGGCGGTAGTCCTTCGTATCTCCGGCCGCAAACGCCAACGCTGCGGCAACGAACGACGACGAACATCCGAAAGACGCGTCGTGCGAATTCCGCCGGAACCCACTAACCGGGGACAAATTGCTCCGCCAATCGGGGAATCCCGTTTAGAGGTCGCAGGAAGCAGCCACAACCAACTGTTTTTTCAGAGGGACCTGCCCGACCCGGCCAAAAACATGCTACGAACGACGTCTGCCGTCCCGGCGACGGGACGTTTCACGTACGTCACCTAATTATTCTCACCCTAAGAAAGAGACTCACTTCATGCAAGCACTTCGCCTTTTCGCTCTCGCAGGCGTCCTCGGAACCGCCGTTGCACCGGCAGCTCTGGTTCTTACCCCGACCGCCGCGATGGCCCAGTCGCAACCGCCCACGAAGCAACAGCTAGAGACCGCCGTCAAAGCGGCACACCCTACGATCGGCCAGCTCCGCCAGCTCCGCAAGCTCGAACCGAACGTCAACAATATGACCCCAGCCCAGCTCCAACAAGCGCTTGGCCAAATCTTCTCGAGCCAACAGCTCGCCGCAATCCGCCAATCCCTCAAGGCGCAAGGCGTCGCGATGCCTGGCCACTAACCGAGCCGTTCGCATCGCTTGACGACAGACAAGCGTTAAAAAGAGTCTCTTATCAGGTGCGGAGCAGAATTTAGGCGCTAGTTGGCTCGCGCTTTTGGATCGAGCGCCTCACCTGCGAGACCCGCTGCGTTGCTAGAAGTTCAGGGTAATGGCCTGAGGGAATGGCTGTTGGCATTTATGCCTCTCCTTGAAGCCCTTTGGGATGTGAATTCGGCCTCCCACACAGATAAGCTCTTGGTGCGACCAGTTGCCGGATAACTTAAGCCGGCCCTTCATGCCGGTCTTCCCCTTCGCGACAAGCTTGCCGCCCGGCCACGTGTTTCGCGTTAGAGATATCTCTAAACCAGGAATCGGGGGTCCCTCCGTTGAGGGCAGTGACTTCGACTGTACTCGTTAGCGGGGCAATTTCATTAGCGGCCGGTGCATCAGCCAGTCCCGTTGTCGTGTTTGCGCCGCCGCACGCAGACAACGAGAACGACGAAAGCGCCGCTAAAACGACGAGAATATAAAGTTTCATAAGATCTTTCCTTTCATAAACAGCTTACTTGAGGCAAACGATGAGCGAGCGACCCAACACAGCGGCGAAGCTACGGCCCAAACGCTAATGCTCGAGGCTCAGTCACGCCTTTCGAGATCGTCTGCAGCAACTTGTCGCTGTTTGGAGCGTAGACGGTAACGGTGTTGAAGAGTTCGTTCGCGACATAGAGATTGCCCGAGCCGTCAAACGCCAACGCATACGCGAAGCCGGCGGGAACCGAGCGAAGGAGCTTCGTGCCGATTTTGGCGTAGACCAGGACGTCGTGGGTCGTTCCGACGTAAAGATCGCCCGAGGTGTCGAGCGCCAATGAAAGCAGTTCATGGACGAAAGTGATCGTTCGCAGCGGCTTACCCATGCTTGGAGCGTAGATTGTGACGCTCCTTTGGTTCCCAACGTAGAGATCGCCCGAAGCGTCGAAGCCCAGCGCGCGTGGATTATCCACGCCGTTGGAGATCGTGCGCAACAGCGTACCGCTGCTTGGTGCGTACGCTGTAACGTTCGAACCCGAAATGTTCGCGACGAAGAGATTGCCGGAGGAGCCAAATGCCATCGCTACCGGGCCCCTTAAGCCCTTTTTGATAATGCGTATGAGCGTTTTACCGTTTTTGTAGATGCGGAGGTACAGAACAACGCCGTTGGCTTTTGCGACGTAGAGACTACCGGAGCGAACCGCGAGCGCATGCGCGCTCGTCGAGATTGTGCGAAGGGGCTTAGCACTTCCCGGCGCATGGACGGTGACGTCGTCGGTAATGTTTCCGACATAGAGATTAGGCCCAGCGGCCGACGGCAGCGCCGACGAGTCCGGCGGCGATTGGCGCGCCGCCACCGCCGGTGCGGCCATAGGCATTGATGGCATCGCTCCGGATGCTCCAATCTGCGACCGCGAGCCACCGCACCCCGCCTGCAAAGTAACGGTGGCGCAAACCGCTATCGTATGCCAACATTGAAAACCGCTTCACAGATAACTCCATGCCTGCGTGACAACGCAAGGTATAGAACCTATATAGGCCCTACCTGCCCGTACAGTACGCAGGCGTGGGGATGCCTACCGCTTGCCTTGATTAATGAGTTTTTGGCTGCATGAGCGAGGCCGGGGTTAGTATGCTCAAGGAGGGCCTGTCAATGGCGCGGGTGCGGGACGATCTACTTGAGCGCGAATGAGCCTTTGGGTCCTCCTAGGACCTCTTCGTTACGAGCTCGTTTAGGCGAGACTCGTCGAATATCGTGACTGTGTTTGATCCGTAGTTGGCAAGGAAAAGCGTCGTACCCGGGCCAGGGGAGAACTCCCGCGGGAATTGCCCGACGGCGATCGTACCGACTACGGCCTTTTGCGTCACATCGATGATGGAAACGGTGCCCGATGTAGTGGCGCCGACCCCGAAACGGTTCGAATTACCCACGAGAACGTATTTGCCGTCGCGGCTCGCTGCTACGGCCACCGGCTTCGACCCGACGGGGATCGTTGCGATTCGTGCGTCCGAATCACCAGCGATCAGTCTTTTGGTTGAGAACGCGGTAAGCGTATCGGAGGCACGATTCGTAACCCACGCCGTCAATCCATCGGGTGACAGACTCATGCGCACCGGACTGCAATCGGAAGGTATCTTGGCGATTACCGAATTCGCAGGATCGACTTGTGCTTTCATGATGTCGATCGTGATGATCGCTCCTGGAAGATTGCTAGGTTCCTCAGTTGTCGGCCCGCGTTCTCGCCGGCATACCTTGGGCCAGCCGTACGCCCGTAGACCGATTTCGCTCGTCGTAAAAAGATAACGGGAATCGCGTGAAAACGTCAGCGCGATTGGAGCATTTGCCATGGGTATTTTACCGACGATCGCCTCGCGCGTGAATCTATTGCTACGTGCCTTCACGAGATCGATCACGGTTATCGTGTTGTTTTCCTCGTCGCTCACGTAGGCGAAGCGGTCGTCTGGGCTCACGTTCACGTACGCGGAGCCCGCATCGTTGTCTTCGGGGTCGCCTTCGAGGTCTTGAAGATACCCCAGAATTGCCGGCTTTCCGGCGAGGGCGGCGGCCGGATCGACGAAGGCCACGAATCCGTCATCTGCTACCACGAGCAACTTGTGGTCGTGTGTGATCGCAATGCCCCTTGGTTGAGCTTCCAGCGGTACCAGGTTTATGAATCGGTACCGGCCGCCATCACATCGCAGCGTCGCGATGCCAGTAGCGCTTTTCGGGTTGGAGCTCACGATCGAAACGAAAGCTGAACGGCCATCGGCGGACGCGGCAACGGCGGACGGGTGGCCCGGCAGCGCAACGTCGTATCGCGCCGTATCGGCTCGACAACCAACGGTTGGGGCATGAACCAGCGGTTGAGTCCCGGCCGGGGAGAGCGCCGGCAGAAGCAGCAGCGCTGCACCAAGCATGCCAAGCTTATGCATGGCGTGCGCACTGTGAGATGGTTAGCATTAAGGTGGCGACGTAAAGTTGGCCCCCGACATGGAGCCTCGGCGACGGCGCCCGGCTAAGGTCCAAAACGAATTCCTCTTAGGCGATGGTCCCTGGCTTTTTCCATGATATCACACGAAAAAAGCGGGCGCTGCGCGCTGGCGATCGGATCTCAACGACTTTGACTCGAACGCAATTACTCGGCTTGACGATACGATGGATATCTAAGATGCGCTCACTGTTCGAGGCTACAGCGCGTCGAGCACCTCGCTGAAATCGCGCGTACTGCCCTGCTGAGTGCTAGCGTTCTCCTTGTAGAGCTCGACGGAACGTGGTGGAGGCATTTTGAAGTTGTAACCCTGAGACGAATGAGCGCCGCCCGAAAGGCGAGTATCTGAAACTGCGCCGGCGTCGCAGATCTTACTCCCGACTACCCCGACGATGATCAACATCACGAAACGCTTCTGGCAATAGCGCGACGAATACTCAACACCAATAACACCTCTTCCTACTAGCTTGAGCCAGTGACGTCGCGGGTCGCGTGGGCCACTGGCGCCTTGCCGCCCGAAAGGTCAGTCGGGACCCAGTGCCGTAACGCTAGCATCCCTGGCCTTACATTTGCCTTACTGAGAACGGATCGGCCGCATCGGTCGCGAAGGGGGAAAAGGGCATTGACCCACGGGGCAGCGGAGCGTTTCCTACCGCGTGCGGCGCTCGTTGATAGCTTGATACGACGCTCGTTTCGCTGCGTCGCGCTCACAGCGCCGGCCGGATACGGAAAGACGGTCGTCGCAAGCCAGGTCGCCGCGCGATATCCCAGCAGGGCCGTATGCGATTGCGGCGAGGTTGGTAACTTATCGCAATTCGCTCTCGCTGTCGTTGCGGCGCTGAGTTCTCACCAGCCTACCCGCTCCAACTCGTGGGCCGCCGAGCAGCTTGCAGCCATTGGCCACCCTGAAGATCTGCAGCTTCTTGCGATTCGCGCTTGGTCGGCGTCGGGTCCGCCGAACATCGTGACGTTCGATAACGCTGAAGCGCTTTGCCAGGTCTCTGGTGCGGGACGGCTCATCCGACGATTGCTCGACGCGCACGATCGAAAGGTATTGATTTGCGCGAGGCGTTCCGTTGAAGTACCGCTCGGTCACGGTTTAGGCCCCGAAGACTTTACCGTAGCCGGGATCTCGGACCTGGCCTTCAATCGCAGCGAAGTCCGCGCCGTCGCCGGACCTGCGTCCGAAAAGAACCTCCAGCGACTGGTCGCGCTAACCGAGGGCTGGCCGGTCGTCGTCGCCCTAATCGCGCGCATGTGCACGTCAGCCGGCCTTGAAGTCGTGCTCGACGAAGTTGAGCGCCGGCCCGCGAAGGAATTGCATGAGTATCTCCTGAGCCAGGTTCTGAACGGGTTACCCTCTCGCGCTATTGAGACACTCATCGCGTCAGCCGTCATACCGCACCCTACGATCGATGAAGTCCGAATGGCCGTCGGCCCTCATGCGAGCGACGACCTCGATGTGCTCACTTCCAGGTTAACAGTAACGCTGACCGACTCGGAGGTGCACGTCCATCCGGAGCTCACGCGCCTGTTACGCGAGCGCTACCCCGAACGCGCACGCGCCGCCCTCCGAAAGACCGCGAAGATGCTGGAAGATGCCGGCGCCCGAGCACGATCCGCCCAAATCCATCTAATTCTCGGCGATCAGCACGCCGCGGCGGGTGCTTTGCAGGACATCGGCGCCTATCTGATCTCAACTCCAACTTTGGCAGAATCGACGGTGCTTGCGTCCCTCGATGAGCGCGTGCTGAATGCCTTTCCGCGCTTGTGGTGCGCTTCAATCGTACACCGCGGTTACACAATGACATCTGACGAATGGTTGCGGACGGCCCTGGGCATGTGGAATCAACTCGACGGGACGGAAGATCCCGTCACCCGGGCTTCGGTCGCAGGCGCGGTCGTCAACGGTTACATGAATCCCGGCCGGCTCGCGGAAGCGCGCCAGTTTCTCGACCGTTTCGCCGAAAGCCTAACACCCAGCGACCTCAACGGCTGGGGCGTGGTCACAATGTTCGGCGCTGCGCTCGACTCGTTCGTCGGAAAGGCCGGCAAGATTGAAGCAGCGACACAAAAGCTCGCCCCTCTTCTAACGGCCTCTCCGGTATCTCATGCGATGTACCTCTACGACGTTATAGCACCGTTTCAACGCCTCCAGGGCCGCCGGGACTTGGAGCGTGAGTCGCTGGAACGAGCGATCGATCTCGGTACAGGCAGTGATATGTCGATTCACGCGATCGTTCTTGTTGAAGCCGTTTTCGCGGCATGGTTTGCGGGAGAGGACGATCTGTCTACGGCATATCTCGCGCAACTGGAGGAGCGTGTTGTGCCAGGTATAGCGCGCGGCATGCGATTCTTCATCGCAAGCGCTCACGGCCGCCCCCATCGGTATGGCTTCGAAATCGTCAAGGCGCGCACCGAGGGCCTTCTTATGGCTAGCTCACTCGCTTCGCATCGCGCCGATTGCATCGCGTTGGTTCGCAGCGCGATTGAAGTAGCGGATCAAAGTTCCCGCCCCTTCTACCAAATAATCACGCGCCTCGCATTGGCAACGTTGCAGATCCCGGAGTCCTCGACGGCCTGGGACGAAGCAGAGCGGCTCGCGACTTCTATTGACCCCGAGGCACCTGCCCTAGCGCTGAAAACGCTGCGCGCGGGAGGAAGGGGAACGATGTTTGATTCGTTCGTCGCACGCTTTGAGAGGTTTGTTGAAAGCGACGTCTTCCGGCTTAGTGTTCTCGATCAAACGCTGACCATCCATGGAAAGAGGGTAGACGCTCGGGGCCACGAGTTCATGCTTCTCGCTGCCTTGGCGTCTGAGGCGCGATGGTTTACCGGCGCCGAGCTGGCAATCGACGTTTTTGGCGACGTTGAAGGCGGAGTCGGCCACAACCGAGTCTATGTTTACTTCCACCGCCTGCGCAAGGCGTTTGGATCCGACTCCGTCGTCGAGACATCGCGTTTTGGCTATCGACTGAGCTCGATGGTCAGCGTGGACGTGAGAGAGTGGTCGCAGCTGCTTAAACGTCTCATTGCGAAGTCATGGGAATCGTTGCATCCAGCGGAACGCCGACGTCTCGCAGAACTCGCGATGACCTCCTCCAAGGATGGCGGCAATCGGCAACTACCGGACTCCATGGAGCGTTCGCTTCGCTCATTGCGCCAGTCCACCAGAGTGGCCGTGGCAACGGCACTGCTCGAAGATGGCGACGCAGCGGCCGCCCTTTCAATCTCCGAAATCATGGTTCAAGAGGAGCCGGAGAGCGAGTCGGGACATGAAATCGCGATCCGGGTTCATGTTCGCCGGGGTGACCGCGCCGCAGCGCTCGCGCAATGGGACCGCTACCGATCGATTGTCCGCCATGACTTTGAAGTCGAGCCAAGTGATGAGCTGCGTCGTCTAATCCATTAGGTGCACGAACGTAGCGGCTCCTTGGCAGCGTCCTCGAGCAACGGGCCCGCCGGAGCGGGCCCGCTTTTCAGTCGAGTTACAGGCTCGCGATTGGGCGAGCGATACCCTGGAGTTGCCGCAGATGTATTCGCAGGCCTTCGGGCAGAGTGACCGGGCGCGCAGACGAACCGGGGATCACGTCGGATTTGTTGCCCGGAATCAACACGACCGCTCGTTGCGTAAATACCGGGTTCGTCGTATTGGTGGCGATGCCGACGATTCGCCCGCTATCGTTGATGTCGCTGGCATAGAACACGTAGAGTTTCGACTTCGGCGGAACGAGGAGGTTCAGATCGGTCATCGAGCCGCTTTGCCAAATGAACCCGCGGCAGCTTCCGCTCTCGGGGCAAGACTCGCCGACGATTTGGCCTTTGTCGTTTATCCCATTGGCTATGCTAAAGACATCGCCCGGCAGCGTGCCGAGGTCGCTCATGACGCCGTTCTGCCAGAGGAAAGCATGAGACGTCGCGTTTCCCGCGATGTGCGCATAACCGACGATCTGCCCCCGGTTGTTGATCGCAAACGGGACATTGTTTGCGGTGCCTCCGAGATTGCCGAGGTCGATCGTCGAGCCGCTTTGCCAGAGTAATGCGTGCTGGGCCGTTAACGCGTCGTCTAGGTCTCCGCATCGGCCGGAGGTCCCAACAACGTCACCGCTATCATTGACTGCGTTCGCAAACGAAACGGTGTCGCCGGGGTAAGGCGGCAGGGTGAGCGTCGTGCCATTCGGCTGCCAGATGACGGCGTAGTAATCGAAGCGTTGGGGTTTTTTGCAGCTGTGATCTTTGGCGCTGGTTTCGGCTCCGCCGACGATCTGGGCGCGGTTGTTCACGCCGGTGGCAAAGCTGTTGTTTCCGCCCAGCGTTGGAAGCGCCGCCATCACGCCGTCCTGCCAGCTAAACCCCTGGCAAAGATATGTCGGGTTAAAAAAGGATTCTTGGCAAAAGTCTTCTAGATACGGGTCTGTTTGGGCGACTTGAGAGACTCCCGCAACTTCGCCCCGAGTGTTCTTAACGGGGAAGTTGAAATAGCTGTTCGGGCCGCCGAGTGTGCCGAGGTCGGTGAGGCGACTGGCTCGCCACAGGGCGGCGTGCGAACTTTTGCTTCCCCGGATGGTGGAGGCGCCGGTAATCCAGCCTCGATTGTTGATCCCGCGGGCGGAGGAGTATTTTCCGCCGATTACCCCAAGATTGACAAGGTAGTACTGAGTAAGGCCCCCTTGGGCGTGCGCGTCGGGCCCGGCTTCGGTAACGCTCTGCTGCGCCGTTCCTGAAGGGGCGAAGCTCGACGGTGACCCGCCGTTGCTACAGCCGGCGAGTACGGCCGCAGCCGCTGATACGCCTAACACATAACAGACCGAATTCGAGATGTTCATTTAAAACTGCTCCTTGTTACAGATAGCAACCTTCGTGTTCGCAACCGCGCATCGGCGACTGCCTTCGTCACACCATGATGACGGCTCGCTGAGACCGCCGGAAGGCACAACCACGCACACAACCCACACAACCTGTCGGCACCGCGGCCTCTGCGGGTACCGCTACGCTCGGCCCGAACTTTATAAAAGAACGTGGAAAACGAGAGCCGAGCATCCGCGGTGCCGGATTTCGGGACGCTCCTCCGGACCTACCGGCTCACCGCGGGACTCTCGCAAGAAGCCCTCGCGGAGCGCGCTGGACTGAGCGCGCATGGAGTCGGCGCGCTCGAGCGCGGACATCGCCGCACACCGCAGCGGGGG
>JBAVTZ010000041.1:0-2638 GCA_049696515.1 Candidatus Cybelea sp. | reverse complement strand
TTGGCGGGAGCGTGTAGGAATCGAACCTACCAGTCGCCTTGCGACGACCTCAGCGATTTTGAAGACCGTGCGAACCACCAGATCCGTACGCTCCCACGATGATGCAACCCATATATATCAAGGCTTTGGCCGCACCTGCGCCCGCGCGAGGGCGCGGTTTGCCGGTGTCTAGGCAGCACGCAGCAGCGCCATGCGCGATCCCCTTCCCTGTGCCCCCGCGTCGCCCCCTGTGGGGGAGGTCATCATGCGTGTCCCACACAAAACGTCCTACCTCTTTCGTATGTCGAAGTTGATCTACATGACCAACACGTCGCTCGATGGTTACGTGGAGGACGAAACCGGTGCCTTCGATTGGGTCAATCCCGAACAAATCTTCGCGTTCATCACTGAGCTGTTGCGGCCGATCGGAACCTACCTCTATGGGCGGCGACTCTATGAAACGATGGCCTACTGGGACGCGCCGGTGGAGGGCTATCTGCCCGAACAACGCGACTTCGCACGGGTCTGGCAGAAAGCCGAGAAGATCGTCTTTTCACGAACGCTGACAATCGCCGCCACTCGGAACACGCGTGTCGAGCGCGTCTTCGACCTCGAGGCTATCCGGAAGCTCAAGCGGGAAGCGGAACACGACATCAACATTGGCGGCGCCGAGCTTGCGGGGCTTGCGCTCGAAGCCGATCTGGTCGACGAATGTAACCTCTTTGTTAACCCGGTGATCGTCGGCGGCGGAAAGCCGGCATTCCGAGCCGGCTTACGGCGGAATCTCGAACTCCTTGAAACACGCCGTTTCGACAACGGAGTAATCCATATGCGCTATCGCGTACGAGGTGCCTCTCCTTAGAACCACCTGCACCCGCCAGGAGACTTTCGAGAACGACCCTCGGGTGGTAGAATCGACGAAGCCGGAGAGCTTGCCGGCGCCTCGCCGGCAGCGAAGAGTGGAGCAGGCGAATGAAACTTTCAAATTTTGGCCGCTATTTCGTAGGCATTTGGGCCGCCTGTGCGCTTGCCGGCTGCAGTGGGTCGCAACCGCCGATAGGCGGTGCTGGAGCGGTACCGCAGAGCTTGCCGATCGTAACGCATGCCGCCACTCGACAAGAGCCCCAGTACCTTTACGTGGCCGATCAATCGCCGTATCGAATCGACATCTTTCTTCGAGACGATCCCTCAAAAGGCGTCGTCGACTCGATCAGCAAGGGCGTCTCCTCTCCTGATGGGATCTGGGTTGACTCTAGCGGGAATCTCTACGTGGCGAACGAGGACCAAAGCACGAACGATCGGGTTACCGTCTACGCAAAAGGCGGACATCGCCCGATTCGAGTGTACAAGGCGCACATCTTGTGCGCATCTGACGTTGCCGTCGCGTCGGACGGTACGGTTTATGTAGCCGATCCCTGCGGCAGGGGTTACAACGGCCGGGTGCACGTGTTCGGGCCGGGAGGTACCAAGCAAACTCGGATTCTGTATCCGGACGGAGCCCCCGGCTCCGTTACCGTCGATGCTCAGAACAATTTATACGTCGGTATGATCAGCAACGAAACCGGCTGGGCGCAAGTAAAACGCTATCGTCCCGGGGGCACCAAAGGCGTCGACATGCTCCGTCCACTGAGCATCGTTAGCATCGCCGGTGTTGCGGTGGACGACCACGGTGCGCTGCTGGTCGCCGACCAGGATCACGGAACCATCGATGTTTTTACCGGCGCGCATAGCAAACACCCGTCGCGCGTGATAAACACGGGACAGTCGTATCCGTGCTGCTTCGCCTTCGATCAGCGTGGGAACACGATCTACGTGTCCTATCCATACCAATTCACATCCGGTATGCGCGCTTTAGGATCGGGCCCGCAGCGGCCGAACACGGTCGTCGCACTCGATTACGCGAGCGGAAGGCGGCTCTGGACGCTCCAAGTGCCTAATTGGCTACCTGTCGGTGTAGCCGTTTCGCCGACCGCGCCATTCTGATATCGACGCTACTGTGACCGCTGCCGGCGTCGGTAAGCGGCGGGCGTAACTCCCGTCAGCGATTTGAATACGCGAGTCAAGTGGCTTTGGTCGGAAAAGCCGGCGTCAACCGCGATCTGCCCGAGAGAAGCGCGCGAATCCACAAGCCGACGGCAAACGTATTGAATACGGAGGCCGGCGACATAGTCTCCGACCGGCCGCCCGCAGCGACGCCGAAACGCACGAGCGAGATGCGTTGGGTGAACGTTTACGTCCGAAGCGAGCGCCGCTAGCTCCAGCCGTTCGGTGAAGCGTTCCTGAATCATCGCAAGCAAATCACGCAACCACGCCGGCTCGGCAGTGTCATCGTTCCGCATGCCTGGAATGTGCGAGCAGAGTTCGTACAGAAGCGACTCGACAGCTAGCGCCGACGTCGCCTGGCGTTCACGGTATTCGTTATATAGGCGCATTCCGAGCCAGGTCGCCTCGCCGCCGTGCAACTCAGCCAGATGATCTATAGCACCGTAGCTGCGGATCGCATCCATCCAGCGCTGCCCCACTTCAACGATAAAGAATCGACAGCCGCCCTCGCCGACCGTGTCGGCGTGAGGCGTTTGCGGAGGCAAGAAGGCGACAGTAAGCGGTTTGTACGCGATGGTAATCGCCCCCGAATGTTCGACGTACGTTCCTTCCAAGA
>JBAVTZ010000040.1:0-14487 GCA_049696515.1 Candidatus Cybelea sp. | reverse complement strand
GCGCTGGCGCTCAACGACGAGCAGCGCCGCGAGCTTGAAAAGGCTGCTGCGCGTTCGGTGCTGCTGCGTGGCGGCGACCGAGCTTCGGTGCTCGTTGACCCGTGGGGCGGCACGCGCGACTCAAACTTGCCGCTCTCATTGACCAGCTTCGTCGGGCGCGAACGAGAGCTCGACGAGATCGCGACGCTCGCACGCGCGCACCGGCTAGTCACGCTCACGGGAACCGGAGGGGTAGGTAAAACCCAGACCGCGTTGCAGGTTGCGACCGCTCTTAGCGTTGAGGGGGACGTGTGGTTCGTCGGACTCTCGCCGCTCAGCGATCCTTCATTACTGTCGGCAGCGATCGCATCGACACTGCACGTGCAAGAGGTGCCCAATCGTTCACGGCTCGAGACCCTGCTTGAGTATCTCAAGAGTAGGGCGCTGCTGCTGCTGCTCGATAACTGCGAGCACGTCGTTATGCAGGCTGCGACGGTTGCCCACACGCTGCTGGCGGCTTGCCCACACATTCGGATCCTTGCGACCAGCCGCGAACCGCTACGAGCTGGGGGCGAACAGACTTACCGGCTACCGTCGTTGAGTACGCCATCACGCGAGGCGGCTGCAAGGCTGCGCGCGACGGATGCCGCAGCGTATGGAGCGATCGAACTCTTCCGCGATCGTGCTCGGGCCATCGACCATCGCTTCACGCTCACCGATGAAAACACGCCTTCTGTAGCCGAGCTCTGCCGCCGCTTGGACGGCATTCCGCTGGCGATCGAACTGGCCGCCGCTCGAGTAAACTCGCTCTCGATTACAACGCTCGCCGAGAAACTGGAAGATCGCTTTAGAGTTCTCGCCGGCGGCGAGCGCAGGGCACTACCCCGACAGCAGACCATGCGGGCGACGATCGACTGGAGTTACGACCTGTTATCTGCGCCGGAGCAGCGACTCTTCGATCGCCTCTCGATCTTCGCCAACGGCTGCACGCTCGACTCCGCGATGACCGTTTGCGGGGACGACGGAAGCACCGACCTCGACGCGTTAGACCTGCTGTCGTCGCTGGTCGACAAGTCAATGGTAGCGACCGATTTCGGAGGAGGTGAGCCACGCTTTCGGCTTCTAGAGTCGTTCCGCCAGTACGCGCGCGAGAAACTCGCGGCGAGCGGCGAACAACAGGCGGTGGCGCAGCGGCACGCGCGCGCGTGCCTTGAGCTGGCCGAACGACTCGAGTATTCGGCCGAGCCTGCGGACGTCTTCCAAGCGCTGGCAAGGCGAGAACTCGACGATTGGCGGGCCGCGCTGCAGTGGGCGTTAGCTGAGCGCCGTGATGTCGCCCTAGGGCAACGACTAGTCGGAGCGCTGCGGCTAACCTGGTCCGGCGCTGCGGTTCTCGAGGGTCGGCATTGGATTCGCTCGGCGGTCGACCTGGTTGATCAACGAACTCCGGCGAAGGTGCTTGCAAAACTCAGTCACGCGGAGGCGATGATCGCTGCGCGGCTCCACGAATATGCGGTTACGCTCGCGAGCAGCGAACGCGCGACCCACTATTACCGGGTCGTCGAAGACTCGCGCGGAATCGCCAGTGCGCAGACCCTCGTTGGCTTTGCGCTTGCATCTCTTGGGCGCGTCGTGGAGGCGCAAGCGCCGCTGCAAGAGGGCCTGGCAGTCGCGCGCAGGCTGGACGATTCCCGGCTCGCCGCTTTTGCGCTGCGCTGCCTCGCATCTGCCAGCTGCGGCGCCGGCGACATCGTCGCGGCTCGTGAGTACCTCGCCGAAGCACTGCCGATCTACGAGGCGATGGATGCGAAGCTTGGTCTCGTCTCCGTGGCGACCGATCTTGGTGAGTGCGAGTTTCGTGCAGGCAATGCGGAGCTGGCACTTCGACATGCGACAGAGGCACTTACGATTGCTCGACAATTCTACCACGCGGGCGTGCTCGGCCATATTCTCGCAAACATCTCAGGATATCTTATCTCGCTGGAGCGGTACGGGGAGGCCAAAGAATGTGCACGCGAGGTCCTCCTTGCGCGTGAGCGGCCCTTGACCGTCATCGCCGCGTGGGCTCTGCAGCGCGTCGGAGCGATTGCCGTGTTGCGGACACACGTCGTAGAACCGCTGCCGCAATCATACGCACGTGGTGCACGGATCTTGGGCTTCGTCGACGCTCACATCGAAGCGATGGGATCGGCGCGCGACTACCTCGGACAACAGGAATACGATCGGGTTCTCGCCAGGTTGCGCGATGTCATGGGGGCGGATTTGCTCGCGAAGCTTATGTCTGAAGGGGAAGCAATGACCGAAGAGCGGGCCCTCACGGAAGCGCTGGCACTATAATTTCTAACGACGGTGTTCGGCGCCACCTTCGCTACACGCCGCCGAGGTCGGTCTGATCGGGAGGAAGCATGTCGAGTTCAATGAGATCGACGGTAACGCTGCACGTAGTTTCTAGCCTCGATGGCTTCATTGCCAAGAATGACAACAGCGTTTCGTGGATGGACACCCCTGACGACGTTTACGAAAGGGGCGTTGCTGACGATGACGCTGAGGTTGTCGAGTCGATAGACTGCTACGTGCTAGGTTCTCGCACGTATGAGCTCGCACTGGAACTTGGCTGGGCCTATGGCGATACTCCAACGGTCGTGGTGACAAGTAGAAAGCTGCCGTCCACCAGGGAGAGCGTGGAGTTCTACTCAGGCGACCTCACGCGATTGGTGGGTGAGATACTCGCGCCTCGGTACGCAAACATCTGGCTGGTTGGAGGAGCTGTGTTAAGCCAGGATTTTCTCAGGCTTGGCTTGGTGGATGAAATCAATCTGATGATAGCGCCCGTCACATTGGGCGACGGGCTACATCTATTCGGCGATTCCGGTACCGAGAAGCGGTGGAATTTGAAGAACGTCGTTGCTTACAAGAATGGCTACGTTGAGTTATCGTACGGACGACAATCAGAGGCGCGGCTAGGGTGACGTTTTGAAGATCGTCCCCACGGAACTCGCCCCCCCCGAGAGAGGTCGTCCCGTAGAGCGCCCCATTTAAAACCGTCAGCGGAGCTCGTGGATCCGAACCTTCCGACGTCGTTCTGAACGCGTGGACAACGTGCTCGTTTCCCGACGTGCTGACCCCAAAAACGGTTCCGAGGTTCGGCGTGCCGCCGCCGGCAGTAGTGCCGTACAACTCGCCCTTAAGGTCGATCAGGTTCGCTTCCGGATTTGCACCGTCGCTGCCGCCTCTAAAACTGTAGAGCGCGCGTACGGCGCCTGCCGTCGTCGTGACGAAAACCGTGCCGTCGCCGTTTTTGCCGGCAGCGTTAGTCGTTCCGTAGAGCTTGCCGCCGACATCCAGAAGTCCCGCCTCCGGTTCGCCACCGTCGTCGTCGCCCTTGAATGAGTAAAGCACCTCTTCTTTCCCCGACGTGCTCGTCTTGAAAATGGTGCCGCCGCCGTTCTTGCCGCCGTCGGCCGTCGTGCCGTAAAGCTCGGAGCCCAGCACGATCAAGCCCGCTAACGGGCCGGCTCCGTCGTTTCCACCCCTGAAGTGGTGCAGCACGTGCTCCTTGCCCGCGGTCGTAACTTCGAAAACGGTCCCGCATCCCTGAGCACAGGTCGTACTACCGCCGCCCACGAGCGTCGTGCCGTAAAGCGCACCTTTGTCGACCACGAGCGGCGCATACGGATCGGCGCCGTCACTGCCGCCCTCGAAACTGTAGAGCACGCGCTCGTTTCCGGATTTGTCGACTTTGAAAACCGCTCCAAACCCATGGTCGCCGCCCGCGCTGGCCGTTCCGTAAAACGTTCCCGCTAAAACGACGAGCCCGGCCACTGGGAAAACGGCGTCAGGACCGCGGCTCCCGAAGCTGTAAAGAACGCGCTCTTTACCCGCCGGACTGGTTGCAAAAACGGTGCCGGCGGCACCCTGGCCGCCGACTTGTGTGGTGCCGTAGAGCGTTCCGTTGAGTGCCACCATGCCGGCTGCCGGCGACATGCCGTCCGGGAGACCCTTGAAACTGTAAAGCGACTTGAACGCGGCGGCGTTCGCGCGCACCGCCAGCGGCGGGACAAAACCTGCTGGCGACGACGAGGAGCCTGCGACATGCGCGCAGGCTGCAAGCGCAGCAATCCCGACAATGCTCGACCCAACGACGATGGTACGCATGGTTTCCTATGGAGCTACCACGATACCGTCAAGAAACAGTTAAGAAAAGCAAAACGCCCGCTTTCACGGGCGTTTTTTGCGTCTTAGTTCGCGTACGCTTTTGCTTTGACCCGAGTCGTCAAGAACTCCAACAAGTCGACGTTGAGGCGATCCTTCTCGGTGGTCGGCAATCCATGCGGTGCCCCCTTGTACACCTTCAGCTCTGCATTGGAAACGAGCTTTGCCGCCTTGTACGCCGCTGCCACGATCGGTACGATTTGATCGTCGTCGCCTTGTACGATCAGCGTCGGAACGTTAAATTTTTTCAGATCTTCGGTTTGGTCAGTCTCCGAGAACGCCTTGATGCAATCGTAGCATCCGTTGAGGCTTGCGATCATGCCTTCCAACCAAAATGAATCACGCACGCCCTGCGACACTTTCGAGCCCGGTCGATTGGCCCCGTAAAACGGGGCGCTCAGATCTTTGAAGAACTGCGAACGGTCCGCGTGAACGCTTGCGCGCAACTGATCGAAGACTTCAATCGGCGTCCCTTCGGGATTGGCCGGCGTTTTCAACATCAGCGGTACGACCGCGCTGATCAGCACTGCTCCAGCAGCGCCTCGGTCGGTGCCGTAGCGCGCGATATAACGCGCGACTTCGCCCCCGCCGGTCGAATGGCCGACATGAACCGCATCGCGCAAATCAAGCGCGTCAACCACTGCGGCCAGATCGGCCGCGTACGCGCCCATGTCTTGACCCGTCCAAGGCTGATCCGAACGGCCAAACCCGCGGCGGTCGTGCGCAACGCAGCGATACCCGTGCGACGCCAGAAAGAACATCTGGTCTTCCCAGGCGTCGGCATTCAGCGGCCATCCGTGGCTAAACACCACCGGTTGCCCGGATCCCCAATCCTTGTAGTAGAGCTTGGTCCCATCGCTAGTCTTAACAGTGGGCATTATGTGTAACCTCCCCGTGCGTGCGCACCTTAAGCGAAAATCCCGTCGACCCGTAGTCGAGCCGTACACCGGACTCGATTAATACCCTTAATCGCCGGGCACCACACAAGGCAGTTCATCGCGCTCGTAAAGCCAGCGGGTAACCCCAGCCCTCACCAGCCGGTGTTCCGCCGCATGCAGGCGCGCCATAAGGTCAGCTTCGCTCTCTCCCGGTTCGACCCGCAGCGGCTTTCGCGCCAGCACCGGCCCGCGATCCGTTGCCGGAGTAACGTGATGAAGCGTCGCGCCGATCCAGCGGCTCGAGATAGCTAGCGCATCGCGCACGGCGCGCGGACCGCGCAGCGCCGGCATCTGCGTGCCGTCGGGAAGCGTAACGTCGTCGCGTTCGGGGTCGAGCGGCAAAAAAGCTGGATGCAGGTTGAACATGTGAGGAAAGGCTTGCACGAACCTATCGCCCAGGAGATGCATCCAGCCCAGCAATAGGATGAGGTCGGGTTTTGCCGAGGCCGCGACCTCGAGGAGACGCGCGTCGTAGGCGGCGCGGCTCTCTTCTTCGCGGTCCCAAGGCACGACGTGAATCGAGCCGAGGCCGGCATCGCGCGCGCGCTCGACTACGTAGGCGCCCCGATTGTTGGTCAGAAGCGCGACAACTTCGATCGGGAGCGCGCCGCTTCGGGCAGCATCGACCACCGCTTGAAAGTTGCTGCCGTTTCCCGAGGCCATCACCAACGTACGACGAGTCGGGCGAAGCAGCGTAGAACGTTCGAATCGTTCGACGACCCGAGCGCCGATGGAATCGGCATAATATCGAGCGAGCCGCTCGTCGCCAATTGCCGGAATGAGCGCGCGGTTGTAGCCTCGTTCGCGCAGGCCTCCAAGCGCGCGCCGCAGCAACTCGCGCCCGAGCCCAGTCTTGCGCTCTGCCGGCTCGAGGCCGAATGGGCCGAAGATGCCGACGCCGGGTTCGCGGGCCACGCCGGCCAGCCAGGCAAACTTCAGCCCCTTGGGATCGAGCGTCGCGAAGCCAATCGGCGTCCCGTCGCGACGTGCCATCACGTTGGAACCGACGAATGCCTCGGAGCTCCAGGTCCCGCTAAAGAGCTCGTCGATCCACGCCAGCGTTCGATCGTCGGCGGCTGATGGTGGTGCAACGCAAACTTCTGACGGCAATTCCATCGCGGTTTGCGGAAACGACGGCGACCGCGTCGATCGTTCGTCGAGATCGACGATGAGATTTATCAGAGACGACACGCTCGGGCTTTAATCGTAGAGCGGCCGCAGGAGCGCCGCGCACTCCTCTAAGAACGCAACGCTATCGGCTGAAAACGCGCCGTCGCGAGCGCACTCGACATCGAGCGTACCGATCGGGATGCCGCTCTCCGCGCCGAGTACGGGTACGACCGTCTCCGAATCAGTGGTCACCGTCGCACGCGCGCTGACGGCTTCGCCGCTCAATCCTTGCGTGATCGGAAAACGCTCGTGTGCCGGCGGGATCGGACCCGTCTGTCCGATTATGGTGATCTGCTCGTCGCCAACGTCGTAAATGCCAACCCAGCGATATCCGCCCGCGTCGCAAATAACCTCGGCGGCAGCTCGGGCGCGCTCTTCGCGCTCCGTTTCGGCATCCACCGCACGTAACAGCGCCTCAGCCACCAACTGCTTCATCCGGCGTTTCGCACGGGATGGATAACGACGCGCGGCTCATCGGCCGCGCGAGCCTCGATCCGGCCAACCACCTTAGCGCCGGGAGCCGCCGCAAGCGCCGCCGGAACGTCGGTGGCGGGTACGACCAACGTGTAGCCGATGCCCATGTTGAGAGTGCGGTAACGCTCGTGCGCTCCCAAATTACCGCGACGAACCAACTCTTCCAGGATCGGCGGTACGCTCCAGCGTTGCTGTTCGAAGATCGCTTTGACGTTTTCGGGCAGCGTTCGCGAAACGTTTTCCAGCAGGCCCCCACCGGTAATGTGCGCCATCGCCTTCACCTGCGCGGCCGCTTGAATCGCGCGAACGGCGCGGTAATAAGAAGGATGCTCGGCGAGCAAGGCGTCGGCAAAGGTGCCACCGGCAAATGGCCGCGGCCATTCGTCGGCGGGTATCAACAGGCGCGCCAGCGAGTAGCCGTTGGTGTGGAGGCCGACCGCCGGCAGGCCGAGGATCGCGTCGCCGGGCTCGGCTCGGCCCAAGGTGGCCAGCACCTGGAGTTCGACGATGCCGACGATCGTCCCGGCCAAATCGAAGTGCTCGGGCCGGTAGACTCCCGGCATCTCCGCCGTTTCGCCGCCGAGCAGGGCACAATCGTGCAGCCGGCAGGCCTCCGCACAGCCCCCCACGATCGCCGCCGCGACCTCGGGATCGAGCTTGCCGACGGCCAGGTAATCCAAAAAGAAGAGTGGCGTCGCACTGGAAACCAGGATGTCGTTGACGCAGTGGTTGACGAGATCGGCCCCGACGGTGGAATAGCGCCCGAGTTCGGCGGCGATAACGACCTTTGTACCAACGCCGTCGTTTGAGGCGACTAGTGCGCGATTCCCGTCACCGGGAAGGCGAAAGAGCCCGGCGAAACCACCAATAACCTCAAGCTGGTCGCGATGACGCCACGCTCCCAGCAGTTGGCGGTAGCGCGTGACGGCCTCGTTACCGGCATCGACATCTACGCCCGCGCGGGCATAGCTGTCGGTAACGGCTTTCGGCCCCGTACGAGGATTCTCTAAGCTTTCCGCCATAGGCTGGCGTAGTTCACCGTTCGAAAGGTCCACCATGCAAGTTCGTCTCATTCACGATGCGCCCAGCAGCGTGCGCGCTGGAGCGCTCGTAGTGCCCTTCTTCTCCGATAGCGGACTGGAGGCTGCCGCCCAAGCAGTCGACGCCGAACTCGGCGGCGTCATCGCTGATGCCCTGAGTGCCGGCGAAGTCCGCGGTCGCCTCGGCGATCACGTGCTGGTATACGCAAAGGGGAAACCGTATCGCCGCATTCTCGCGGTTGGATTGGGCGAGCGCTCGAGTTTCGAGCCCCATCTCCTAGCCCGCTACGCCGGAATCGCGGTGCGTTACCTCGGCCGGCGAAACATCGAAGAGATTGCCATCGCCTTGCCATCGCAGGCGAAGGGTCGAGAGGCCGCGTGTGCCTCCTTCGTAGCGGAGGGCGCCATCACCGGAGCCTTCGAGACTAGCCTCTATCAAGAGCGTCCCGAACGCCGCCTCGTCACGACTTCAGTCGCGGTCCTCAGCGAGGGATTCGATGGAGCTGCGCTGGAACGCGGCGTCGCGCGCGGCGTCATCCTCGGCGAAGCGGTCAATCTCGCTCGACGCCTAGCAATCACCCCGGCGAACGACATGACGCCTACCCAACTCGCAGCCGAAGCGACCGCGGTCGCCGAACGGGGCGGCCTGGAGATCGACGTCCTGGACGAAGCGCGTGCGCGTAAGGAGGGCATGGGATCTTTCCTTTCGGTGGCCCAGGGCAGCAGCCAGCCGCCGAAGTTCATCGTCTTGCGCTATAACGGCGATCCATCCAGCAAAGAGATGCTCGCGCTCGTTGGTAAGGGGATCACCTTCGACACGGGCGGCATCTCGATCAAGCCCGCCGAGCGGATGGAAGACATGAAATACGACATGTCGGGCGGTGCCGGCGTGATTGCCGCGATGTCTGCCCTCGCCGGCCTAAAGCCGAAACTCAACGTCGTTGGAATCGTCCCCGCGACCGAGAACATGCCGGGCGGTAAAGCGACCAAACCGGGCGATATCGTTACCGCAATGAACGGCAAGACGATCGAAGTGATCAACACCGATGCGGAGGGACGCCTCATTCTTGCCGATGCACTCGTCTACGCCAACAAACTCGGAGCGACGAAGATCGTGGATGCGGCGACCCTTACCGGAGCCTGCGTCATTGCGCTCGGTCACGCCTCGTCGGCCGCGATAAGCAATAACGACGCGTTTGCTGCCGATTTTCTCACGGTGGCCAAGCCGACCGGTGAACGCTACTGGCAGATGCCGTACTACGAAGATTACACGGCTCAAATGAAGAGCGACATCGCGGATCTGAAGAACACCGGCGGTCGTGCCGCCGGCACGCTTACCGCTGCGGCCTTTCTCAAGGAGTTCGTGAACGATACCCCGTGGGTGCACCTCGATATCGCCGGAACGGCCTATCTCGAGAACGAGTCCGCGTGGCAGGCCAAGGGCCCGACCGGAACGCCGGTGCGGGCGTTTGTGGCGCTGGCGGAGTCGCTGGCTAATTCCGATGGAAGCGGCGAAGCGGCTCGGTCGAACGGCGAACAGACGACTCGGGCCACTGAGATTGCGGTGTGAAATCGAGGAACGGGGTCGAGGCTGCCCGACCCTACGAACCCCATAAAAGCCCGGCGATTCGCCGCATTACGGCGGGAGCGATTAAGCGTCGGAAAGGAAGGACGCTCTTTCCAATCGCGACCGCCTACGATGCGCCGTTCGGTCAGTTCGTCGAACAGGCCGGAATCGATGTAATTCTCGTCGGCGATAGCGTCGGCAACGTCATGCTCGGTTTCGAGGAAACCACGCCGGTTACCGTCGAGAGCATGCTCTATCACACCCAAGCCGTCGAGCGTGGCACCACTCGCGCCCACATCATCACCGACATGCCGTTCGGCTCGTACGAAGTGAGCAACGAAGAGGCGATGCGTTGTGCCATTCGTTTCGTAAAAGAGGGCGGTGCCTGTTCGGTCAAGCTCGAGGGTGGCCGCGATCAAGCCGACCGCATTCGAGCGATCACGAGCGCCGGTATCCCCGTCGTCGGGCACATCGGCGTCACGCCGCAAACCGCTGGGCTCGGCCCCGGCTTCAAAATGCGAACGCATCGAGACCGTTTAATCGACGACGCGCGCTCGGTCGAAGCGGCCGGCGCGTACGCGATCGTTCTCGAGGTCGTGGACTACGAAATTTCTCGCGAGATCACTGAAATGCTCTCGATCCCGACCATCGGAATCGGCTCGGGGCCGCATTGCGACGCGCAGGTCCTAGTGCTCCACGATATTCTCGGCATGTATCCGCATTCGCCGAGCTTCGCAAAGCGCTACGCAGAAGTAGGAAATCTTGCGACCGAAGCGCTGGAGACCTTCGCGCGCGAAGTTCGCGAACGAGTTTTCCCAGGCTAACCCTTAGGAGTGCCGGCCAGTTGGCACTTCATCGCGCTAGGCTGGGCACATGTTGGAAGAGAAAGATTGGTCCGACCCGTTGATTATCGCGATGCGCGCTTTCGAGCGCGTCCTTCTTGCGTGCGACGCCAAACCTCCAGCGCATCGAGACGCCGCCGGATGGCCTGCATCTCTTCGATCAGCGCCAAGCCTCCCGCCGCCAAATGACCGGCTTCGGCCGGCAAACGTGATTCCTCTTCGTCCTCGCCGGAGGGCGTAGGCGCTGCATCGCGAACGCGCGCGCCGGCGCGTTCGAGTGCCGACGTGATAAAGGCTTGCGTGCGCGCTCTCGCGGCCTCGCCGATCTTCCGGCCGAGGGGACGGATCTCGACGATCATCGCCGCTTTGTTCGCCTCGACGAAGAGCCGCATTTCTTCACGCTCGAGACCGAACAGCGCCTCGGCGGTCGTGCCCAGGGCCCGCGCGATTCGAACGACGACGCTGATCGATGGGTTGAGCCGTTGATCCGCCTCGATCTTATACAACGTCGGATGATTCACGTCGGCGCGGCGAGCGAGCTCGTTCTGCGACCAGCCTAAGGCGCGGCGACGCGCGCCGATCCGTTTTCCCAGCGTCACGCATCTGGACTGTAGCAACCGGCAACGCGGGCCCTTGAACCAAACGGTCTTGCCACTTGGCTCAACCAAGTGTCGGGCACGGGGCTCGGCTAAATCAGGGTTCCCTAGGCGCGAGCGACGTGGAGTTGGTGCGCAGCCGGCACGTTCGGATATTCCCCGATCAGACAGCCGAGGCACATATCATCGCGCTTGCGGCCAACCGAGGCAATGAGGCCGTCGAGACTGAGGTAGCCTAGCGAGTCGGCGCCCGTTTTGCAGCGGATCTCTTCGACCGAGTAGTTCGCGGCGATGAGCTCGTCGTAGGTCGCCATATCGACGCCGAGATGACAGGGGTGCTTAATCGGGGGCGAGGTAATCCGCAAGTGGACCTCTTTGGCGCCGGCTTCGCGCAGCAATGCAACGATCCGAGGTGTGGTCGTGCCCCGTACGATCGAGTCGTCCACGACCACCACGCGTTGCCCCGAGAGATTCTCGACAAGCGGATTGAACTTCAGATGCACTCCCCGGTCGCGCATACGTTGATCGGGGCTGATGAAGGTCCGTCCGATATAACGGTTCTTAATCAGCCCTTCGATATATGGTAAACCGCTCTCGGCCGCATACCCGATGCCGCCCGCCACGGCCGAGTCGGGTACGGCCATCACCACGTCAGCATCGACCGGATGCTCCTTCGCGAGCTCGCGGCCCATGGCGTAGCGAGCCATGTAGACCGAACGATCGTTGAACTTTGAATCCGGGCGCGCAAAGTAAATGTATTCGAACATGCAAAGTGCCTGGCGCGCGTCATCGGTCGGCGTCCGATGCGATTCCAGGCCAGTCGAGCTAATGCGGAGTATTTCACCGCGCTCCACTTCGCGCAGGTACTGTGCGCCGATCGTACCGAGCGCGCACGATTCCGAGGCCACAACGTAGCCGCCTTCGGCGAGCTGACCCAAGCACAGCGGCCTTACGCCCCACGGGTCACGAAACGCGTAGAGCTCGTCATCGGTGCAGAGCACGATCGAATAAGCGCCGCGAGCCAATGCCAGAACCGTTTTGATTCGGTCGAGCATCGTCCCCTTCGACTCGACGATCAGCTTTGCCATAACTTCCGAGTCCGAACTTGCTTGCAGAACGGTGGTCGGTGCGAGCGTCTGGCGCAGCTCGTCGGTATTGGTCAGATTTCCGTTGTGCGCGAACGCGAAATCGCCCAGATCGGCACGCTCGAGCAGCGGTTGCGCGTTGACCACGATCGACGAGCCAGTGGTCGAATACCGAGTGTGGCCGATAGCGATGTGTCCGCTGAGCTCACCCAGGATATCCTCGTCGAAGATGGCGCCGAGCAAGCCCATCTCTTTGTGCGAGCGAATCGTCCCGCCGTCGGCTGCAGCGATGCCCGCGGATTCTTGTCCGCGATGCTGCAGCGCATAGAGCGCAAAGAACGCCAGACGGGCTGCGTCGCGACCGGGCGCGAAGACCCCCGTTATCCCGCACATCTTAAGCTATTATAACAGATGCGGAGCGATTAGCCCCGTGCCCGCCTCCCGCCGAATATCTGCAGCAAGGCAAGGAAGATATTGATCGCGTCTAGGTAGATGCTGGTCGCCATCATGACCGGTGTCAGCCCGTCGCCGCCCGCGCGCAGCCGGGCGAAGTCGACCAGAACTAAGCCCGAGAAGATCACGAGCGTAAGCCAGGCATACGTCTCCGGGTGAATGAAGCGCACGAAGATCGAGATGATGCCCACCACGATCAATCCCAGCAGCGCAATAAAGAAGATACCCTGGAACCGGCGTAGATCGAGCCCAGTCGCGTAGACGATTGCGCCGAGCGCGAACATGCCCAGACCGGTTGTCAGCGCGGCGTTGACCACGATGTCGGGACCAAATGCGTGCACGTACTGGCTGATGACCGGCGCGAGTCCGATACCTTGCAAGAACGTAAAGGCGTAGAACAGCAAGAGCGAAAGCGCTGCGTTCTGTCGCGTTCGATAGATTGAAAAGAGGAAGATAAAGCCGACGATCATCGCGATCAAGCCGACGCCGGGCGCCACGTCCCGAAAAAGCCAAGCGGCGAGTGCGGTGACGCAGAGGCCGAGCGCGGTGATCCCAAGCACCTGCGCGAGCAGCGACTGCGTAGAGACGGCGGGCGCGAACGGCGGCCCGGATGGAGTTTGTGATTGATAGCGATAAGCCATGACGCTCTTCTACTAACCTCCTTAGCGTCGCAAAGTTACGCTAAGGCTTCCCGGCCTCCCGGGCGACCGGCGCCAGGGCGAGCACACGCTCGCTCGGTGTAGGGCCGAGTTTTTCACGGCGCCGCCGTGCCTGGGGCCGACTCGAAATACGCGTCGGGGACCGTCGCGGGAAAGCTGATATCGCTGAGATCGTCGTCCACGCGCTCGGTCTTGCCGACAAGTAATCCGCGCACTTTCGCTTGAGCTTCGATGTGCACGATGGTCCAAACGCCGGCAGTTCCAACCGGTGCGAAGCGATACAAGACGCGCGCCCACGAGTGGCGTTCGTCGTAGGGAAGTTCGTAAATCAGCTGCACGACTTCGAAACTCGATGCCTCGACCCAAAGTTCGCGCAGCGGATAACGGTCCGCATCACGCACCGGGCGTAGGGCGAGATGGTAGCAGCGCCGCCCTGCGACGGTTGCTTCTCCGGTCAGCGTGATGTCGTAGGCGTGAGCATCCGCGGTTACCGTTGCGATTGTGTGAAAGGGATCCGGCGCAAGGTTTGGCGGAGGTTGCGAGGGCGCGCCGTCGCTTGGCAGCGCGCGATAAAATCCCAGCGGCGTGCCGGCCGGCCCTGTGATGTGGCCTCCGCGCAATAGCGGTTTGGCCAGGCCACCGTTGGCCGGCTGTGACTGCGCGTAGGTTCGTCCGTCGCTGGTTCGCTCGATGAAGAGAACCATGTCGCCCGGATCGCAGCCTGGCGCGAGAAACGTGCGGTCGCAGGCGATGCGAAAGGACTCGTAGGGAGGAACGGTCCTTGCTAGCCAGTTCTGTTGTGCTTGCAAGAAGATCGCGGTCGGCGACGGCGTGGGATTCGCTTGCGCGAGTACGATCGCTAGGTAACCGAGCCCAATGGCGCCGATCGGAACCATCGCGAGCTAAAGTTTGGCGATGTCGGTGCGATAGGTCAACGCGGGAGCGCCCAAACGCCCGGCGAGCTGTTTGACGGCCTCGTACGCTTCGTGGCGCGCCTGAGCGAGGTCGTCACCGAGCCCCGTGACCGTCAGTACGCGGCCGCCGGCGGTGCTTACCGTCCCGTCGCTGCGCCGCGAAGCGCCCCAAAAAACTTGGCATCCTTCGGCCAACGTGAGCTCGGCGCTGAGACCCGCTACCGGCGTGCTGCTGCGCGGGTAATCGCCGGTTGCGAGCACGACGCCGACGCAGTGTTGCCGCGATATGGTGGCCAGCGAAAGATCCATTGCGCCGCGCGCGGTCGACTCGAGCAACAACGCGAAATCGCCGCCGATTCTGGGAAGCAACACTTGCGTTTCGGGATCTCCGAAGCGGACGTTGAACTCGATGACCTGCGGCCCGTCGTCCCTCCACATTATGCCGCAGTAGAGTACGCCGATATACTCTTCGCCTTCGGCCAGCAGTCCGCGCAGCAGCGGGGCGAGAATCCGCTCGCGCACGCGATCGTAAAGATCGTCGGGGAATCCGGCCGGGGG
>JBAVTZ010000039.1:0-23003 GCA_049696515.1 Candidatus Cybelea sp. | reverse complement strand
CGTAGGTTATGCGGCGCGATCGCTCCGAGCACGACGGCACGATCGGCACCGGTTGCCGCCGGCACGTTGCCGGCGCGACCGCGCAGGGTTTCGTACCCGAGCACGGCAAACGCCACCGCCTCTTTCGCGTCGAATGGAATGCTCATTGCATCGGACGTTTCGACGAGCGCAGGTTCCAGCCGTGCCGCAAGTCGCGCGAGCAAGGTGCGATTCTGCGCACCACCGCCGCTGACAATGGCCCGCGCGCCCGCAAATCCGGCTCGCCGAATTGCTTGAGCGACCGAAGCCGCCGTCAGCTCGGTCAGGGTTGCCGCACCATCCTGCACCGAGAGCGGCGCGAGCAGCCGCGCGTGTTGCTCAAGGAAGTGCGCTCCGAAATACTCGCGTCCACTGGTCTTCGGAGGCGATCGCACAAAGTATTCGTCGGCGAGCATGGCAGCGAGCAGCTCCGCGTCCACGCGACCGGCTGCGGCGAAGGCGCCATCTCGATCGAAGGCACACTCGCCGTTGGTGCGCTCGCGAACGAAGGCGTCGAGGAGCATGTTGGCGGGACCGGTGTCAAATGCGACCGCATCCTCGGGTCTTCCACCCTTGCGCAGCAGGGTGAGGTTCGCAATTCCCCCGAGATTGAGCGCCACCCGATCTTCGTGTGCGCTGCCCAGCAGCAGCGCGTCAACGCGGGCGACCAGCGGCGCGCCTTGGCCGCCGACGGCACAGTCGGCGCTCCGAAAATCGTAGCAGACCGTTGCCTTCACCGCTTCGCGAATGACAAACGGATCGCCGAGCTGCAGGGTCACGTGCGCCGAACCATCGTGCCAGACCGTCTGGCCGTGGGACGCCGCGAAACCGATGCGGTCGCGGGACGCGATTGCGCATGCCGCTTGCCCGAATGCACGCCCCACTTCGTGATGGAGACGGGCTGCTGCGGCAAGCGAGCCGGCATGCGGCGGAAGCGCGTCGAGCAACGCACTGCGCAAGCGATCGTCGAATGGATATGTTTCAAAGCGAAGCAGATCCAGGGCATATCCGTCTCCCCGCGGCAGAATCTTCACCAGAGCCGCGTCCACGCCATCGAGCGAAGTTCCGCTCATCAACCCGATCGCGAGCATTAGCCGGTTAGATCCTCGACCATGGCTTCGTAGAATCGAGCGCGCAGATCCCGAATGTCGTTGCGTCCGAAATAGACGGCGTTGGTGAGCAGGACGCCCTGAAGATCGTGCTGTGGGTCGGCCCAGACGCTGGTGCCGACGAATCCGGTATGACCGAACGAGGAGATGTCCAGATAACGCCCGCAGGAGTTCTCGTCGTTGGTCTTGAGCGCCCAGCCGAGTCCGCGGCGCAGAACGGGATCGTATGCCTGCTCCGCGATTGCTTCACGCACGATGACATCCGGGATGAGTGACGAGTTACGCCCGTGGAGCGTACCGAGATAGGATTCGGTAAGCGCGGCAACGTCGGCGGCGGTGCCGAAGAGACCAGCATGTCCGGCGGCACCTCCCATCAGGTAGGCCTTTTCGTCGTGCACGAAGCCCTGTACGCGACCACGCCAGCCGTCATCTTCGGTCGCGGGGATCTGGGCGTGCTCTCCATACCGTGGCCGAAAGGCGAGCGACGCGGAGAACGAGCGGCGTACGAGTGATGCGAGTGATCGGCCGGTGAGGCGTTCGAGCACGACGCCCAGTGTAATGAAGCCAAGATCGCTATAGATCACCCGTTCCCCGGGCCGCGCAATTAGGTCCGAAGCGAGGGCGAAATGTTCGACGTTGCGGTCAAGGATGGCACGGTAGTCGGCGCCCGAGTTCATCCCGGATGTGTGGGCGAGCAGCATACGCGCCGTTAGCGCGGCGTGAGGGCCTTCGCGCCACTCCGTAACGATTCGCGAGAGCGGCTCGTCCAAGGTGAGCCGGCGTTCGGCAACGGCTTGCAAGAGCAGCGTGCTGATGAAAAGCTTGGTAAGCGAAGCCAGATCGAAGGCTGTATCGGAGTAGATCGCGCGCCCGAGTCCGTCGTTGCGCGTGACGCCATAGGCGCGTTCGAAAACGAGTTGCCCGCGCCGCTCGATGCGTGCCACTGCCGCGGTAAACTCAGCTCCGCAAGCTTGGTTCAGCGTTGCCTGGACTCGGTCAAATTCGGTCATACTTCGATAGCCTCAATACGGCAAGGCGACCGGGAGCCGACCGGTGGGCATACTGCCGCCGAAAAGCACGTCCGCAACACCTCCGATCGAAGCGCAATCGTCGCCGTACGCGGCGAGCAGATGGCGCGCACCGGGAAACAGCGGCAGATCGAAGGGCTCGAGCAGTGAAACGACCAGCGCATCGGGAGAACGATCGACCACCGCTCTAATGGCCTGCGCTTGACCCGGATGGAGATGCGCGCGACGGGCGAAAACGACCGGCCGGCGCTGACTTTGATCGATCGCCGCCAGGAGCGTTCCGATTTCGTCGGCAGCGGGATCGATCGCGCCGCAAACGTTCTCGAGCGCGGGCGCCTCTCGTTCGAGCATCTGCCCGTCGCCGCCGAACGAGACGGTGATCGAGGCGATCGGATCCGCGTGCGGGAGACCGCGCAGCAAGGTAATCGCGCGCCGGCCGATCTCGCGCCCCACACCGGGGTGCGGAGAAAAACCGTCCAGCGGTAGCGGCGCCGCTACCGCGTCGCGCAATCGGCATACGCGCGCGTAGGCTTGCTCTAAGCGCTCCAGCGGAATGTGTTCGTCGTTGACGGCCGCCTCGATGGCCGCCGCCGCGGCCACCGCCCGCTCCGGAAAGTGGCTGAAGAGCAGCAGGTCTACGCCTGCCAGAAGTGCCGCGACGGCCTGATCGGTGGAGCTCGTACCGGCCGCCTTCATTTCCAAGCAATCGGTGATAAACGCGCCAGAAAACCCAAGCTCGCCACGCAATAGATCGGTGGCGATTGGGAACGAAAACGCGGCGGCCCGCTCAAAATCGAAGGCACGCGCGAGTACGTGAGCGCTCATCATGGCGGGCGCATCATGCGCGACCGCAGCAAACGGCGCCAAATCGCGTGCACGCAATACGCTCTCGGCATCATCGATTACCGGGAGCACTTCGTGCGAATCGACCGAAGTCGCGCCATGGCCTGGAAAGTGCTTATAACACGGAAGAACGCCGCCGGCCTGGAGTCCGCGCGCAACCGCGGCGCCAAGCGCGGCGACCTGTTGCGGGTCGTCGCCGAAAGAACGCGTTCCAATGACGGTATTACGAGGATCGAGGGCTAAATCGAGCACCGGGGCAAAATCGAGCGTGCAGCCGGCACGCCGGAGATCGAAGGCAATCTGCTCGCCCGCGCGTCCAGCCAACTCCAGATCGCCGGCTGCGCCGAGCGCCATCATCGAAGGCATCGCTTCGACGCCATCGGTTAGGCGCGCCACCCGGCCGCCTTCCTGATCGATTGCAATCAGCGGCGATCGACCGTCGTCGCTGCGGGCGCGAAGTGCATCGGTGAGCGCGCGCATATCGCAAACCGAAGAGGCATTTCCGCTAAAGAGCACATAGCCGCCCATATGCGGCGGCGCGGCATCAACGTCGGTGCCGGGGAAACCGGTCATAACCACGCCGCGCGCCAGATCGCCTGTGCGGCTCACACGGTCGCCGTTCCGGTCGTGGGATCGAAGCCGCGCTCGCGATTATGCCCTGCGTTTCCTGCGTAACAGACGACCAGCGTGTGCGTTGAAAGGGTCATGAAGCGTCGGACCGATCGATCGTCCGGTACTCGTCTCGGGCACCGGCGTCGCCCGCGCGCGCTCGCGCGACGACGTCGCGCAGCCACGCAACGTTTGCATCATCCGCCTTCTTCCCCCCAAGAACCAAGCGCAAGGCGATCAGGGCCAAGTCCGGCGTGCGTGCTCCGAGCCGTTGCATTCCTTCGTAAAACGGTGGCGCGCCCTCGGCGCGTGGACGCACTTCGAGCAACCGGCGCACCACCTCCGCCTTGCCGGGAATACCGTCGAGAAGATAGCCGTCCAGCAACTCGAACTCCATCGGCGATGGGGTTCGTCGCACGAACCGGTTTGCTCTTTGGGCTCGCGCTGGCGACAATCGGGGCAACCGGGAGCCAAACCGACGTCGTGCGCCTGCTCGAGCAGATGCGCAGCGCCGCCGGTCCGGTCTGGGATGCCCAGTTCGTTTCCGTGGCTCGGCTGACGTTCAACGGCGAACTAACGGCCGTTCAGAGCAACAGCCAAGGCCTGCGTGTCTTCATACGCCACTGCACCGGTGAGCTTTGCGACGGCACCTACTTTGACGGCCAGCGGCTCTTCGCGGTGAACCTGAACGGCACCACCCTGGCACGGTCACCCCAGCCCGAAGCCTATCTGCGTTCGCTGCGGCTGATCGCATCGCTCGGATTCTTGGCGCCGTCCTTCATCGCGCACGGCGGCCGCATCGGCAATGGGGGTATTGCTACCCTCGAGGGACGCCCTTATCGCACGATCCTGATCGGCGACGCGAGTTCCGTTCCGTTCCGTCTGTTCATTGATCCGCAGAGCGGGCTGGTACGCTTCGCGCGAGCACTCGACGGCAAAGAGACCTTCGAATACCAGGGCTACCGGCGCGTCGGCCCGTTCACGCTGCCATTCGAGGTCTTGCACAACGGCCAGATCCTGGAAAGATACGATGTCCGCTTCGTGGCATCGTCGCCCTTCAATCCTCCGCACGGTCCGCTCCCAACGTTTAACGGCGCGCCCGCTCCAATTCCAACCGATCCAAAAGCGGTGACCCCGATCGTGGACTGCACTGTCGCCGGTGTCGCACTGCGCTGCTTGATCGACAGCGGCAATTCGGGTCTTTCGATGAGCTCGGAGCTGGCGAGCCGGCTCGCGGCACCAGTGGTCGGCACGTATCAAGTGCGCGGTCTGGGGGGCTACGCGACCCAGGTCGTACGCGCAGGACCGCTGCGGATTGGGAACGCGACCTATCCCGACGCCTACTACGTCGTGCTCAACGATCTTCGACGCTACGGGTACGACGTCGTGCTGGGCGCCGATATTCTCGCCG
Source organism: Candidatus Cybelea sp. (assembly GCA_049696515.1). Classification (GTDB taxonomy): domain Bacteria; phylum Vulcanimicrobiota; class Vulcanimicrobiia; order Vulcanimicrobiales; family Vulcanimicrobiaceae; genus Cybelea. Next base: position 17,985 of record JBAVTZ010000039.1, on the reverse strand, counting down.
CGACCGGGGTCGAGATCGATGCCGGCTCGCACCTCATCCGCTTAGGCGTACCGCGACAGCGCGGCACGATCACGCTGCCCCTTTCTTTCGAGCATTTCGTACCCGTCGTCAACGTCGGACTGGGCTCGGTGCAGGCGCAGTTGGCGGTAGATACCGGCGACGAGTCGAATATCAATCTCGCCTACGATTTCTATGCGAAACATCCGGGATTATTCGACGTGACTCAGCGCCGGTACGTGAGCGGAATCGGCGGAAGCAGCGTCGAAATGATTGGCGAGATTCCACAGGTGAGAATCGGCGATTATCGCACAGGTCCCCAGCGCATCGGAACGACGCAGACGCTGCAAGGCACCGCCTTCGGTCACCTCGGAGCCGCCTTTCTCCAGCAGTTCATCGTCCAGTTCGACTACGCCGCAGCCGAGTTGCATCTCATCCCGAGGCGCGGTTGATACGAGCGCTGGCCGCCTGTGCTACCCTTGCGTGCCTCTGTGCCGCAGTTCCGGCGTCCGCTCTGGTGCTCGACCGCTGTACCGTCGTAGCGGTCCAGATGATGGAAAGCATCGATTCGACTCAAGCCCGGCCGGGTGATTTTTTCCGATTCGAGACGGTCAACGCGGTGACCGCCGGGCCGCGGGTGGTTATTCCGGAGCGCACCATGGGCTACGGTGTCGTCGCCGTCGCATCGCCGGCTGGGGGCGACGCGCGTCCCGGCACGCTCGTTCTCGAACCACGCTATCTATTAATGCCGGACGGCCAACATCTCGGGGTCGTGCTCAATCACAACACCGATACGTTAGAGAAGGCCGGCCCGAACGACGGCATACCGGGCTATCTGGGCGCCATTCCGGTTCCGGGAGTGGGCGCCGCCATTGGGCTGTTCAACCATTTCCGCAAAGGCAAGAACATCGTCGTGCCGCGCGGGACCGTCTTCACGCTGTTTCCGAGCGACGATCCCTCGGTAGAACACTGCCAAGATCACCCCTCATATTAGGAAGTCCTTCGGCCGCCTAAATTCAGTGCGCGTGACCCTTTCGCGACGGCACGAAGGTGCTGACACTCGTGCTGGTACTAAGGCTCGTGCTCACGCTGCTGCTCGGCGGTTTCGCGGAACAGTCGGCACGACCGTTGACGAGACGGCACTTCTGATGCGTGACTCGGTCGATGCGCCAGACGACGCCCCGTTGCTCGATATATTGATAACGTAGGAAAAACTGGAAGACTGCCGCGAAGATCGCAAGGGCTGCGATCGCACAGAGTCCTACCTTGAGGGGTACCAGCCGACGATCGGGCACACGGGTTGAAAACAACGGGTCGAATTTGAGATTATCTTCCATTCGAATGCTCGCGTTTGAACTAACGTAGTGCGCGGATGGGGCGTACGATTCAACTCGGGGGGACGCTCCCCCCTGCACGATTCGTAAGGTTGACCAGTTAAAAACCGTTTAACTAACCCAGCGGGGGCAGCCATTCCCAAATCACAAGGACCCTAAACTTTCCTCAATTCGCAAATGGCTTTGGTAGTTGCGATTCAACCCAACTTCCAATCGCACCTTCTACGACAGGGCGCCGATCCCGATGCGGCACGTGGCCGCAGCGCGCAAGTATTAGCCGGTCGACCGGAACGGGTGCGCGCCGTACGATGGATTCCAGCTGCGCCGGAGTTCCGTATTCGTCCTCGAGCCCCTGAATTGCGAGAACCGGAGCGCGGATTCGGGTCACGTAGGCCTCGATGTTCCAATCGCAAAACTCGGGCAAGAGCCAGATGTCGTTCCAACCGTAGAACGTTCGATCGACGTCGCGATGGTAGGGGGCCATGCGGTCGCGCAAATCCGTCGTCTCGTACTGGTGCTTAATCGCGGCAATGCTGTGCACGGAGAGCTCCTCGACGAAAACATGCGGTGCTTCGAGCACGAGCCCGCGCACGGCGTGCGGGTATTCACCGGCATAAATGAGCGCAATCGAGGCGCCGTCGCTGTGCCCGACCAGGATCGGCGCTTCGATCTCGAGCGCGTCAAGCAAACGCGGGAGCACGCGCAGGGCCTCAGCGTGCATGTACTGCGGATCTCGCGGCCGCACAAGAAGCGACGAAAAGCCGTTGCCGTGGCGCGAAAAAATTAGTGCACCACAACCCGTGCGCGCGGCAAGCGCGGCCGGGAAATCCTTCCACAGTTCGATCGAGCCGAGCCCTTCGTGAAGAAAGACCAGTGTTGGCAGACCGCGAGCCCGCGGGGCGATTTGCACCGCCTCGAGCTCGCAGTCCGGAAGCTCGATCCGGCTCTTAGAAGGCTGCGATGCCGTCGGGTGTGCCCCAGCCGGTGCAGGTATTGTACCTGCCATTACTATATGCGCACCCGTCGTCGGAAATGGGATAAAGGTATTTGCGGTGAGCTTTTTGCCAGAAGGTTCGGCCACCGTCTTGTTTGGCACCGTTGCCGGCGAGGCCGAAGACGCCCGCCAACAAGGGCGTGGAAACACTGGTGCCACCAATCGCAAACCAGCCGCCATCAAAGCTGTCGTACTCCGCGACATTCCAGGCCACTGCCGCGGCGTCATTCGCCAGGCGGGATGCACAGAACGTGTCGTGTTGCCACTTCGGCTTCTCGATCCCCGTCACGCAACCGCCGCCGGAAGCGCCAAAAGCTACTTCGCGATATTTTGAGCCCTTCTGCGAGAGAACGGTCCCGCCGATTGCCGCAACACTGCCAAAGGCTGCAGGAGCACCAGTGCCGCTCGAGCCCCCGTCGCCGCTGGCGCCAAGATAGGTCACGCCCGGCGTATCGAAATCTCGCTGGTCGACGCAGGTGAGCGAGCCTTCACAAAGCCAGCTGTTACTCACGACGTGAGCGCCGAGCTTTACCGCTTCTAGCTCCGCTGCTTCCAGGTCGCTCGACTCGGACGTGTTGGCCTCGATCAAATAAATCGTGCATAACGGGCAGGTTGCCGAGACCATCTCGGCATCGAGATCGATCTCCACGGACCAGCCCGTGTAGCTCGGGTAGTTCTTTTGCTGTCCTTCTTGGTTGTACTTGTGGAACTTCGCTGCCGGCAGGCCGAACTGGGATCTATAGCTCGCAATGTCACCGGCAACGTCGGGGTTATCGCCCGCGTCAACCAATGCGACAACCTGCCCCGAGCCTTTGGTTTTCGAAGGCAACTTGTAGCGCGCCTGAATATTGGACGGTGCCCAGCCGGAGACGCCGGCACGCCCCTTTGCGTCGAGAATCAGCGCTAAGCACTCCGGCTCGCCGCGCTGCACCTGGGGGCAGGCGTTACGAGCCACATGAATTGTTTGCCGATCAGGGGCGACCGGCGCAACAATCGGCGAAACCGACCCGCCGCACCCCGCGAGCACTATGCCGGCGATGCCAACGCTTGCGGCACGGCGGCTGATGGGAAAACGCTTCATCTTTGCGCTCCTTGCTCCGTTGACGCGTCAGGCCCCGAATGGTTCGGGGTGGCTGCGTTCACTCCCACCGCGGCCCCGCCGCTTTGTGCTCCCTCGCTTGCAAGAGTGCTACGCCATTTTCCCCCGCTACAATGGTGCTTTTCCGTTGCGCTGCGAAGTGGGCCAGCGGTGGAGGTAAAGTTACTCACGTTCGGACACGGCGCCGCCGGCGAGATTGACCTGGCGGCGCTGATTCGCGGCGCCGGCATCAGCACGCTCGTCGACGTTCGAAGCATACCGAAAAGCCGAGCCCATCCGCACGTCTGGGCGCAGGCAATGGCGTGCTGGGTTCCCGACCTTGCCGGCGCAACCTATGAATGGCACCCGGAGCTTGGTGGATTTCGGAAGACGCGCCCCGACAGCCCAAACGTTGCCTTGCGCAACCCGGCGTTCCGCGGCTATGCGGACTACATGCAAACGCCCGACTTTATTCGGGGACTCGATGACCTCGTGAGCAAGGCGGAAGAACAGCCGGTAGCGATCATGTGTTCCGAAAGCTTGTGGTGGCGATGCCATCGCAGGCTGATCGCCGATGCCGCAACCTTGCTGCGCGGTGTTCATGTGCGCCACCTGATGCACTCCGGCGCGCAGCAGCCCCATGTGCCGACCGAAGGAGTCCGCGTGCTGCCGAACGGTCTCTTGCAGTACGATCAGGTAGCCGCGTAATGGTCGACATCGACAACGGCTTGGGCGAACGCCTGCGGGTCCTCTTGAGGCACGTTGTGGCCGATGCCCTTGAAGATTCGATGCGAATACTTGCCCGAGAATTTGTTTCGGTACGCCGTGCCGCTTGCAGCAGCTCCGTCGAAATCACTCGCTATCGTAATCGTGGGCACGGAGATCACGGGCCCGGCAAAAAGCTTCTCTTCTAGACTGTCATATTTCGCTTCGCCTTTAGCCAAGCCCAGCCGCCACCGGTAGTTGTGGATCACGATCGCGACGTGGTCCGGATTGGTGAACGCGGCCGCGGTGCGATCGAAGGTAGCGTCGCTGAAATGCCATTTGGGGGAGACAATCGTCCAGATGAGCTTGTTGAAAGGATCCCGGTATTCGGTATAACCGAGCACCCCGCGCTGGGTGGAAAAATAATACTGATACCACCAGCCTAGCTCGCCTTTTGGCGGCAACGGCTGCTGTTGGGCTTTTACGTTCGTAATCAGGTAACCACTCACCGCGACGAGGGCCTTACAGCGCTGAGGCCAGAGCGCCGCCATGATGGCTGCGGTCCGCGAACCCCAATCAAAGCCACCCAGAACGGCCCTCTGGATCTTGAGCGCATCCATCAGGGCGAGGATATCGAGAGCGACGACGGATTGCTGGCCATTCCGGAAGGTCGAGCTTGAAAGAAAGGCCGTTGAGCCGTAACCCCGCAGATACGGAACAATCACCCGGTAGCCGGCCGACGCTAGCAGTGGAGCGACATCCACGTAGCTGTGAATGTCGTACGGCCAGCCGTGCAAGAGAATTACCGCCTGACCATTGGCGGGACCAGCTTCGGCGTACCCGACGTTCAAGAGTCCGGCGTTTACCTGCTTTAGCGTCGCGAACGAGGTATTGGTTCCGGGCTTGATCGCGGGCAGAGCCGCCACTTCGTCTTCGGATTGCGCGTCCGCAGCGCTGAAAACTCCGAGTTGGGCGGCCGCAATGCTCATGGCCGCCGTACTAAAGAAGCGACGGCGATCGAGGTTGAAATCGTCAGCCATGCGAATGCCTCCGTTACGGTCGAGCTAGTGGCTGTCGGCATACCCAATCTCCAGAAAATCCAAACGCGGCGCAGCTAGAAGATGACGAAGCGACCTCCGTTTGTGCAGAGAATGACCAGCAGCATTGAGATCAGAATGAGTTCGTAGTTCCAACCGAGCCCGTCTTTCCCCCAGAATCCAGTCTTCCAGACGAAGATTTTCTTTTGCACCGCGCCGAGCATGATGAGGATCAATCCGATCGACGCCAACTGCGTTAGCAGACCGATTGCAACCGCAAAGCCTCCCAGCAGTTCCGCGGCTGCCAAGAAAAGAATAACGCGCTTGGGCAAGCCGAGGCTTTGGCTGCGCGCCTCGGGAGCTCGCAGATCGTTGTAGCCGCTATCAATGAAAACGAGCCCGACCATTACTCTGAGGAGCACGAGGGCGTAGTCCGTGAAGTGCTCGAGTTGGAACATCCGGAGACCTCCTCGCAAGGTGAACTCGGGCTTCCTTCAAGGATCGCGCCGGCGACCCTGTGAGCTATCCGCTAGACTGAACGAATGTAGGTAACGGCCGAGTTCCCTTTCATATCTTTGACTTGGATCTGCTCGGTGTCGAGCTTACGCGCGCAGGTGAGGCCTTGGGGAACAACGATCCAAGCCCCGCCGGTAGTGATCGGTGCCTGAACGACCCAACATTTCCCTACGATTGTTTCGGCGGTGAATTCGCTGCTGTAGCCGTCTTCCTGTGCCGTTAACTCAAACGACTTCTTGATCGACTCACTCGCGGGCTTCGTAACCGTTCCGTTGGGGCTCAAATTGATGACATTGGGCGTAAAGTCGCTGTGAGTACACGCAACTAAACCAAGAGCAACGACGACCGCCGGGACCCGCATGATGACAATCCCTGCGGTTAGTTCGGCCGGGCGAAGTCACCTTCTCCTGAGTAATTATTTTTCGCTAAGACGGGTTAGCGCTCGTCGAGGACCGCAGCTATGCGTTGCAGCCCCGCTCCAAGGTAATCCTCAGGCAGTCCAAAGCCGACGCGCAGATAGCCATCCATGCCAAACGCGTCGCCGGGCGCGACCAAGGTGCTGGCGCGCTGGATCAGGCGCATAGCCAACTCGGTGGAGTTCATCGGGTGACGGTATGCGATAAACGCAATTCCTCCAGCGTCGTGAGGCGCAATCGTTACGTCATCGCGACTCGAAACCCAGCGTTCGAGGCGCGCATATCCCCGCCGCACGTACTCCCGAGTACGCGTGATAATGCGCGCGCGAGCATCCGGCGAAAGCGCATACGCGGCAAGCTCGTTGCCTAGGATGCCGGCGCTGATCGTCGCGTAATCCTGCCATGCCCACATCCGCTCGATTGCCTCGGGCGGTCCGACGACCCAGCCAATCCGCAAGCCGGGCAGCGCGTAGGTCTTCGACACGCTGTTGACCGCGAGCACCTTCTCGTACTCACCGTAGAATGTCGGCGTCATTATATCGCTTGCGCGTTCGCTCCCGGCGTAGACTTCGTCGGCGAGCAGCCACGCGCCGGCGCTGGTCGCCGCCCCGATTATGGCATTTCGCTCGGCGGCGCTCAAGGTGCGTCCAGTTGGATTGTTCGGATTGACGATCGCCACGAGAGCGGTATCGGGCGTTACCGCACGCGCGAGCTCCTCGGCATCAATGCGCCAATCGAGGTCGGGCTGCAAGTGAAAGGGGGAAACTCTGCGACCCAGGTTTCGTGCGAGCCCCCAGATCTGTTGGTAGTTGGGTTCGAGCACGGCGATGGAGTCGCCGGCCTGCGTCAACGCAGAGGTGGCAACAAAGTTGGCCGCAACCGCACCAACCGTGACCAGGACGTTATCCGCGGTCGCGTTCGGATAGAGCGCCGCGATCTTCTCACGCAGCGTTTGCATGCCATTCGCTTGCGGATAGCGCAGGCGAACGTCGGCGAGTGCGCGCTCGAGACCGTCGCCAAGCAGCTCGCGAAGAGTCATCGGATGGACGCCGCTTTCGGAGAGGTTATAGTCCACACGATTTTCCCAGGTTGAGAGCAATCGCTCGAGCTCAAATGGTACGAACTGCGTTAACATGACCCCACGACTATACCAAAACCGAAATAAAAGGGCACCCCGCTCGCCGGGCCCCCGAGGGTATAACTGGGGCCTTCGGGCCGTCCCCTGGTGACAGGTTCTGTGAAGCTTAAAGAAGCCTCTGTGACGCCATGCCGCACGGCAAACGGCGGCGGCACACTCCTTAGACGAACCAACTTTGAATAGTCGTTGATTGAATAGTCGTTGATTTTTGCGCTCATCGTAATGCGACCGGTTTTCGCCAGCTCGCTTAACGAAGATCAGAACGAACGCGTGAACCTCAAAGATTTTCAAACTAAACTCCGATTGAGAATCGCATCAAAACCGCAATGCACCAAACGCTTTGATGATTTTTCTATTGCGACGATGGATGGAAAGGAGCATCATTAGGGTCAGACTACACACTTAGTCTCTACCCTTAGAGGTTACACCCAAATGACGAATCCATTATCTTTACGACGCACGTTGAGCGTGCTCGCGCTGCTTGCCGCTTTTATCGGCCACGCAAGCTGGGCACTGGCGGGAACCAGCGGAAACATTCGCGGAGTGGTCAGCGACGCATCGACCGGAGCGCCTATTGCCGGCGCTAAAGTGCAGATAGCATCGCCCTCTCAGTCAATAACCACGACCACCGATGCCCATGGTCAGTTCACGGTCTTTTATCTGCAGCCAGACGATTATACGATGACCGCGGAAAAAGCCGGGTATGATTCGCGATCCGTCTCGGGCTACAGCGTGCAGGCCGACCAAACCCAGGTCTTCGACATGCAACTGAGTCCTTCGGCAACGTCCTCAAGATGAGGTAGTCGCACGACGCTTTGATAATCCTTTGAGATGCGGCGCGCATGCTAGCTCCGCGGGTGTGGAGCTAGCGGGCAGCCGCTAAATAAGAGGAGGAGCGAGGTGTCCTAGAGCTGTTGCGCTGGGGTGGTCGCGATTCCTAGATTTGTATTTGAGGGAACGATCCCGTTGGTGATCGTGTTGACCTGCGTCAGCGCACTGGGCCGGTAGCGAAACTCGTCGATCTCTCCTAATGCGTAGTCGGCCACGTAGAGCCGCGTCGAGTCTATATTGAAGGAAAAGAACGCTGAACTGCCCGGAAGCGTCAGCTTGTGGACCGGTTCCCGGTTGCCGACGTCATAGACGTTGAGGCTCGGAGCCGCTTGGTCGATAACCAGCAAGTGGCCCGCACTATCGAACCCCACACCACCGGCTCCTCCAAGCTTGATGTGCGTCTCCGTCGCCTTGTCCTTGCCGCCCTTGAACTCTACGACACTGCCGCTGCCACTGCCGGGGGTGGCATCATACGAGACAAAGAGATCGCCACTTTTGTCGACCGCCACGCCGATGACGTGCCGGAAGTGCTCGTCGACGAAGGTTTTGGTGGGATTGCTCGCGCCGCGGGCGTAGGCCACGACGTTGCCCGAGGCACCTATCGGCCCAAAAACGTTCGCAACGTAGACCGTACCGTCCGAAGCGATCGCGACATCTTCAGGAAAGTCGTTTGGATCGTTAAGCGTCGCACTTGGCGAGGTCGAACCGCTTGGATAAACCAGCACGTCGTCGTCGCCGGTGTTGGTGACGTACAAGTCACCGGCCTTATTGACGACCATTCCTTCTGGGTTCGAAAAGCTGCCTGAAAGGCTCCCGGCGACGGGATTGTTCGGACCAGTTCCCTTCAAATAGTAGTCAACCGAGTTTCCGCCGTATGACGAATTGAAGATGAGGCCGGCTGATTGCTTGTCCGATGCCGTGCGTACAAGGTTGGGAAGACCGGCGCCGGCCGGCGTCGTCGCGGTTTCAGTCGAGGATCCGTTACCGTAACACCCAACGAGAAGCGCAACCGAAATTGTGGCGCCAAGTGAAAAATTTTTAAGCGAGCGCATCGCGGCAACTTCGAAGTTTTTCGAAGCCGCGCCTGCCGGCAAAACCTACCGTGTTATGGCGTGAACTTAAAGATGGCTCCTTGGTTGAAGCTGCCGCCTTGGACGGTCGCTCCGTAAAAGTTACCGCTCGCGTCCGCAGTCATTCCGTAGTAAGAATACGCACCGTCCGTACCCGTGCCAAAACGATGTAACACCTTCTCCTTGCCCGATGTCGGATTGACCTTAAAGATCGTTCCGCAACCACAGCTTCCTCCACCCGCCGACGTGGTGCCGTAGAGGTCGCCGGATCCGCCGAACGCCAGGGTACTCGTGGAGGAGCTTCCGTCGCTGCCACCTCGGAAACTGTAGATTACCCGCTCGCGATATTTGCCGTGCGGACCCGGCGCCAGCTCGAAGACGGAACCCAATCCATTTGTGCCGCCGTAGTACGTGGTTCCGTAAAGGTTGCCGCCCGTGTCGGCAATCAGGCCGCCGTAAGGTGAAGCCGCATCCGGCATTCCTTTAAAGGCGTAAAGTGTCGTCAGTTTCCAACGCGTCTTCGACGCGTGCGATAACTTGAAGACGGTACCCGCACTGTGGGCGCCTCCCTCCTCGGTAACGCCATAGAGGCTGCCCGGCTTATCGAGCAGCAAGAGGCCGAGCGATCCGACGCCACCATCTTTTCCGCCCGTAAAGGCGTGAAGTATCGTCTCGCGTCCTCCGGACCGAGAAAGCTCGTAGACCACACCTTGGGAATCTGCCCCGCCGTCCGGCGTCGTCCCATACGCATGACCGGCCGAATCGAAGACGACGCCTCCCCCCGGTCCGAAGCCATCGCTACCGCCGGTAAAACTGTGCAGTACGTTTTCGATCGTCGGAGTAAGTTGAAAGACGACGCCGCAACCGTCGCTGCCGCACGCGCCGCCCGAGCCGCCGGCGACCGTCGTGCCGTCAAGGTTACCGCCCGGATCGAAGGTCACGCCTCCGTGCGGGTTTTTGCCGTCGCTGTAGCAGCTGAAGTTATGGAGCACCGTTTCCGGCCATGGAGGGCTCGGCTGCGACGCCAGTTTGAAAACGGTGCCACAGGCGGCCGCTCCTCCAACGACGGTCGTGCCGTAGAGGTTTCCCTGGCGGTCTAATACCACCCCGGTCGCGGCGTTGCCGCCGTCGCTACCACCGGTGAAACTGTAGAGAACCTGCTCCTTGCCCGAAGCCGAATCGGCGTTGAAGGCCGCATCCGGGGCCGTCGTCAGCTGCGGCCCAATCTGGGCGTGTGAATCCGCGCAGCCTGCCAAGATTGCACAAATCGTGCAGATGCCCAACGCATAATTGCCAAAAGGGAAGACTTTCATGTAAAAACGGTTCGCCGGGAGTTGGCGAATCCCGTTGAACGAAGTGTTGTCACCGGCAGGGTCGAACTTTCCATAGCGATGCGGTTCTTCCGTACGAGCGACGGTGCCGAGTTGGCATTCGAAGAAGGCGGCTCGGGCGCGGCTTGCGTCCTGTTCGTACACGGCTGGCAAGCCGATCACTCCGTCTGGAACGACCTGATTGCGGCGCTGGGGCTCAATGTGCGAACTATCGCGGTGGACCTGCGGGGCAGCGGTGCGTCGCGTGACGCTCCAGGCCCGTATAATCTCGAGCGCTTTTCTGCAGACCTGCGCGAGTTGATCGTTTTTCTCGGAGCGGCTCCGGTTTTCGTCGTCGGGCACTCGATGGGGGCGACGATCGCGCTGCGCCTCGCCGTCGATGCGCCGGAGCTCGTGCACGGACTGGTGCTGATCGCACCGATACCGGCAAGCGGTGCCGGTTTCTCGCCAAAGGGCGAAACCTATTTGCGTTCGACCGCCGGCGATCCGGCAATGGTCAGAGACTGGCTCGCGCGCACGTTCACCCGCGAGCCGGGAAGCGGGAAGCTCGATCGGCTGTGCGCGGCTGCGGCCGCAACCACGCGCGAGGTCGCGCTCGAGAGTTTCGAATCGTGGGCGCACGCGGATTTCGCGGACGCGACGAGCGCGATCGCGGTGCAGACTCTGATCATCGCTCCCGTTAACGACGCGCCTGAAAAGAGCGAAGCGAAAGTAGCAGCATTACTGCGCGATGCGCGCTGCATCGTACTGGACAACACCGCGCATTATGCAATTCTCGAACGGCCGGCGGTCATCGCCGCGCTCGTCAGGGACGTCGTTTTTCGACTCGCACCCGAAGAAATCTGCGGGTCATAAAGCGTCCAAAAGGCGCGCAGTCGCCTGCCCGCTAACCGAAGCAGCCGCAGTCGGTAACCATAAAGGATGTGCGGTTTCGGTCTGCAAAATATTCGACTACGATTCGCTTCACTAAAGGCGTGACTGCCGGCAGCGTAGTGCTCGGCATTCTTCAGATTGCTTCTCCCACCGGAGTGAGTCAGGCCGCTGTTGCCACTACTCCAACGCCCGAAAACAGCCAAGCTCCGGCACGCTATACCTTCCACATGGTCGTCGTGATGGCGATGCGTCACTTTCCTTGGCTCCACTTCCGCTTGGAAGGTGTCGGTGACTACGCGGCCGGACAGACCTACGTCGTTCACTTCACGACACTGCCGTGGTTCGTTCCCAAACAACACCACGATGCCGATCTCTCGATGCTCGACCCTGTCATGTGGCCGAAGCGGTTCACGTACCAAGAGATCGGGCAGCGCAACGGCGAGACGCTCTTCGCGCTCCACGCCCTCAATGACTCGACGCTGAAAAGCGCCATCGTGGCGTTAGGCCCGTACTGGCACGCGCGGACTGTGGATTCGACGTACACCGACGGAACGCGCGTTCAGATGAGCGTCAACTCGAGCAACGTAAGCGGTTTCTTCCTACCGGTGACGCTGATCGCGCAGATCGACGAGCCTCATTTGGCGCTTTCCGCCAGCGCCGATTTCACCGACTACGACTTCGCCGCGCAGCAACAACCGCTTAACGATCTGCCATGAGCGAACTCGCGCTGCGCGCCTGCGTCCCCTGCCGCGGCGGCGTACCGCCGCTCGACAACCAGCAGATTGCACCGCTGCTTGCGCAGCTCGGTCTCGGCTGGCACGTGGTGGAGCGAGCCGACGCCAAGCACGGCACGATCGAAATTCTTGCCTGCACGTACCGCTTCGAGAACTTCGCCGACGCGATGGGGGCGGCGGTGCGGATCGGCGAGATGGCCGAAGAGCAGGAACATCATCCGGATCTCCACGTTTCCTGGGGACGGCTCGTCGTCGAGATCTGGACCCACAAGATCGGCGGACTCACGGAGAGCGACTTCATCTTCGCGGCTAAATGCGACATCTTGGCCCAGGCGGCAACTCGCTAGGGGGCTGGGAGCCGAAGCGAAGCATTGCGGAATTCTTAAGGCGCGTAGCGGAGTCCGCCAAGGTCTCGGAGCGGAGATTGGGTCGATGTAGTCGACCCACTTTTTTTTGGGCTTCGGCGGCGCAGGATGTATTAGGCTGGGCTAAGTATGTTATGAGGCATGACTAAATGGGGTAGCTTGTGTTTGCTGACCCTGCTCGGAACCGCATGGCCGGTCGCCGCACCCGCGATTCCGCTCTTTGCTCATCAGTACGGGGTCACGTGCGAGAAATGCCATTCGGTCATTCCGCATCTCAATCAGTTCGGCGCCGCTTTTTTGGCCTACGGCGAGCGGTTCCCCGGCATCTCTTCCGGCCCCGCGATTCCGGTCTCGGTGAAGATGAATCTGGTTGATTCGAGCGAGTATCAGGGGAGCGGTCCAAACGGCGAAGGGCTGCCCAAGGCAATCGTGGATGAAATCGAGGCGTTCAGCTCGGCGACAATCGGCTCGCGCGCGAACTTTTTCGTGGAGCAATATGTCGTAGACGGCGGCGAGCCCGGATTGCTGCGCGATGCCTGGATTAGCGATCGCGTGAACCCCTGGGAGGCGCGAATCCCCGTTTATCTGCAGGGGGGACAGTTTACGCTTCCGTTGCCGGTCGACCCAGAGACGTTTCGAGATACGTATCAAGACTACACGCCCTACGTACAAACCGTCGGCGCCAATCCTTTCAACTTTTTCGATCCGAAAGCAGGCATGCGGCTCGGGGTAGGCGATCCGCTGCGAGGCCTGAACGTGCAGCTCTTCGCCGGTCCCGGATACGACCGCCAAAGCGGGCTCGCGTCGACGGGCGTCGACACCGAACTTTACGCGCAGGACGCCATGGGGCCGTTCACCCTCAGTGCCTTTCGCTACGACGGCCTGCGACCAATCGCCGGCGGCTCATTCGACCGCTTCGATCGTCTGGGCTTTGGTTTCACCATCGGACAGTGGACGCGTTTTTCGAGCGAGGCGGTACTGCTCAATGGTTGGGATTCCAACTGCGCCACACCCGGATTGGTCGGATGCCGGTCGAGTGGTGGTTTCGAGCAGCTGCGCTACGCCTTCAACGAGCGACTCTTCGCCTTAGCGCGTTACGAAGGGACGTACGATCCAATCGGCGGCTTCACGCGCGATGGCGTCGTGTTGCTGGGTTATGGTCCGGCCGAAAACATGCGGATCACCGTCGAAGATGTAATCTCGCACGTCCCCCAAACCACCAATACGATGAACGCACAGTTCAGCATCGCCTATTAATGTTGACTAAGGCTGCCATCAGTATGGCTTTTTTGGCGGCGCTGGTTGCCGCGTCGCCGCCGCCGGCGCCGCGTGCCATCGACACGGCAAAGTCGCGCGCGCAGTTCAGCATCGCACATATTTGGGTCGAACGCGTCGTCGGAACCGTGCCGATTCTGAGCGGCTCGGTGACGCTCGCCGCCGATTCCACGATTCCGGCGAGCGTAACTGCCGTGCTCGATGCGACCGAGATCGCTACCGACGAGCCGGATCGCAATCGCGCGCTCGAATCCTCGGACTTCTTCGATGCCGCGAAGTTTCCGCGCTGGACGTTCACGAGTACGAAGATCGTCCCTACCGGTCCAGCCTCATTTGAGATGGACGGAAATATCACGATTCACGGCGTCACGCAGGCCGAGCGGATGCAGGTCACGGTGACCGGAACCGCCGGGCAGCCGGCCTATCGCGCCACAGGCAAGATCGATCGCCACGCATTCGGCATGGCGGTTACACGCCTCGATCCCACCATCGGCGGAACCGCCGAGATCACCCTTGACGTCGGCCTGGAATAAACGCAATCACGGATTCGGTACGCAGAGATTCCGCTCGACGATCACCATGTCTTCGCGGACAACGTAGGACGCGTGTGGCCGGCCGTCTCGCTCGCAGGCGCCGGAGTTTAGTATCTCGAGGTGCGTTTTCTCGTCGAACTGCGCCTTCGGGATGAACTCGATCAAGAAGAGCATCTTTTCTCCCTCGCGCCGAGGGTTCTGCGTACTCTCATCGATGAAGTAGCCGTCAAGGTCGGCCGCGGGGCCCGTCAGCTGCTTTGCCTTCACGAGGTCGGCGAATGCCACAGTCATCGCTCGGGCAGCCGCTCCCGTCGAACCGAATAGTTGAAACGTCGGCGATATGTGAGGTCCCCCCGGCGCCCAGAAAGGGCCGGAATCCGCATCGCGCAACCCAGTACGGATGTCATCCAGACTGAGGTCGCGCTGAAGGTGCGAGCCGGATGGCGTATGCCGAAAATCGACTTCGAAGCTCGTGTACTGACTGCTGCCGGGAAGGTAGAAACGTAGAAGATACGGGTGCGGCCCAAGCGACTCGGCATCATACATCGTCCCGTCAACGGCCACGGGGCTCTCCGCCATCGGTATGTCCAGGCGCTGCTTGGTCACAACCATGTTTTCAAAAGGAACGGTGCCGGCAACGGCGCGGTCATAGTCCTCTCCGCCTATGTACTGGCCGGCGAGCGCGCCGACAAGATGGCGGTCGTGACGGGGAAGCACGGTAAACTCTTCTACATGGGAGCACCCGCGGGCGACGCGGGCTATCAAATCGTAGTGGCCGGCTGGAAGCCGCAGGGAAAACGTCCAAGTTCCATCGAGCGCTCGCGCCGCCGCGGCGGCTTTTACGTATTGCGCCGCCGCCCCAAGTATTTCAAGCGTTGGGCGCTCCGTCGCGTGCGACGGGCAAACGATCAGTCTTATTGTCATCGCTTGCGTTACGTCGCCTTGCCCTCGGGCCGCGCCTGCCGAGGCGAGTAGTGCTGCCACGGCCGCCGCGCATTTCGAACGCCGCGTTAGGGCGGGCAGCCCTGAGTTTGCCACTGTTTGAAACGCGCGCACATCTCAGGCGACCAGCGTTCTTCGCCTGAGCTTGGCGGCGGCATGCTGCCGCCGCTGACCGTTGTGTAGATGGCGTCCGCGTTGGCAGTCACATCGTCTTTGCTTGAGAGGTCGATGCCCGCCGGCTGCATGTGGGCGACGTCCGTGTCGGTGAACATCGGGCGGATGTCTTTGGCGAAACTTAGTGCAGGTTGATCACTCATGGTCACGTCCTCATCAGATTAGCCTTGGTCCGAGCCGGTTTCAATCGTCAGTTGTCATCGTCCTTGAAGCCAATCCACCAATGCGTCCCGTCGCAGAACGGCTTATTCTTGGAGTGGCCGCAGCGGCACAGGGCATAATGCTCCCGCGAGGCGCCTTTGTTCGTAGGCTCACCCTCGAGCTCGATACCGCCGCGCACGTAGTAGCTTGCATTCGCCGCAACGTAGACTTCCGGCTCTCGCGCCTCGCCCTCGTAGGTTACGCCGTCTTTGGCGAACCCTAACGCGCCGGATGGACAAGCGCGGACGATCTGTTCGATCTCGTCGGCGCTCGCGCCGTCAGCCGTGACGAACGGCTCGGACTTGTCGTGGAACACCTGCGGCAGGTTCCCGGTGCAGTTGCCGAAGTGACAGCAAGTGCCGCGGTTATCGAGCACCACGATCTCTTTGCCCACATACGTATCCAGACGATCCGGGGTGCGCTCGGGTGACTTAGCGCTACAGAAGCCGATCCGTGCGTGCGTGCCGTCGCAATACGGTTTGAGCTTCGAGCCGCCGCAGCGGCAAAGCGCGACGATCGGCCGCACCGCGAGCGTTTCGCCCTTGGAGTTGGTGAGCTTCCGCAAGTTGCGCACGATGTAGGGGCCGTCAACTTCCGGTCGGATGGTGGTTCGGGTGTTGCGCGCGTCGGCCTCATCCCGAATGGCCACGGAAAACTGGGCCGGAACCAGGGGCGTGATATGCTCCGCGACCGACTCCAGCGCCGCTGCTGCCTCTTGCACTTCCTGCGGCAACGACGCTTCTTCGGCGAGTCGCGTCAACCGGCTCGATAGCTCGTAAAGGCGCTCCAGAAAGAATATCCAGGCGGCGTTTTTATGCGGTAGCAGCTGTACGTATCGGTTGAAACCGAACGTGGGACCGGCATTCTTCCCCCGATACTCCGGGCCCGCGGGCGTCTTGGCGAGCGCCTCTCCCAGGGGGCGGAGCCCTGACGCCATAATCCGCAGCGTTCCACGTGCCAGCAGCCTCAGTTCTTCTTCCGTCTCGCCACCGTGTGCGAAAAAACGCGCGAGCATCATCAGCATAAGATCATACGCGCTATTGAAGAACGCGACTAGCTCTTGGCCGATGGGGTCGGTGATGCGACTTGTACCGGCGATAATGCCGATGCCTCGCGTGCTGGGGTTGCGCAGCATCGGCCGGAACGGCTCGAAGATGCGCTCTTCCTGCTGCGCTTTAAGGGTCAGCGTCTCGTATTCGCGTCGGATTTTGTCGAATACGAAGAAGTGGGCGTCGGGATGATGAGCCGGGGGCGCCTCGCCTTGCTCGATGATCATATCGATCGCGCGGCTCGCTGAGGCGGCGTCGACCACCTGTATTAGATCTTTGGGCAGATCGAGATACGATGGGTTCGCTTGCGCGGCGGGATCGCCGATGAAAAGCCGCTCGGACGGGATGCGGCTGAATGCCGATTCGATTTTGTGGTAAAACTCGCCGATGGTCTTAAAATCAATATCGAACGGTTCGATTGCGTTTTGCTGGCGAATGAGCTCCAGCCGTTCGCCATTTGCCGCCGTGCGCGCGCGGATTGTTTCGTACTCGGTCATCAGTTCCGGCCCGATGACTCCCGGCTGGGGCATCTCGTAGCAGGCGAAGCGTTCGATCAGCGCCTGCGAGAGCGGTTCCAGCGTAATCTCGATACCGAACGGAAAGGCCGATGCCGGCAGCGGAAAATTCGCACGCGCAAAATGCGGCGCACCGCCAACGGCCGTGAGGATGTTCGCTACCTGGCCGAGATGCAGCATCTCTTCGACGGCGACTTTCGCGAGGTTGCGTTTCCAGCTGCGTGCGGCCAGCAGCTCGTCATGGGTTACGCCGCCTTCGTCCAGAGCAGTTTTGATCGAGTAGCCGGCATAAAGGTACGCGCATGCGAGGTCGTGCTCGAGTTCCGAAGCTCGCGTCAGCAGATAGAGCAACTCCTCACGCGTCTCGACAGGAGTTATTTGGCTATCTGCGGTCAGGTTCATGAGGGCCTCCAACAGCGCGGCGATGGGCAGGATACGAACGGTCAAACGTGTTGACTAAAATATCCACCGGGGCTACGATGGTTGCATGCGCCCGTACGCACCGCAGTGTGCAGTTGGTGCGTGGCGTGGCTAGCGAACTTGCACGCTTCGCGAAGACGGCACAGGATCGCTCCTTCCGGGATTATCAAGCCGGCGCCGTTTACGAGTTCGGCTCAATTGAACTGAGCGAGGCCGATGTCCTCGAGTTCGGCCGGCACTACGATCCGCAGTACCTTCACGTCGATCGCGAGCTCGCCGAGCGGGGACCCTTTGGCGGCTTGATCGCAAGCGGCTGGCAAACGACCGCCATCGTGATGCGCCTCTTCGTCGAAAATTTTCTCCCCGGTACCGCCAGCTTGGGGTCACCGGGCATAGACGAGCTTCGCTGGCTCAAACCGGTCCGGCCGGGTGACACCTTACGGATTCGCGTTACGAT